>JBDTLT010000180.1:0-11553 GCA_039934635.1 Acidimicrobiales bacterium
TGACGACGATCAAGGTGATCGACCCGGTCGCCGCGACGACCGAGTTGGCCGCGCTGCTCGGGGTATGACGGCTCCTCGGAGTCTGACGGCTCTCAGAGTACGACGGCGCGCTCGACCAGCTCGGCTTGCTCTTGCGCGTGCACCGCGGCCGAGCCCGTGGCGGGGCTACCCGACTCATAGCGCGACACTCGCTCGATCTTGTGCGTGTCGTCGTAGTGCTCATAGAACTTGCCCTTGACGAAGTTCCAGCTGCCCATGTTCTCGGGTTCTTCTTGTAGCCAGACGATCTCGTTGGCGTTGGGGTACGAGGCGACGATTGCTTCGACGCCGCCGTAGGGCCACGGATAGAGCTGCTCGACTCGCACCACCGCGACTTGCGACGAGCCGCGCTCGTCGCGGGCGGCGATGGCGTCGAACGCGACCTTGCCGGATGCGAACACGATGCGGCGGACTTCGTCACGCGGCAGCGGTGCCGGGTCGTCGAGCACCTCTTCGAACGTGCCGGAGGTCAGCTCGTCGACACTCGACCGCGACGTGCGCGCTCGCAAACCCGACTTGGGGGTGAAGACGATGAGCGGTCGGCGCAGGGAGCGCATCATCTGGCGGCGCAGGAGGTGGAAGTACTGCGCCGCGGTGGTGGCGTTGCACACCTGGATGTTGTCGTCGGCCGCGAGCGTCAAGAAGCGCTCGATGCGGCCCGACGAATGTTCGGGGCCCTGCCCCTCGTACCCATGCGGTAACAACATGACGAGACCGGATGTTTGGCCCCACTTGTCTTCGGCGGCCACGATGAATTGGTCGATGATGATCTGGGCGCCGTTGAAGAAGTCACCGAACTGCGCTTCCCAGATCGTGAGCACGTCCTTGTTGGTGACCGAGTAGCCGTACTCGAAGCCGAGCGCGGCGTATTCGGACAGCAGCGAGTCGTAGCACCAGAACTGCGACCCGTCGTGTGACAGCGTCGACACGGGCACGAACGCATCGCCGGTCTCGTAGTCGACCAGCGTCGAGTGGCGGTGCGAGAACGTGCCTCGCCGGCTGTCCTGCCCCGTGAGCCGTACCGAAATGCCTTGGTCGAGCAACGTGCCGAAGGCCATCGCTTCGCCGAGCGCCCAGTCGATCTCGCCCGCCCGCCACATCACGTCGCGCTGTTCGAACTGCCGCTGCAACTTGGCGTGCACGTGGAAGTCCGCGGGCCAAGTCGACAGCGCGTGGTACACCCGGTCGACCGCGGCCTTGTCGACCGCAGTGTTGGCGTGGGGGAGCACACCGACCGGTGGCTGCGGTGCCTTGGCCTTGAGGTCGGGCGCAGGAGCCGAAGACCGCGTCTCGTCGAGTGCCCGTTGCAGCCGTTGCTGGAAGCTCTCGAGCGACTTTTCGGCGTCGTCGAGGGAGAGATCGCCGCGCTTGATCAACGCTTCGGTGTAGAGCTTGCGCACGCTGCGACGATTTTCGATCTTCTTGTACATGAGCGGCAGCGTGTAGCTGGGATCGTCGCTCTCGTTGTGGCCGTGGCGGCGGTAGCAGATCATGTCGATCACGACGTCTTTGTTGAACGCCTGGCGGTAGTCGAATGCGAGCTTGGCCACGCGCACGCACGCTTCGGGGTCATCGCCGTTGACGTGGAAGATCGGCGCTTGGATCATGCGGGCCACATCGGTCGAGTACACCGAGGACCGCGCGGCATCTGGTGTGGTGGTGAAGCCGACTTGGTTGTCGATGACGAGGTGCACCGAGCCGCCGACCCGGTAACCCTTGATCTGCGACAGGTTGAGGGTCTCCGCTACGACACCTTGGCCGGCGAACGCGGCGTCACCGTGGATGAGGATCGGCAGCACGGGATAGCGACCGGGTGGCTCGATCTGGTCCATACGCGCCCGCGCCATGCCGACGACGACGGGGTTGACGGCCTCGAGGTGCGATGGGTTTGCTGCCAACTCGACGGGGATCACGTTGCCGGCGCGGCTTTCGAACTTGCCCGATTGGCCGAGGTGGTACTTCACGTCGCCCGAACCCTGGATCGAGTCGGGCGAGACGTTGCCTTCGAACTCGGTGAACAACTGGCCGTAGCTCTTGCCGACGATGTTGACGAGCACGTTGAGGCGGCCGCGGTGCGCCATGCCGATGTAGCCGGAGTCGAGCCCCGCATCCGCGGCCTCGCTGAGAAGTTTGTCGAGAATCGGGATCGCGGACTCGGCACCTTCGATGCCGAATCGTTTTTGGCCGAGGTATTTGGTCGCGAGGAAGCGCTCGAGTGCCTCGGCCGCGTTGAGTCGCTCGAGGATGTGGCGCTGTTCGTCGCTGCTGATCGTGGCGGTCACGCCCTCGACTTGGCGCTGAATCCAATCTTTCTCGGCGGGATTCTGGATGTGCATGTAGTCGACGCCGATCGTGCGGCAATAGGCGTCGCGCAACAGCTTGAGGATGTCTTCGAGACGCATGCGCCGTTGCTGGCCGAGCTGCGCGTGCGTGCCGCCGAGCCCGAGGATCAAGAACTCGCGCTGAAGATCCCAGATGGTGAGGCCGTAGTACGCGGGGTCGAGCTCAGGGTGCGTCTTGGGCTCTTTCCACGCCAGCGGGTCGAGATCGGCGATGAGATGCCCGCGGACCCGGAAGGTGTTGATCAGCGTTTGCACCTGCATCTGCTTTTCGAGCAGCACCTGTTCTTGATCGACAGGGTTGACGTCCTTGCGCCATTTGACGGCCTCGTACGGCACGTTGAACGACCGGAAGATGTCGACGTAGAAGTCGTCTTCGCCGAGCAGTAACTCGTGCACCTTCTTGAGGAACAGACCCGACTCGGCGCCCTGGATGATGCGATGGTCATAGGTGGACGTGATGGTGACGGTCTTGGAGATGCCCATGTCGGCGAGCGCCGCCGGATCGGCCGCGCGAAACGCAGTGGGATAGTCGATCGTGCCGACGCCGACGATGAGCCCTTGACCCGGCATGAGCCGCGGCACGGACTGCACGGTGCCGAGCGTGCCGGGGTTGGTCAACGACACGGTCGTACCGGCCATATCGTCGGGTGCCAGCTTGTTGGAACGGACCTTGCGGATCAGCTCTTCGTAGGCGTCGACGAAACCTTGGAAGTCGAGCGTGTCCGCGCCTTTGATGCAGGGCACGACGAGTGAATGGGAGTGGTCGGCCTTTTCGACATCGACGGCGATGCCGAGGTTGACGTGATCGTGGCGGATGACGCGGGGTTGACCAGCGTCGTCGGTGACGAACGAGGAATTCATCACGGGCGCGGCATCGGCGATCGCCCGCACCACGGCATAGCCGATGATGTGGGTGAAGCTCACCTTGCCGCCGCGGGTGCGTTGTAGATAGTTGGTCACGATCGAACGGTTGACCTCGAGCAGCCGCGCCGGGACCTCGCGAAACGAAGTGGCGGTGGGCACTTGCAGGCTCGCTTGCATGTTGGCGACGATGCGGGCTGCCGCGCCGCGGATGGGGTCGCCGGGAGCATCGGCTACGGCCGTCGGCGTGGGGGTGGTGGCGCCCGCGCCGGTCGCGGGTGGTGCCACGGATGCGGTGGGCGCGGTGAGCCGCTCTTTGGCGGCGCCGGTGATGACCTCGGATTTGTCGTTGCCGTAGTCGGCGAAGAACTCTTGCCAGCTGGCGCTGACCGAGTTCGGGTTGGCCCGATACTGCTCGTACATCTCGTCGACCAGCCACGCGTTCTGGCCGAGGAGAACATTGGCAAGTTCCTCGCTCACGCTGTGAGTCTAGGAGGGCAGGTCCCATCCCGGTACCGGACGCCGGCCCGCTAATCTCCCCGCGCGTGGATGACCGTGGCCAGATCGAGAACCTCATGTCGCTCTACTGTCGCCTGTATGACAGCGGCGACTTCGAGGGCTACGCGCAACTGTTCGCGGATGCCCGCGTCGTCGGGCCCCTCTCGACGCTGCACGGCTCGGCCGAAGTCGTCGAGTATCACCGTTCGAACTGTCTGCTCTACGACGGCTCGCCGCAGACGCGCCACGTCACCACCAACATCGAGATCGACGTCGCCGACGACGGCCAGACCGCGCGAGCGCGTTCGTACGTCACCGTGTACCAAGCGCTGCCCGACTTCCCTTTGCAAGCCATCTTCGTCGGTGGGTACATCGACGAGTTCGCCAAGAACGAAGGAGCGTGGCAATTCTCAGAGCGACAGGCGGTGCCGTATTTCGTCGGCGACCTGAGCCGCCACGCCCGCGAATTCCTCTCGTCGACGGCGGAGTGATCGATGCGCATCGCAACGTGGAACGTCAACTCACTCGGTGCCCGTCAGGCCCGGGTCGAATCATGGATCGCCGACTTCGAGCCCGACGTGTTGTGCTTGCAGGAGACCAAGCTCAGTGACGACGCGTTTCCCGCACTGGGTTTCGCCGCCCTCGGCTACGAGAGCTTTCACCACGGCCAGGGTCAGTGGAACGGCGTCGCGATCTTGTCGCGGGTGGGTATCGAGGGTCCGCAGGTTGGGTTCGGCGACGGCGGTGATCCCGACCCCGACGCGCGTATCTGCTGGGCAACGTGTGGCGGTGTCCGCATCGCCAGCTGCTACGTGCCCAATGGACGGGGACTCGCTGACGACCACTACCAGTACAAGCTGCGATGGATGGACCGGCTGCGCTCCCACATCGACCAACAATGCGCGCCGTCCGACCCGGTGATACTCACGGGTGATTTCAATATCGCCCCCGACGACCGCGACGTATGGGACCCGAAGAAGTTCGAAGGCGAGACGCACACGAGCCCGCCCGAGCGAGAAGCGCTCGCCCGCGTGGTCGACTGGGGCCTCGTCGACGTCTTTCGCCGGCACCACGAAGAACCCGGCCTGTATTCGTGGTGGGACTACCGCGGCGGCAACTTTCACAAACGCATGGGACTGCGCATCGATCTGGTGCTGGCAACCGAGTCACTTGCCGCGCGCTCACACCGCGCACTGATCGACCGCAACGCCCGCAAAGGGGAGTCTCCGAGCGATCACGCGCCCGTCGTCGTCGACTTCGACTAGCTCGACCGCAACGGACGGGCGGAGCGGGGCGGGAACGAACTCTGGTAGTGGAAGAGCACGGTAGGCGTGCTTTTGCACTACCAGAGTGCTCCGAATCTGGTGCAAAGGACTGACTGTCACAGGGGCTTGCTTTGATGGTGCGCATGGACGTCGTGATCGAACGGCGCCTCGCCCGACGCGCCACAAAACAGCTGGGCCTCATAACACGACCAGAGCTGGTTGCGATCGGTTTGTCGCGGGGTCAGATCGGCCGAATGCTTCAAGCGGGCCGGCTTGTACGCGTCACTGGCGACGTCTATTGCGTTGGAGGTGTGCCGGATAGCGAGGTGATCCGACTGGCGGCGACACGTCTCGCGACGGGTGGTGTGGCATCGCATCGCAGCGCGGCTCACCTCCATGGACTCATCGACCTCGCTCCGTCTCGATCCGAGGTGACAGTCGGCCCGACACAGAAGATGCGGCAGGGTCTACTGCTGCATCGATCGAGTGACCTCCTGCCGCGTGACATCGTTCGAATGAACGGTATTCGCACTACGAACGCTCATCGATCTCGGCGGCGTCGTTGCACCGTCAACCCTTGAGAACGCACTCGAGCGGGCGTTGCATGCTCGCCTGACCACGTTCGACCGTCTCGTGCGTCGATTCTTCGAGGTGGCGAGACCGGGCCGAACTGGAGTCGGTCCACTTCGATCGCTGCTCGTCGACAGAGACCCGCTGCTGGCTCCCGCCGAGAGCGACCTCGAGACCTAGCTGTGCGGCTCCGCCGCAACGGATCGGCGGCTTCGCCGCAGGAACACCTTCGACGCGACCGTGTTTCTTCTCGCCGTTGCGGGGGGGCCGCAGAGGGCGACGGCTTCGGTGCGCACACGACGCGCAACGCCTTCGAACGAGATCGCGACCGACAGAACCTGCTCGTGCTCGACGGCTGGTTGCCATTGCACTTCACGTGGCGGCGTCTCTGCCACAACCCGAAGCGTGTCGCTCAGCATGTCTTCGATGCTCGAGATCGACGCCTTCGCGCACTCTGCTAGTGGAAACGCACGGTGGGCATGCTTTTCGACTACGAGAGTCGCTGTGAACGGGAACGGCCGCGCCCCCCAAACCTCGCGCAGTCACAGGGCGAGACGCTGGCGCGGCGTTAGCTCGCGGTTTCTTTCACGATGCGCAACAGCGCGTCGGCGTACTTGTCGAGCTTGACCGGGCCGATGCCGGGCACACGACCGAGCGCGGCGCGCGTCTTGGGCTTGCTCGACGCGATCGCTTCGAGCGTGGCGTCGTGGAACACCACATAGGCCGGCACGTTGGCCGCCCGTGACGCGCTGCTGCGCCATGTCCTGAGCGCGACATAGAGCGGATCGTTGTTCTCGGTCTTGGTGCCGGTCGTCGCACCGAGCCGCTTTCGTTGAGCTGCCACTTGCTGGCGGTTGTTGACCGGACGCGTCGTGTTGGTGAGGACATCGAGCGCGTCTTCGACCAACTGGAGATAGGGCGACGGGCTGCGCGTCGATGCTCGGGTGCCGAACTGGCGCTCTTTGGACCAGGAACAGTGCACGGTGTGTTCGGCGCGTGTGACCGCGACGTAGAACAAGCGCTGCTCTTCGGCCAGCGCGTCGGGTGTGCGGGCGTAGGAGATCGGCACGAGGCCCTGCTCGACCCCGGCGATGTGCACGATGGCCCACTCGAGGCCCTTGGCGGCGTGAAAGGTGGCAATGTCGATCGCGTCGGTCTTGTCGTCGACATCGTCACCGCCGGTTGTCGTCTGTAGCCACGAGGAGAACGCCGGGCCCGTCGCCGACGGATCGATCGAGAGATATTCAGAGGCGAGCCGCACGATGGTGTCGACGATGACACGGCGCGTGTCAGGCGCCTCGGGCCCACCAGCTTGGAGATCGTCGTCATCGGGCGCGACCGACAGGTCGGTGATCGACGACGCGAGTGGCTGCGACGAGCGTTCGAGACCGCGGATGATGGAACGGGCCTCGGGGAGGCGCAGCAACCCGCCACCGCGCGTGCGGAACGGGATCTTGGCCTTGCGCAACGCTTCTTCGAGTACCGGAATCTGGCCGTTGGTGCGCACCAGCACGGCTTGATCGGCCCACCGCTTGCCGGGGTCGTGCGCGTCGCGCACCGCGCGGGCGATGCCCCGCGCCTCGTCGCTGTCGTTCTCGTAGGCCCTGATGCGCGGCAGCGGTCCGCCGGGCTTGGTCGCGACGGTGGGGGCCAAGGTCGATGCGCCGCGCAACACCGCCTGCGCGATGGCCATGACCTGTGGTGTCGAGCGGTAGTTGTTGCGCAACTCGACACTGGCCGCGCCGGGGAAGTGTTGATCGAAGTCGTTGATGTAAGTGGCGTCGGCGCCGTTCCAGGAGTAAATGGCTTGACGGGGGTCGCCGACGACGCAGAGGTCGGCCGAGGAACCGAGCCATGCCTTGAGCAACGTGAACTGCGACGGGTTGACGTCTTGGAACTCGTCGACGAAGAGGTGACGAAATCTCCAACGCTGCGCCGACCCGAATTCGGTGTCGGTCTCGAGCGCACGCCGGCACAACGACAAGAGGTCGTCGAAGTCGACGACGCGTCGCTCTTTCTTTTCTTGCTCGTAGCGACGGTAGGCCTCGGCCATGAGGGCAAGTGATGCGGTGGGCCGCCGATCGGCGGCACGTGCTGCAGATTCGTACGCGTCGGGGCTGACGACGCGGGCCTTGGCCCATTCGATTTCGCTGATCACGTCGAGCACTGCCGTATCGCCGAGCCCGCGTGGGAGTACGCGCGCCACGAGCGCCGCCTTGCGGTCGAGCAGGCCGGGCGCCGTGCGATTGTTGTCGGCCCAATAACGCCGCAACTGCGCGTAGGCGATGCCGTGGAACGTGCCCGCGGCCACCGAGTCGCGCAGGCCGAGGCTGCGCAGCCGCGAGTTGAGCTCGCCGGCGGCCTTGCGGGTGAACGTGAGCGCCAGCACACGGCGGGGGTCGATGGCGTCGATTGCGCTCTGGTAGGCGATGCGGCGGGTCAGGACTCGGGTCTTGCCGGCACCGGCACCGGCAATGATGCGCAACGGCGGGTCGGGATGGAGCACTGCCTCACGCTGGGCCTCATCGAGGCCCTCGAGCATGCGTTCGGTCGAATCGGACATCGGTCTGACCGTACTGTACGGACATGGTCCAGGTGACGCGTACGAGATTCGAAGAACTGGTGGCCGACGCCCTCGACGCCATTCCCGAAGGCCTGGCCCGCCTCATGGACAACGTGTTCGTGATCGTCGAGGACGAATCCGACGATCCGGACCTACTCGGGCACTACGAAGGCGTGCCGTTGACCGAGCGGCATGACTACGGCGGCATGATGATGCCCGATCGCATCGTGATCTACCACGACCCGATCTGCGCGATGTGCGACAGCGAAGAAGAGGTCGTGGAAGAAGTGCTCGTGACGGTGGTGCACGAGCTGGCGCATCATTTCGGTATCGACGACGACAGGCTCGACGAACTGGGTTGGAGCTGACTGCGATTCGCGCGGAACCCGCCGATCACATCGCGCAGCGCGTACCAACCGGCCACGCCGCCGGCGATCGCGGCCACACCGCCGATCTGTAGCGCGACGCGGGGGCCGAAATGATCCGCGATCGCGCCGATGATCGGCGCGCCGAGCGGCGTCGTGCCCATGAACGCCATCGTGTAGAGCGCCATGACGCGACCCCGCATCAACGGATCGGCATTGACCTGTAGCACCGAATTCGCGAGTGCGATGTAGGTCACGCTGAACGCACCGGCGAACGGCAGCGCGACCATTGCCCACCAGATCGTGGGCATGATCGACACGACGAGCACGGACGCACCCAACCACGTGGCCGAGCGCATGAGCCGGGCATGGGTGGGATCGGGCCGCGATGCAGAAAGCAGCCCGCCGACGATTGCACCGGCACCCATCGACGCAGTCACCATCGCGTAGCCCTTGCCGCCGCCGCGGTGGAACGTGTCGGACGCGAACAGTGGCAGAGACACTTGGAACTCGTAGGTCAGCATGCCGATCAGCGTCATCATCACGAGTGGCACGAGCAGCCGGCGATTCGTACGTACGTGGCGAAAGCCTTCGCGCAGCCATCCACGTTGCGCGCGCACGAGAGCGGTTTCGACCTGCACGAACTCGCGCGGTCGAATGAAGATCAACACGACGAACATGAACACGAACGAGACGGCGTTGCCGACGAAGCTCCAGCCAATGCCCGCGGTTGCAATCAAAATGGCTGCGATCGTCGGCCCGGTGAGGCGAGCCACGTTCATGACGACGGTGTTGAGGCTTACCGCGTTGGCGACATACTCGGGGCCGACGAGATCGAAGACGATCGACTGGCGCACCGGGTGGTCGAACGATGACACGGTGCCGATGAGTGCCGCGATGACGAAGATCATCCACAAGCGCACGTGTCCGCTGAGCGTCAGCACACCGATCGTCGTCGCCAACACGGCAAGCAGTAGTTGTGTCAGCATCGACAGCCGACGGCGGTCGAAGCGGTCGGCCAGTACACCTCCGTACGCGCCAAAGGCCATCACCGGTGCGAACTGCACCATGTACACGAGACCGAGCTTGGTGCCGCTGCCGGTGAGGTCGTGGACGAGCGTGGCGAGTGCGACGATTTGCATCCAGTTGCCGGCGAACGAGACGGTCTGGCCGATGAAGTAGAGACGGAAGTTGCGGACGTGAAGCGACGCGAACGTGGTTTGCCATCGCCCGTTGCGCGTCGGCGCGGTCGTCGTCATCCACCCCTCCGAAGCCCATCATGTCACGGGTCTGGCCAGCGTCGACTCGCTACGATGGTCACATGCCATTCCCCAAAGAACTCCTGAGCCAGGACGAAAAGGTCGCCCTCGACCTGCGTCCCCACTGGTGGTACATCGCTCCTGCCGCGGCGTATCTCGCGATCGCGGCCATCATCGGCATCTTCGTGCTCACCGGCGGAGACAACAACGCGTGGAAGGCGCTCAAGTTCCTCGCCGGGATCGCAGTGCTCATCACGCTCGGCAACTTCGCCATCCGCTACGCCAAGTGGCACACGACCAACTTCGTGGTCACTGACGAGCGCGTGATCTCTCGCAGCGGCGTAGTGGCCAAGAAGGGCATCGAGATCCCGCTCGATCGCATCAACACGGTCTTCTTCCATCAGTCGTTCTTCGAGCGGTTGATCGGCGCGGGCGATCTCGGTATCGAGTCCGCCGGCGAGGGCGGTCGCGAAAACTTCTCCGACGTTCGCAAGCCGGCGCTCGTACAAGCAGAGATCTATCGCCAAAAAGAAGTGCTCGAATCGGCGCAGCATTCACGCCTCGGTGCGTCGATCGCGGCCAGCATGCAGCAGGCGCAACAGCCCGCGCCGCCCAGCTTTTCGATCCCCGATCAGATCGAACAACTCGATCGCTTGCGCAAGGCCGGCGCGTTGACCGAAGACGAGTTCCAGCTCAAGAAAGCCGAACTCTTGCGCCGTCTCTGACGCAAGGCAGGCCCGATCGGCCTTCAGAGCGGGAAGCCAGGCCCTTCATCTTCTCCTCATCTCTCTCTGCGAGACTGGCGAACGATGAGCAATCCGGCGGTCGGTGCGAAATGCGTAGCTGCGGTCGTCATGGGCGTGGTCGGCGTGAGCGCGTACGCCGGCGTCAGCCACGATGGTCGTGGGGAAGCGCCTCCCGTTGACCCCGCGCCGATCGTCGACGCCCCGCCGTCGACCACGCGACAGATCGAGACGACCGCGTCCGCAGTGCCGGCCAAGCCAGCACAGCCTGCGCCACCCGACCCGGTTCCGACGCGGGCACGGGTGCGCAGCCGTGGCAGCTGACCGCTTCGGCGGCGCCTTGTGATGATCGCGTCGCAGACGTGGTGGCATCTCGCGCGGACCGCCGGGCTAGTTGGTTGGGCACTCATCAGCGCGTCGGTCATCTGGGGTCTGCTGCTCTCGACGCGGGTGCTGGGCCGACGCCCGACAAGGCCGTGGTTGCTGTCCATGCACCGTTACCTCTCGGCCCTGGCAATCGGCGCGACCGGCGTTCACGTGGTGGCGCTACTCGCAGACTCCTACATCCAGTTCCGGGTGGTCGACGTAGTCGTGCCGATGGCCTCGTCGTGGCGCCCCGGAGCCATCGCGTGGGGCATCGTCGCGCTGTATCTGCTGCTTATCGTCGAGATCACGAGCCTCCTGTCCGAGCGGCTACCGCGCAGCGTGTGGTGGACGATCCACCTCACGAGCTTCGCCCTCTTCACGTTCGGCACGATCCACGGTCTACAGGCGGGCACCGATGCCAGCAACGCACTCGTGCGAATCGTCATGATCGTGGCGCTCGCCGAGGCGATCTTCGTGCTCGGGGTACGGGTCGTCTACCGCCGTCGCGCCTGGCACTGAGCCACGCATCGTCTAGGTTCCCCGGTATGTTCGCCGCGTCAGGAGACTTGCGCATCTACTACGACACCTTCGGGTTCGAGGACGATCCGCCGCTGGTGTTGGTGTGTGGCCTCGGCAGCCAAGTGCTCTATTGGCGAGAAGAGTTCTGCTACGGCCTCGTCGA
>JBDTLT010000181.1:0-11545 GCA_039934635.1 Acidimicrobiales bacterium
ACGCTTCTCGATCAGACCGCGTACACGCAGCCCGCTCTCGTCGCGTTCGAATATGCACTTTCCGAGCTCTGGCAGAGCTGGGGGGTGCGGCCGAGCGCCGTTCTCGGTCACAGCGTGGGGGAGTACACCGCGGCGATCGTCGCGGGGGTGTTCGCACTCGAAGACGGACTGTCGTTGGTGGCCGAGCGAGGCCGCCTCATGCAGCGCTTGCCGGCGGGGGGCGCGATGGCTGCGGTGTTCGCCGCGGCGGCCACGGTGCAATCGGCCATCGCCGGCAGCCGGGTCGACATCGCGGCGTACAACGGGCCTCAGCACACGGTGATCGCCGGGCCCGCCGGCGAAGTCGACGCGATCGTCGCCGATCTCACTGCCTCGGGCATCAGCGCAAAGCGACTCAACGTTTCCCACGCGTTCCATTCCTCACTACTCGACCCGATGCTCGAGGACCTCGAAAAGGCGGTCGGCGCAGTGACCATGCGCACGCCGCGGTTGCGGCTGGTGACGAACCTCAGCGCGTCCTCGACGCGCGACGAGATCTTGCGCCCGGCGTACTGGCGCAATCAGGCCCGCGAGGCGGTCCGGTTCGGCGACGGCGTGCGACATCTGCGCGAACTCGAGTGCAATGTTTTCATCGAGATCGGCCCGCACCCGACGCTGATCGGTATGGCGCAAGGCGCGGTGTCGATCCCGGACGCGCTGTGGCTTCCGTCCTTGCGCAAGGGCCGCGGCGAGTGGTCCCAGCTCCTCGAGAGCGTCGCGAAGTTGTATGTCATGGGCGCGAGGATCGACTGGAAGGCCTTCGATCGTCCGTACGCGTATCGCACGGTCTCGCTGCCCACCTATGCCTTCGACCGTCAACGCCACTGGATCGACACCACAACGGTCCGCACCCGCCTCGCCGCAGGCACGCATCCACTCCTGGGGCGGCGGCTACGGTCGCCGCTTCGCGAAGTGCAGTTCGAGCGCGAGCTGACCGAACGATCACTCGACTTCGTGATGGACCACCGGGTGTTCGGTACGGCCATCCTTCCGGCGACGGGGTACATCGAGGGGGCGCTGGCCGCGGGTGAGTTCGCCGGGATCGAACCTGCCGCGCTCGAGCGGATCGAGATCATGTCCGCCCTCGTGCTCGGCGACGACACCCGCACCGTGCAGACGATCCTTGCGCCTGACGGTGCCGGCACCGGCGCCGACTTCGAGATCGTCAGTCAGGGCGCGGGTGATGCGTCATGGCAGACCCACGCGCGAGGGCGCGTCGTCCGCGGCGATGCGGCGGCGCCCGAACCGATCGACCTCACGGCGGTGCGGGCACGCTGTCCGGAGATCATCAGTGCCGACGAGCACTACGAGCGGCTCGAGGCGGGCGGGCTGGCCTTCGGTCCGAGCCTGCAGGGCGTCCACGAAATCCGGGTAGGTGATGGCGAGGTTCTCGCCGAGGTCCGGCTGCGCGCCGATGCCGGCGACTACCGCATCCACCCCGCGCTGCTCGATCCCTGCCTTCAGTCCTTGGTCTGGCTGGCGCGCTCCTCCGAGGACGCCTACCTGCCCATCGCCATCGAGCGCGTGGAGTTGGCGCACACACCAACGGATAGGGCGTTTGCACGCGCGACGTTGCGGTCGGGTCGTCCGGGTGACGCGACGATGACCGCCGACGTCGTCGTCTATGACGAACACGGCGCGTTCGTCGCCGCAGTGCGTGGGCTTACGCTCAAACGAGCTCACCGTGACGCGCTGCTGGGCTTCGGGCGGCCCACGCTGACCGACAGCCTGTACGGCATCGAGTGGCGGCACGCGGCCGCCTCGCTCACCGGGCCGGCGCCCATCGCCGCGCTACCGCCCACCGAGAAACTCGTTGCGGCGGCGAACGACATGCGCGAGCACCTCGCGTCCGAAATCGATCTCGAAGGACATCAGCGGCTGATCGACGCCATCGACGACCTGAGCGGTGAGTACGTCATGGCGGCACTCGAAACCCTCGGCGTGAAGCGCACTGTGGGCCAGCGATTCACGACCCAAAGTCTCGCCGTCGTCGCCCGTCACCGTCGGTTGCTCGATCGTCTGCTCGTGGGGCTGGCCGCCGACGGTTTCCTTCGCCGGGATGGCGAGGCGTGGGTCGTGCTCGAGGAATCCGACGGCGTTGCGACCAAGACGCGTTGGGACCGCCTCGCGAAATCGTTCCCGGATGGTCGGGGCGAGCTCGCGCTCGTGAAGCGCGGTGGCGAAGGGTTGGCGGCAGCGTTGCTCGGCACCGCGGATCCGCTCGAGCTGTTGTTCCCGGGCGGTTCCTCCGACGACGCCGAGCACATGTATCGCAACTCGCCGTTCGCGAGGTACTACAACGCGCTTGCGGGTGAAACCGTCGCGGCCACGGCCCGAGAACTCGCGCCGAACGCGGTGTTGCGCGTGCTCGAGATCGGCGGCGGTACCGGCGGTACCACTGCGCACGTCCTGCCGCGATTGTCGGCGGACCGCACCGAGTACACCTTCACCGACATCTCGCCGATGTTCGTCGCGCGGGCCGCCGAGAAGTTCGCCGAGTATCCCAACGTCTGCTGCCGGACCCTCGACATCGAGCGCGACCCGCAGGCGCAGGGGTTCGCCGACCATGGCTACGACGTCATCGTGGCCGCCAACGTGCTGCACGCGACGAGCGACCTGTCGCACACCTTCGCCCATGTCGCCCGCCTCCTCGCGCCGGGCGGTGTGCTGGTGCTCGTGGAGATGACCGCCGCGCATCGCTACATCGACATCACGTTCGGCTTGACCGCAGGCTGGTGGAAGTTCACCGACTCCGACGTGCGCCCGGACTATCTATTGCTCGACCGCGGGCAGTGGCCGGCCGTCCTCGAGCGAGCCGGCTTCGCCGATGTGCGCATGGCCCCCGACCTGACGGCACCCGAACTGACCGCAACATGCGCAGCCGGTTCGAGCGACATCGACCTGTCGTTGCAAACGATCGTCATCGGGCGCGCAACCGGCACTGACGAACTTCCGGCCGGCCAGCGTTCGTGGTTGATCGTTGCGGGCGGTGCTTCGCGCTCTGCCGGGGGCCGCTCGGGCCCCGGCGAGGACGCGCAAGAACTTGCGGACCTCATCGACGCGAGGGGCGGCGTGGCCCGCGTTGCGATCGCGACACCCACGACCGACTACGCGCGCCTAATAAGCGATTCGCCGGGGGGCGGCTGGGACAACGTCGTCCACCTCGTGTGCCTGGGCCACGCATCGGAATCGACGCAGGAGCACACTACGGGAAGCGCACTCGCGCTCACCCAGGCGCTGCTCGGTGGATCGAGCTCACGTTTGTTCCTCGTGACACGCGGCGCGCAATCCATCGCCGGCGAGGCCCCCGACGCAAAACAGGCACCACTCTGGGGCCTCGGGCGCGTCATCGCGCTCGAGCATCCCGAGTTGCGGTGCACGCGGGTCGACCTCGACGCCGCGGCGTCGGCACACACCGCAATCGAGCTCCTCGGAGAGTTGCTGCAATCCGACGACGAGGACCAGGTTGCCTATCGCGGGGGCACTCGCTATGTCGCGCGGCTCGCCCGGACAACCGTCGCTACTGAACCCGCCGACGCGAATGAACACGGCGCGCAATTGGCGCTCGCCGCCAGCGGTGTGCTCGACGAGATCTCGCTGCGTTCCCTCGCCCGACGGGCCCCCGCACCACGCGAGGTCGAGATCCGCGTCCACGCCGCGGCGATGAACTTTCGCGATGTGATGAACGCGCTCGCGATGCGCGACGACCAGCAACCGGCCGGCAGCGAGTGCGCCGGCGTCATCGTGGCCGTCGGGTCGGCCGTCGAGGAATTCCGCGTCGGCGACGCGGTGGTTGCGGTGGCACCCGGATGCTTCGCCGACTTCGTCACGACGGTCGTAGATCTCGTGGCGCCGAAGCCCGCCCAGCTGACGTTCGAACAGGCGGCCGGACTACCGCTCGCGTTCCTCACCGCGCACTACGCCCTGCACGGTGCCGGTCGAGTCGCGCGCGGCGACGCAGTGCTCATCCACGCGGCAGCAGGCGGTGTCGGCCTCGCCGCGGTGCAGGTAGCCCGACGGGCGGGGGCGCGGGTCTTCGGTACTGCCGGCAGCCCGCACAAGCGGGCCTACCTCCGGTCGATCGGGCTCGATCGGGTCATGGATTCGCGCACCACCAGTTTTGCCGACGAGGTCGCCGAGGCGACCGACGGCCACGGTGTCGATGTCGTTTTGAACTCGCTCACCGGCGATCTGTTGACCGCGAGTCTCGGCGCGTGCTCGGCGGGTGGCCGTTTCGTCGAGTTGGGCAAGCGCGAGTTCCCGAGCGCAGAGCAGCTCGCGTCGTCCGCGTCGGGGGTCACGTACCACGACATTTCGCTCGCGGATGATCTCGAGCAGCGGCCAGAGGTCGTCGGACCGCTACTGCGCGGGCTCGTCGCCGCCGTCGCGGCCGGTGAGCTCGCCGCGCTACCGGTGCAGTGCTTTGCGCTCACCGACGCCGCGGCAGCGTTTCGTTTCATGGCGCAGGCGCGCCACATCGGGAAGGTAGTGCTGATCCCGGAGGTCGCCCGGTCGGCGCGGCGCGAAGGTTCATCGTTCATCCGGGAGGATGCGTCCTACGTGATCACCGGTGGGCTCGGTGGGCTCGGGCTACGGGTCGCGGAATGGCTGACCGACCAAGGCGTTCGGCACCTGGCCCTGATCGGGCGCCACCCGCCGGATGAGGCCGCGACCGAGGCGATGGCGCGTATGGGCCAGCGGGGAGCTCAGGTGCTGGCGCTGCGGGCCGATGTGAGTGATCTCGCCGAGCTGAAGGCGGCCATGCGGTCCATCGACGACCAACTCCCGGAGATCCGAGGCATCTTCCACTGCGCCGGGGTGCTCGACGACGGCGCACTGACCCGCCTGAGCTGGGACCGCTTCGAGACGGTCTTCGCACCGAAGGTCAGCGGCACCCGCAACCTCACCGCCGTCACCCACGATCTCGATCTCGATCACTTCGTATTGTTCTCGTCTGCCGCATCGCTGTTGGGCTCGCCCGGCCAGGCGAATCACGCCGCGGCCAACAGCTACCTCGATGCGGTCGCGACCGACCGGCGAGCGCGCGGGCGGGCCGGCCTCAGCATCAACTGGGGTGGCTGGTCGGAGATCGGCTCGGTCGAGACCCACGGGGTCGCGGCGCGCATCGGCGTCAGCGGGGCGAGACTGCTCAGCCCCGACCAAGGCCTCGAGGCGCTCGGCCTCTTGATGCGTCAGGGACGGCCGCAGGTGGGAGTGATCCCGATCGACTGGCCAGTGTTCCTCCGCGGGTTCACGAAGAGCGCTCAACCACGCTGGCTCTCCGAAGTAGCGCTCGCGCAGACGCGCGGCACCACCCGGGTGGCCGCCGCTCCGGCGGCGACGCCCGTGGTGCGCGATCGGTTGCTCGCTGCGCCACCGACCCAACGGATCCAGCTGCTGTTGGACTTCGTCAGCGGACAAGTCGCGAACGTGCTCGGTGCGCATTCGACCGCCGCCATCGACGAGCGTCAGCCGTTACACGAGATGGGCCTCGACTCTTTGATGGCGGTCGAGTTGCGCAACCTCCTCGTCGTCGGCCTGGCCACCGAGTTGGCCGCGACCGTGGTGTTCGACCATCCCACCGTCGAGGCCCTGGCCGCCCATCTCGCCACCGTCGTCTTCGTTGCGTCATCGTCGGAGGTCGAGCACCGACCAACCCCGCGCCTCGACGAACCAGATCGCGACGCGGTCGACGATGCCCATGACTTGCTCGCTTCGATCGAGATGATGTCGGACGTCGACGTCGCGAAGCTGATCGGAGAATGATGGCGTCCGACTTTCTCCAACGCATCAAGGACCTACCGCAGCAGAAGCTGGTGCTGCTCGCCGCGCAGCTGCAGGAACGGCTCGAGCAGGCGGAGACGAACCGTTCGCCTCAGCCGATCGCGATCGTGGGCATCGGATGCCGCTTCCCCGGTGGCGTGACCGACGCCGAGTCGTATTGGGATCTGCTGGCGGAAGGGCGCGATGCCATCAGCGAGGTGCCGTCGGACCGCTGGGACGCGGACGCGTTCTACGACCCCGACTGGCGCACTCCCGGCCGCATGGCCACCAAGTGGGGTGGCTTCCTCGACGACGTCGACCAGTTCGACGCGCGCTTGTTCGGCATTTCACCGCGCGAAGCGGTGAGCATGGATCCACAGCAACGGATGCTGCTCGAGGTCACCTGGCAGGCACTCGAGCGGGCGGCCATCGCACCCGGCTCGCTCGCCGGCACGCGTACCGCTGTCTACGTCGGGCTCTCGTCGACCGACTACTTCCAGGTGCAGATGCGTCGAGGGAGCGGCACGATCGACGGCTATCTGGCGTCGGGATCGGCGCCCAGCGTCGCGGCAGGGCGCATTGCCTACACGCTCGGTCTTCGGGGCCCGGCCCTGTCGATCGACACGGCGTGTTCGTCGTCGCTCGTCGCAGTCCATCTCGCGGTGCAGGCACTGCGCCGCGGCGAATGCGACGCGGCCATCGGCGCGGGCGTGAATCTGATCCTGTCGCCCACCACGAGCATCGCGTTGTCCAAGTCCCAGATGATGGCCTCGGACGGTCGCTGCAAAACCTTCTCCTCGGCGGCCGACGGATTCGTGCGCGGCGAAGGGTGCGGAGTCGTCGTGTTGAAGCGCCTCGCCGACGCCCGACGCGATGGTGACCCGATCGTCGGCGTGATCCGCGGTTCGGCGATCAACCAGGACGGCCGCAGCAACGGGCTCACGGCGCCCAACGGTCCGGCTCAGGAGGCGGTCCTGTCCGCCGCGCTCGCCGATGCCGGGCTGCAACCCGCCGACGTCGGGTATGTCGAGGCGCACGGGACCGGCACCCGACTCGGCGACCCGATCGAGATCCACGCGTTGGGAGCGGTTCTCGGTCGCGATCGGGCTTCGGACAATCGGCTGAACGTCGGATCGGTGAAGACCCTCTTCGGTCATCTGGAATCCGCGGCCGGTATCGCCGGTCTCATCAAGGCCGTGCTCGTGCTGGACAAGGGTGTGATCCCACCGCATCGCCATCTCGACGAATTGAGCCCCGTGATCCCGTGGTCGACCCTGCCGATCGACGTTCCGACCGTCATGACGCCGTGGCCGGTGGGTCGACCGCGCATCGCCGGCGTGAGTTCGTTCGGGTTCTCGGGCACCAACGCGCACGTGCTGCTAGAAGCTCCACCGAGGGATGGACGGCCTGCTCGACAACCGAGAGCTACGAATGTGCTCGCGTTGTCGGCCCAATCCGCCGGCGCGCTCGATCAACTCATCCGCCGCCACGGCGAGGACCTGGTCGCTGACCCTCAACCGCTCGACGATGTGTGTTTCACCCTGAACACCGGACGCGACACCTTTGCCCACCGAGCGGCGTTCGTCGTCGACGATCTCTACGAACTCACTCGCGAGCTGCTTGCGCCGGGTCGCGGCGAGTCACCGCAGCGAGCGATCCGAACGCACGTGCAGTCCACACGCGCGGTGCGACCGGTGTGGCTGTTCACCGGACAGGGTTCGCAGTACATCGGCATGGGTCGCGCCCTCTACGAGAGCGAGCCGGCGTTCGC
Organism: Acidimicrobiales bacterium; assembly: GCA_039934635.1. Classification (GTDB taxonomy): domain Bacteria; phylum Actinomycetota; class Acidimicrobiia; order Acidimicrobiales; family WLNW01; genus DATLFA01. The sequence continues at coordinate 7,574 of JBDTLT010000181.1, forward strand.
CGAGGCGCTCGACGCATGCGAAGCGGTGCTTCACAAGCAGTTCGACGTCCCCCTTCTCGATGTGATGTGGACGCCGGACGATTCACGCATCCACGAAACCGCCTTCACGCAGCCGGCGCTCTTCTCGCTGCAGGTCGCGCTCGCTGCGTTATGGCGCTCATGGGGTGTCGAGCCGAGTGCAGTCCTCGGCCACAGCGTCGGTGAATTCGCGGCTGCCTACGTTGCCGGGCTGTTCAGCTTGGAGGACGGACTCTCGCTGATCGCGACGCGTGGCAAGTTGATGCAGTCGCTGCCCGCCGGGGGACGGATGGTTTCGGTGCTCGCCGCGCCGGCCGAGCTAGAGCCCGCCCTGGCCTGCGCCGGCGGACGCGTGTCGATCGCCGCGATCAACGGCCCGGACAACACGGTGATCAGTGGTGCCGGCCCGCAGGTCCAATCGGTCCTCGATGCATTCGACGGGCGCTTCCCGACTCGTGAGCTCACCGTGTCGCACGCGTTCCATTCGCCCGTCATGGACGCGATCCTCGACGAGTTCGCCGACGCGGCGGCAGCGGTGAAGTTCCGCGAGCCCTATGTCCCCATCATCTCCAACGTCTTCGGCGAACCGGCCGGCCTCGATCGCCTCGGCACCGCCGAGTATTGGCGACGACACGTGCGGGAGCCCGTGCAGTTCGATGCATCGATGGCAGGCCTCGTCGCGCAAGGACATCGGGTGTTCCTCGAGATCGGACCCAGCCCGACGCTCGTCGGACTGGCGGCTCGCAGCTTCGACGACGCGACGATCCAGTGGGTCCATTCGTTGCGCGAGAACAAGGCGGACGAGCGCGAGGTGGCGCAGGCGGCAGCCAAGCTCTGGGCGAACGGCACGGATGTCGATTGGCGCAGGTTCGAGGGCGCTCGAACCGCGCGGCGCACGATCTTCGCGACCTACCCGATGCAGCGCGAGCGATTCTGGGTCGCCGGTGTGGGCCCGTGGCCCGTCGATGGATCGGCGCCGGTGGCAGTCGACATCAACGGGCTGCTCTATGGCATCAGCTGGCCCGAACGTGCGCATCCTTCGGTCCGCGCGGCGACGCCGGCGACCTTCCTCCGATCGGTGGCCGACATCGCGGGCATCGTCGACGCGGCGGCACCGTCGATCGCCGAGGCCCACGGGACCGCGCGCTACGACGACTTCCTCCCCGAACTCGATGCACTGTGTGGTGCCTACGTGCTCGAGGGCATGCGCGAGCTCGGGCTCGCGCTCGGCCTCGGTGAATACCTGACGCTCGAGGCGGTGATGGTCACGTCGCGCATCGCGGCGCAACACCGTCGGTTGGTGCGGCGCCTGCTCGACATGCTCACCGAGGACGGTTGGCTTCGGGCCGAAGCCGACGGCTGGCGCGTCGTGCGCACCGGAACGGAACAACCGGCGCGACGCCACGCCGAGCTGTTGGCCCGGTACCCGGCGTTCGAGGCCGAGATCCAAATCATCGATCGATGTGGTTCGCGAATCGCCGGCATCCTTCGCGGCGACATCGACGCGCTCCAGGTCTTGTTTCCCGGCGGGTCATCGGCGCAGATGGAAGCCATCTACCGTGACCTCCCATTGGCTCGGGCATTCAACGAGTTGGTCGGCGCGGCGGTGGCCGCCGCAGTCGAATACGCGCCGGCCGGCCGAGCGATCCGCGTGCTCGAGGTCGGTGCCGGCAGCGGCGCCACGACCGATGCCGTGCTCGCGGCGTTAGGTGACCGCACGTTCGACTATCTGTTCACCGACATCTCGCCCGCGTTCACGAACAAGGCTCGCCACCGTTTCCGCGAGAACTCCGCGCTGCGCTTCGCCACCTTCGACGCAACGATCGATGCGCTGACACAGGGGCACCTTCCCGGGACCTTCGATCTGATCGTCGCCGCAAACGTCGTGCACGCAACGCCGCGTTTGTCGACGACGTTGACCAACCTGCGCACGTTGCTCGCGCCCGGTGGGCAACTTCTAATGCTCGAAGCGACGACCCGCGAACGGTTCTCCGATCTCACCGTCGGATTCACGCCGGGATGGTGGGCATTCGATGACACCGATGTGCGGCCCGACTACGCACTGCTCGACGGCGCTCGATGGCACTCGGTGCTCCGCGATGCCGGATTCGCGGCCGCGGCCACTGCGCCCGCTGTCGCAGCCACACCTTCGTTACGGCGCGAGGCGGTTGTCATCGCTGCCGCACCGGTAGCGCCCATCGAGCAGGCGTCCGCCGCCCGATGCGACGCCCCGGCCGCATGGTTGCTGATCGGGCGGGGGCCGTTGAGCGACGCGGTCAACACCCGGCTCCTCGCATCCGGTGATGCAGTGACCCGCGTGCACGACGGTGATCGGCTCGTTGTCGCCGAAACCGTGCGATCGACCGGGCCTACCGGTGTCGTCGTCATCGTCGAGCCGATCGACGACGACGCGCAGTCATCATCGTTCGGCGCGTCACGGCACGATCACCGGCGGCGCGTCGAGACGCTGCTCGGCACCGTGCAGGGCATGCTCGACGCCCCCGGGGTTCGTCCGCTGTGGATCGTCACGCGTGGCGCCCAAGACGTCGACGGCGCGATCAGCGACGCCGCGGCCGCGGCTGCGTGGGGGTTCAGCCATGTCGTCGAGATCGAGCATCCCGAACTGACGTGCCGACGTATCGATGTTGGCGATCGCGTGGACGGCGCAACGATCGAGCGCCTCGTCGAGGAGTTGCAGTATCCCGATGTCGACGAGCCGCAACTCGCGTTGCGAGGTGACCGCCGGTCGGTGCGGCGCGCCGTGCAGGTGGCCCCGGCGACGGGCCATGAGGTCAAGCTCTCGCCGACCGCCAGCTACGTGGTCACCGGCGGTCTGCGGGGGATCGGTCTGCTCGTCGGTGGATGGCTCGTGGATCACGGAGCACGACACCTCGTGCTCTTCGGCCGCCACGACCCTGACGCGTCGGCGTTGGGCGCGATCGATCGGTGGCGCGCCCGGGGCGTCGTCGTCCTCGTCGAGCGAGCCGACGCAGCAATCGACGACGACGTCCGGCGCGTGTTCGCAGCCGCGCGCACGCTCGCACCGATCCGCGGTGTGATCCACAATGCGGGAGCGCTCGCGGATGCGTCACTGCTGCGCCAGGATTGGGCACACTTCGAGACCGTCTTCGGTGCGAAGGTCTTCGGAACCGATGCGATCGCGCGCGAGCTCGCGGGTGACGAGATTGATTTCGTCGTGCTCTTCGGATCCGGCGCCGGCGTCGCGGGTTCGGCCGGTCAGGCGAACCATGCCGCGGCAAACGCCTACCTCGACGCGCGCGCCGCGCAGCTGCGCCGGCAGGGCGTGCCGGCGGCCGCCATCGACTGGGGCGCGTGGACGAGCGTCGGTGCCGCGGTCGATCACGGCATCGATGCGGCGCCAGGTGCGTTCTCGCCCGAGCAAGGATTGGCCGTGCTCGGCTATGTCATCGATGCGACGATTCGCAAGTCCGGCCCCGCGCAACTCGTGGTGCGGTCGTCCGACTGGCGCGACATCCTCGACCGCTATCCGGCGGGCGGTGAGCCTTCGCTGTTCCGCGATCTCGCGGCCTCGATGCGCCGTTCGGCCGGGCTGCGCCCCGCGGCCCATCCGATCGCGTCCGTCAGCGGCCTCCGCGAATCGCTGCTCGCGCTACCCGCGCGGCGTCGCCGCATCGCGTTGCGTGACGAGGTGCGCCGATTGGCCGCTCGGGTCCTCGATATCGACGCGGTCGACCGAATCGAGCTCGACCAGCCGTTGCACGATCTTGGTCTCGATTCGCTGATGGCCGTCGAGCTGCGCAATCTGGTCGGTCAGGCGTTGACCTGCGACCTACCGGCCACGCTCTTGTTCGAGCACCCGAGCGTGCACGCGCTCGTCGATCACCTGCTTCGCGAGCACCTCGGCGATGCCGATACGAGCGTAGCGAGCGACGCCAGCACGGCGAGCGTAGCGAGCGACGCCAGCACGGCGAG
>JBDTLT010000182.1:0-11498 GCA_039934635.1 Acidimicrobiales bacterium
TGCCGAATGCCGGAGTACTCGCCTCCGCGATCAGCACGGGCGTCCCTCCGAAGAAATAGCTCACCGGCCGCGCGTCGGGATTCCCGCGGCGAAGCCGCCGATCCGTTGCGGCGGAGCCGCACAACTAGTGGTAGGCAACGCCGGTGGAAACCGCATACGCCGTCGAGCAGATACCGCGGCGCACGTGGATGATCCTCGCGGTGGTGTCGATCTGTTCGGTACTCAATCCGCTGTCGCAATCGATACTCAACCTCGCGTTCCCGAGCTTGCAGGCCGCCTTCCCTGAGTCTTCGGCCGCAACCCTGTCGTGGGTCCTCTCGCTCTACGCGATCGTTTCCGCCGCGACGTTGATCGTGGGCGGCGTGATTGGCGACCGCATTGGGCACAAACGCGTGTTGTTGCTCGGCACCGGCGGCTATGTCTTCGCGTCGGTCGTCTGCGGTCTCGCGCCGAATGTCGCGGTGCTGCTGGCCGCTCGCGCGGGCCAGGCGCTGTCGAGCGCGTTGATCACGCCCGCCGGCGCCGCGCTGGTGTTGCGCGAGTTCCCTCCGAGCCGGCGCGGCACTGCGATCGCTGCATGGGCCGCCGCCGGATCCGTGGCGACCGCCATCGGCCCGACGTTGGGTGCGCTGCTCGTCGACGTCGGCGGTTGGGAGTGGGCGTTCTGGATCAGCGTTCCGTTCGGGTTGATCGGTTTGGTGCTGGTGCCTCGCCTCGTGGACGAGATACCGCGAGAAGAGGTCGAGCTGCCCGATCTCGTGAGCGTTCCGCTGATCGTCGCGTCGGTGTCGGGGGTCATTCTCGGTGTCTCGCAGAGTGGGCGGTGGGGGTGGGCCGACACCCGCACGATCTCGAGCATCATCGGCGGCGTGATCGTCGGCGCCTACGTCATCTTGCGATCGTCGCGTCACCGCCGACCGCTGCTCGATCTCACGATGTTCCGGTTTCGGTCGTTTCGTATCGCCAACTTCTCCTCGTTGGTATTCGGCACGACGTTCTTCGCATTGTTCTTCGCGTTTCCCCGCTTCACGCAAGACGTCTGGGGTTACGACGTCCGCGCCGCGGGGTTGTTGTTCTTGCCGATACCGATCGCAGGCATGCTCCTCAACGGCGTGGCGGGACGATTCGCCGACATCCATGGTCAACGGCGCGTCATGGTCCTCGGCGGTTTCTGTCAGTTCATCGGCGGCGTCGTCTTCATCACCGGTGTCGGCAACGAGCGCAACTTGCTGGTGTGGCTCATCGGCATGGGCTTCGTCGGGTTGGGTTCGTCGTTGATCTGGCCCGCGATTTTCGGCAACGCGGTGATCGGTGTGCCGCCCGCTCGCTTCGGTGCGGCGATGAGCATCAATCAGACGCTGCAACGGATGGCGACCGCCGGTGGCGCGGCGCTGCAGATCTCGCTGATCGGCGAAAAGAGCGGCCCCCTGGTCGGCAACTACAGCCGCATCTTCGTGCTGACCGCCGTCGGAGGCGTGCTGGCCATGGTGATCGGCCGCTTCATGTCAGGCGTCGGCGAACGCTGATCGCCGCCGCCATCGGGGCGAGTTATTTCGCCGGGATCACCGCGACGGGACACGGCGCGTGGTTGATCACTGCGTTGGCGACCGAACCGAGCAGCAGCCCGGCGAAACCCCCATGTCCGCGTGCGCCGACGACGAGAATCTCGGCGTCGCGCGCCTGATCGAGCAGCACCTTGGATGTCGACCCTTCCCGCACGACGTGTACGACATGGACATCGTCGGGCAATTCGGCTTCGGCGATGAAGCCGGCGAGCGCCTCGGATGCCGCACTCGTCATCAACTCGGCCGGCGCGACCGGCGAGCCCAGGGGTGCCGGCGCCATCGACGAGATCGGATATGACCACACGTAGACGGCATGCACGATGCAATCGGTCGATTTGGCGTAGCGGGCGGCCCATTGCAAGGCCGCGATGCTGTTGGCTGATCCGTCGACACCGACAATTACAGAACCCATGCCTGCACTCTAAGCCATTGACTCTTCGCGCAAGCGCTCATCGTGTGTGGACCGGGTCCCTTCCCAGTCCACCGGGTATCCGCCTTCGGCGAATCCCCTAAACTCCAGCTTCTCGTCGGGGGGCATCGTGGCTGATCAATTGCAACCACCCAGTGTGGCCGGGCGCCGCGTGCTGGTCACCGGCGAGCACCCGCTCGCGCTTGGTGTGGCGAAGTGGTTCGTCGACGCCGGTGCGCGAGTCGCGCTGCTCGCCTCGTCCCCACCGGGCTCGTCGACCGGCGCACTCCACGTGGCGTGTTCGTTCGCCGACGAGCGCAGTGTCGAGATCGCGGTTGCCGAGGCGGCCCACGCGCTCAGCGGCATCGATCAGGTCGTCCACGCGTGGGTCGCCGATGGCCTGTGCGACAACCGCGCATTCATGGACATCGACGAAGCGCAGTGGGTGCGCACATGCGAAGCCAGCCTCGAGGGCGCCTGGTGGCTGACGCGGCGCGTGATTGCTCCGCTGCGGGCCGCGGGCGGTGGCTCGATCGTGTACCTGGTGCCCAGCGTCGGCCTTTCGGGCGCGGCCAGCTATTCGATGTTGGCGACGGTCGCCGAAGGCATCCGGGTGCTGGCCAAAGGGGTCGGCCGGCAATGGGTCAAACACGGCGTCACGGCCAACACGATCGCGACGGCGCCCGGTCTGTGGGTCGGCGCCGAGAACGAAGACGCGCTGGCCCGCGCCATCTCGCTGGCGGTGCCGGCATATGGCCGGGCGGGCGATGCAACCGACGATCTCGCGCCGTTGGTGTCGATCCTGGCCGACCCTGGTTCGCACTTCATCAGCGCGGCCACGCTCGTCGCGGACGGTGCCGTATGGATGGGGTTGTGATGACCGACCGGCTCCTCGAGGGGCGCACCGTCATCGTCACCGGCGCGGGGGGCGGTGTCGGCCGTGGCATCGCGCTCGCCTGTGCCGAACACGGTGCCAACGTGGTGATTGCCGCCCGGCGCACGTTGACCGGCGATGAGGTTGCCGGCGAGATCGTCGCCCGCGGTGGCAAGGCGTTGTCGATCCGCTGCGATGTCACCGTGCGCGACGACGTCTACGCGGCGGTCGACGCCGCGGTGGCGCAATTCGGTGGACTCGACTCGATGATCCACAATGCGCTGTCGTTCGTCGGCCGCCCTCACGAGACCGAGGTCGTCCCCGACGAGACATGGCGCGAGATGATGGACACGGCGGTGCGAGCATCGTTCTACTGCGCGCAGGCGGCGTACCCGCAACTGCGCGAACGCGGTGGCACGCTGATACTCATCACCTCGGCCGCCGGGGTCGAAGGCAGCCCGTACATCCCCGCGTACGGTGTCGTGAAGGCCGCACAACGCGGCCTCGCCAAGAGCCTCGCCCGCGAGTGGGGACCGCAGGGCATCCGAGTCAACTGCATCGGCCCTGTGGCGTGGAGCCCGGCGATGGAGAAGAGCGCCGAGGGGAGCCCCGTGTTCCTCGAAGGCCGGCTGATCGATCGCACGCCGTTGCGCCGTATCGGCGAACCCGAGGCCGACATCGGCCCGGTGGCGGTCTTCCTCGCGAGCGACATGTCGCGCTATGTGACCGGCCAGACGATCATCGCCGACGGCGGAGGCTTCACCGGCTTCTGACGCACGCGGAACGGCGTTGCTGACGGTCCTACGAGCGGCGGCGGGCTTCGGGCTGGAGGCCGGGCGGATCCCAACCGCGGTCGGCCGGATTGAGATCGACGCCGGGCGCCACGATGGCGTCGATGCGATCGAGGGTGTCGCGGTCGAGCCGTAGGTCACCGGCGCCCAGCAGATCGTCGATCTGTTCTTCGGTGCGCGGCCCGATGAGCGCCGCGGTGACGGCGGGATGTTCGACGTTCCACGCCAGCGCGAGATGGGTCAGCGACACACCGGCATCGGCCGCGAGGTGCGACAGCGCGTCGACCGCGTCGTACTTGAGCGGATTGAAGCCGTCGAAGTGTTCGGGATTGGTTTCACCGCGGCTGCTCGCCGGTGCGGGGGAGTCGCGTCGGTACTTGCCGGTGAGCCATCCCCCCGACAACGGACTCCACGTGAGCACGCCCATGCCGTAGCGCTGGCAAACGGCCAATACGTCGCGTTCGATACCGCGACAGAAGATCGAGTAGGGCGGCTGCTCACATTGCGGTGCGCTGCCGCCGATCGACTGGGCCGACCATTGGGCCTCCACGATGTCGGCCGCCGGGAACGTCGACGTACCCCAGTAACGAATCTTGCCCGCACGCACCAGATCGGACAACGCGCTCACGGTCTCGTCGATCGCAGTGAGCGGATCGGGCCGGTGCGCTTGGTAGAGATCGATCCAGTCGGTCTGCAGCCGGCGCAAGCTGTCGTCGACCGCCTGCATGATCCAGCGCCGGGAGTTGCCGCGTTGATTTTGGTCGGGTCCCATCTGGTTGTGGAACTTGGTGGCGAGCACGACGTCGTCGCGCCGGCCCTTCAACGCGGCGCCGACGATCTCTTCGCTCTCGCCGAACGCATACACATCCGCGGTGTCGACGAGGTTGATGCCACCGTCGAGTGCGCGATGGATGATGCGCTCGCACGCACGGTGATCGGTGTTGCCCCACGCGCCGAGCACCATCGCACCGAGGCCGAGACGGCTCACGTGTACGCCGGTCTTGCCCAGCACGCGGTACTCCATCGGCGCTGCTTCTGCGACCTATGCCCGCTCGATGAACCGCACGAGGGGCAGCTTGCGCGACGTGCGCGATTGGTAGTCGTCGTAGTACGGACGGTCGGCGCACAGGGCCGCCCACACGCGGTCGTATTCTTCGCCCTCGAGGACCTGCGCGTCGGCCCAGAAGGGGTCGCGGTTTTGCACCCTGAGCTGCACCTGTGGGTTGGCCTTGCGGTCGGACAGGTTGAGATACCAGGCCGGATGCTTTTCGTGGCCGGCGAAGCTGCCCACAACCACACGGTGCCCGTCGTCGTCGACCCAGAATGGCAGCGCCACTTTGTGCTCATTGCCCGACTTGCGGCCGATGGTGCGCAAGAGGAGTTGGTGCATGCCGGCACCGACCCACACCATGTCGTCGTTGGTCGCTTCCATGCCCGCCACGTGCATGCGGCTGATGCCGGGGATCTCGCTCAACGGAGGTTCTTCGAACGGTTGGTTCTTTTGATCGGGTCGCATGTACGGGACAGTAGCGCGGCCCGGTCGCGGTGGCAGTTCCCGGCCTGAGTAGGCGGTTCCGGGTTAGATTGCGGCGCCGCACCGGCATACCGAGGGGGCCACAAACGTGGAATTCGGGATCTTCATTCAGAACTACCTGCCGAACTTCCGTCGGGAGAACAATCCCGACGCGGAACACACCGTGATCATGGACGAGCTCGACCTCGTGATCGCGGCCGACAAAGCCGGCTTCAAATATGGCTGGCTGCCCGAGCACCACTTCCTGGACGAGTACTCACACCTTTCGGCCAACGATGTCGTGGCGGGCTATCTCGCGCACGCGACCAAACGCATGCACATCGGCTCGGGCATCTTCAACCCGCTGCCGCAGGTGAATCATCCGGCGAAGGTCGCCGAGCGCGTCGCGATGCTCGATCACATCTCGCAAGGACGCTTCGAGTTCGGCACCGGCCGCGGCGCCGGCAGCCATGAGATCCTCGGGTTCCTGCCGGGCATCAGTTCGACGTCCGAGACCCGTGCCATTTGGGAAGACGTCATTGCGGAGTTCCCGAAGATGTGGATGCAAGACACCTACGAGGGCTACGAAGGCAAGTTCTGGTCGTTGCCGCCGCGCAAGGTGCTCCCCAAGCCATGGAAGAAGCCGCATCCCCCTATGTGGTACGCGTGCGGCAACATCGCCAGCTACGAGATGTGCGCGCGGCGTGGTCTCGGTGTGTTGGGCTTTTCGGTGGGCGATCTCAACGACATGGCGCCGATCGTCGACACGTACAAGAAGCACATCGTCAACGCCGAGCCGGTCGGCGCGTTCGTCAACGACAACATCATGATCACGACTGCGGCCTTCGTGAAAGAAGACCCGAAGGCAGCGCGACAGTCGATGCTCGACGCCAAGCTCAACCTCTTGCAGAGCCACGTGTTCCGCTACCACGACACGTTCCCGCATCCCGAGGGCGTGCCGTATTGGCCCGAGTTGATTCCCGACTTCGACGCCGACACCGCCGAATACATGATCAACATCGGTGCGGTCATCTGTGGTGATCCTGCCGAGGCGCTCGAGCAGTGCCAGCGGTGGGCGTCATCGGGCGCCGATCAGTTGGTGTTCGGCACCGGTTGCGCGACCAAAGAAGAGACGCTCGAGATGATCGAGCTCATGGGCAAGCACGTGATCCCCAAGGTCGACACCGACCCTGTCCATCGTTCGAGTCGCATGCGCGACGCCTGGAAGGGCTGAAGCGCGTCAGGCGGTGGGCGCCGCCGGTGATGGCGGCGACGACGCCTGGGCCTTTGTCACGCGCGCACGTCGACGGGCAGGCTCGTCCAACCGATCTGGAATTCGGACGGGGGTCGTAAGGCCGCGGCGCGATCGGGACGGTGGCTGGGGTATTGGCGCAAGAACCCACGGAGCAGCGCGATGCCGACGAGCCTCGCGGCGTGCGCGCCGATACAGAAGTGCACGCCGTCGCCGAAGCCGACTTGGCGGGGAATGCTGCGATGGATCGAAAACCCGTCGGGATCGTCGAACTCGCGCTCGTCTCGATTGGCCGACTGCAAGAGCAGCAGTACGCGCTGGCCCGCGTGCATCGGTTGCCCGCCGACCATCGCGTCGCGGGTCAAGGTGCGACCGACGAACTGGAGCACCCCTTCGAGACGAACCATTTCTTCGAACGCCTGGGGCACGAGGGTGGGGTCGTCGACGAGTGCCGCGCGCTGCTCGCGATGCGAGTCGAGTTGTAACAACCCGCCGGCGATGATCTTTGGCAGCGTCTCGCCGCCCCCGACGAGCAGCGTCGAAACCTGCACCGCGATCTCGTCATCGGAGAACGGCATGCCATCGACCGTCGTGAACGCCAGTAGCCGATCGATCACGGCGCCACCGGTGTCGTTGTCCGCGGGCCCGTCGGATCGTCGCTGCGCGATCGCGGCCGTGAGATACGCGCGAAGTTCGAGATGCGCGGCCAGGCCGACCGCCGACTGCCCAGGAGTGCCCGGATCGCGCGTCGTCGACGAGTTGATCAGGCGACGTAACGCGTCGGCATCGGCCAGGGGAAGCCCGAGAAAGCGCAGTGTCGACACGACGGCAACCGGGCTGGCGAAATCCGAGACGACGTCGAAGCGCGGCGTGCCCGAGAGCGAGTCGAGCTGGGATTGCACCATCTCGTCGACTTCGCGTGCGAGGTCACGACATGCACGCGGTGTGAACGACGGGTACATGCTCTGGCGCAACTGTGTGTGCAGCGGCGGGTCGACCGCGGCGAAGCTGGGCACGGGACGGCGCGGCGCGGTGTCGGGCGCGCCGTCGTTGTGGCGCAACAGCTTGTCCCGCCCGAATACGGGCCCTTCGACGATGGAGAAATTGTCGCGATCCTGCGCGACCTGCCACACCTCTTCGAAGCGCGGTAGTGCCCAGGCGTCATACTGCTCGAGTCGGTGCACCGGCCCGAGCGCGCGCAGTTCTCGGTAGAGGGGAAAGGGATCGCTCATCGCGTCGACCGCGAACGGGTCGTATTCGACCATGAGCACGGAATGTAACAGGATGAGTGTGACCGAGAGGCGGGGGACCGATGGGTTTGCGTGAGCGCACGATTCCGAGCGACGACGAGTACCTGTCGTGGCGCGAGCGATTCTGTAACTGGGGACGTTGGGGCGCTGATGACGAGAACGGCACGTTGAACTTCATCACCGACGACGTGCGGGTCGCAGCGAGCGCGCTCGTGCGGGCGGGACGCACCGTGTGCCTGGCGCGCCCGATCGACACTTTCGCCGGCCCCGCCAACCCCTATCCGGCGCACCACATGGTGGGATGCCATGGGTCTGGTGGGATGCTCGACTACATCGGCATGTTCATTCACGGCTTCACCCAGACGCACATCGACGCCCTCTGCCATTTGCGTACGCACGACAATCGCTATTGGAACGACAAGCCGGTCGGTGCGCTCGGTATGCCGGCCGAACACAGCGGTACGGTCGACTTCTGGAACGACGGCATCGTCACGCGAGGAGTGCTCTACGACATTCCGCGCCTGCGGGGCACCGACTACGTCGAGCCCGGCCGGCCGGTGATGGGTTGGGAGCTCTACGACGCGGCGGCCGCGCAAGGCGTCGAGCCGCGCGCGGGCGATGCGGTGTTGATCCGTAGCGGCCACGGTCGCTACTACGAACTACATCCCGACGAGCGGCCCGGGTTCGGGTCGCCGAGCGGCGTGCATGCCACCGCAGTGGAGTTCCTCCACGAGACCAACGCGTCATTGTTGTGCTGGGACTGGCAGGACGCGCCGGTCGATCAGCAGGGCATCACCAACCCGATGCCGATTTCGGTGCCGATGCACGTGCATCACATCGTGCTGCCGTACATGGGGATGCCGATCATCGACAACGCCGAACTCGAGGCGCTCGCGGCAGCTTGTGCAGAGCAGTCGCAGTGGGAGTTCCAGTTCGTGTGTGCACCGTTGGTGATCCCGAACGGTACGGGATCACCGGTCAATCCATTGGCGATCCTCTGACGAGCATGAACGATTCGCAGTCGCCGCGCTTCTTCGCGCGGGGAGATCCCACACCCGACTCGCTGTTCTATTCGTGGCCGCGCTTGGTGACCCACATCGACGAAGATGCAATCGCCGCGGTCGGCGCGCTCTATGAGGAACTCGGCATCGACGGTGACGTCCTCGATCTGATGAGCTCGTGGGTATCGCATTTCCGGCAGCGCCCGGTGCGACTGACCGTGCTCGGTATGAACGTCGAAGAGTTGGCCGCCAACCCCCAAGCATCGGCGCTGGTGGTCCATGACCTCAACGCCGATCCGTCACTACCGTTCGACGACGAGACATTCGACGCCGCAGTGTGTTGTGTGTCGGTCGACTATCTCGTGCGACCGATCGAGGTGTTCCGTGATGTCGCGCGAGTCGTGCGGCCTGGTGGACTCTTCGTGTGCACGTTTTCCAATCGGTGCTTTCCGACCAAGGCCATCGCCGGATGGTTGTATGCGAACGATGCGCAACGCTGCGCGATCGTGGCCGATTACTTCCGCCAAGCGGGTGGGTGGGGCGAGCCGACGATCGATCAGCGCACACCCGCGCAGCATTTCGGTGATCCGCTCTACGCCGTGTGGTCGAACCGTTCGTGAAAGTTGTCGCCCGCCGGTGAACCATTGCAGGCGCGGCTGCGTATTCCTTGGTTCATTCGTGAATGAACGGAGGCGACGGTGCGCAAGACGCTCTTGGCAGTATTCGGCGTGGTCAGTATTGGTTTGCTCGGTGCCTGCGGCGACGACAGTGGCACCACCACCACTCCGGCGGCTACGACACCCGTCGCGACCGTAGGCGCGACGACCACCACTGCCGCGCCGACCACGACGGTGGCGACCACGACGACCGCGGCCGCTGCGGCAACGGTCAAGCTCGCCGACTCGAAGTTCGGCAAGATCCTCACCGACGACACGGGCCGCGTGCTGTATTCGTTCTCCAAGGACGAGAAGGCCAAGAGCAATTGCACGGGCACTTGCGCAGCGACGTGGCCCGTCTACGCGCCGGCCTCGATCACGGCCGGTGCCGGCATCGACGGCACCAAGCTGACGTCGTTCGACAACGCCGGCAAGAAGCAGCTGGCGGTCGACGGAATACCGCTCTACTACTACTCGGGCGACACCAAACCCGGTGACACAAACGGCCAAGGCGTGGGGACGTTCTGGTATGTCGTCGACGCGACGGGCAAAGCTATAAAGGCCTGATCGTTGTCGCCGCTCAGGCGATAGTCTGCGGCGCCATGACGATCAATTACGAGACGCTCGCCGGCCTCGACGCGTGGCGCGAATCGATCGAAGAGTCCATCCCCGCGTACGTGCGGCCGGCGGCATATGCCGTCGGCATCGCAACCATCGCTCCCGATGGACAGATCCTCGACACGCGCTATCCCGTGGTCAATACCGACAAGCACCTGTTGCCCGCCGCCGTGCTGGCGCAGGTGCTCGGGCGCACGAGCGGCACCGAAACTCGCCGCCTCGATCACACGCAACTTCAAGAGGCGGTCGCCACACTGGCACCGGCCGAGGCCTGTCGCGAGGTCGATCATCCGAATCTCGCGTCATGGCGGGTGATGCTCGACCTCGCGGCCCAGCCCCACCCGGCCGGTGGTCAACGTGTGCTGGTCGCGGCGTTCATCGAGGCGCTCACCGATCCGCCGGTCGACGCCCACGATGTGTATCTGCGATTGCACTTGTTGTCGCGGCGCTTGGTGCGCCCGCACGGCGTCAACCTCGACGGCATCTTCGGCAAGCTCAACACGGTCGTATGGACCAACATCGGCCCCTTCGCGGTTGACGGTTTCGAGGCGGCACGCTTGCGGCTCGAAGCGCAGGGTCAGCGAGTGCTCGTCGATTCGATCGATAAGTTTCCCCGCATGACCGACTACGTGGTGCCGACGGGTGTGCGCATCGCCAACGCCGACCGCGTGCGTCTCGGCGCGCACCTCGCCGAGGGCACCGTCGTGATGCACGAGGGGTTCTGCAACTTCAACGCCGGCACGCTCGGCGCGTCGATGGTCGAAGGACGCATCTCGGGCGGCGTCGTGGTCGGTGAAGGCAGCGATGTCGGTGGCGGCGCGTCGATCATGGGCACGCTGTCCGGTGGCGGCAAAGAAGTGATCTCCATCGGCAAGGGCTGCCTCATCGGAGCCAACGCCGGCATCGGCATCTCGCTCGGCGACAACTGCATCGTCGAGGCCGGCCTCTATGTCACTGCCGGTTCGAGGGTGCGCCTGCCCGATGGCACGGTCGTCAAGGCGCGTGACCTGTCGGGGCGCAGCGGCATCTTGTTCCGTCGCGATTCGCAGAGCGGCGCGATCGACGCGCTACCCAACGGCGACAACCCCAACTGGGGCGGGCTCAACGCGGCCCTACACGCATAGCGCGGCGCCAGCCGCGCTTGCTGGTTCAGCGCGCGGTGTCAGCCGCTGCTGCCGTACGGGCGCGTGATGATTTCGAGCATGTGGTCGTCGGGGTCGGGGAAGTAGACACCGCGCCCGCCGTCGTTGTGGTTGATCTTGCCCGGTGAGCTGCGCGCCGGGTCAGCCCAGTAGTCGATGCCGCGGGTGACGATGCGGCCGAAGATCTCGTCGAAGTCGGCTTCGTCGACGAGGAATGCGTAGTGCTGCTGCGTGACCTCGCCCTCCATCTCGTGAAAGTCGAGCGAGACGTGGTTGTCGACTTCGACGATGAGGAACGGCCCGAAGACCGTGGGTGCCGGCCGGCCGAGGATCTCGGAGAGGAAGCCGGCCGAACGCTTCTGGTCGCTGCACCAGACGATCGTGTGATTGAGCTGCACACTCATGCGGCGGATCTTACGCGTGCGGT
>JBDTLT010000183.1:0-11459 GCA_039934635.1 Acidimicrobiales bacterium
AACAAGTGTCGGGGTGGACACGCGCCGCCGCCGGCGCCGGGGCGCGCTCTCAGCGCATCGTGTCGAGGATCGCCCGAATGTCATCACCCGACGTGCGCGGGTTGACGATGCACAGTCGCAGCATCGGCTGGCCTTCGTGCAGGCTCGGCACGACGAACGCGGTCTGCTCGCGCATCATGCGCGCCGACCATTGCACGTAGTCATCGTTGGTCCAACCGATGCGACGAATGGCGAGCACCGAGAGCACCGGGTCGACCACGAGCTCGACGTGATCGGCCGATTGAACCAGCGCGGCTCCTTCGCGAGTCACCTCGAGCGTGCGTTCAACGGCCGCTTCGTAGGCACGCGTGCCGTGCGCCGCGAGTGAGAACCAGAACGGCAAGCCTCGAGCACGCCGCGTGAGATGAATCGCATAGTCCGACGGGTTCCACTGATGGTCCATCTGGAGGATCTCGAGATATGACGCGTGGTGGGCGTGCGCGTCATACGCCTTGGTCGGATCGCGATAGAGCAACGCACACGCATCGAAAGGAGCAAAGAGCCACTTGTGCGGATCGATGATGATCGAATCGGCCAGCTCGACGCCGTTGAACAAGTGACGCGCCGAGGGCGCCGCCATGGCCGCGCCCCCGTAGGCGCCGTCGACATGGAGCCATACGCCGCGCTCGGTACACACCTGCGCGATCGATTCGAGGTCGTCGACCAACCCCAGGTTCGTCGTGCCCGCCGTGGCGACAACGGCGAACGCGCGGCCGCGCGCCCGTGACAACGCCCGCGCCACCGACTTGCCGGTGAGCCGGCCGCGCTCGTCGACCTCGGCCCCGATGAGGTCGGCGTCCATCGCTTCGGCCGTCGCGTGGATCGACGAGTGCGCGGACTCCGCGGCCACGATGGCCCACCGTCGCGGACGGCGCGGGCGTACCGCGTTGGCCGCATGGCGCGCCGCCACGAGCGCGGAGAGGTTGCCGAACGTGCCGCCGGCGACGAAGCATCCACCGGCCTCAGGTGGCAGGCCCGCAAGATCGGCCAGCCAGCGCAGCGCCTGGTTCTCGGCGAAGACAGCGCCTGCACCTTCGAGCCACGAGCCGCCATAGATCGAAAAGGCACTGACGACCAGGTCGAACAAGATGGACAATTCCGTAGGTGCGCACGGAACGAACGCGAGGTAGCGAGGGAAGTCGACAGAGAGGCAGTTGGGCGCCAGCACCTCACGAAAGATGCGTAGTGCTTCGTGCCCGCCGAGGCCACCATCGGTGATCGTCGCGCCGGCGAGCGCGTCGAGCGTCTCCACAGAAGCGGTCTTGTCGAGCGGGATCGGGTCGAGCCGCGTGCGCCATCGCGCGAACTCGACGATCTCGGTGGCTACTCGGTCGATCTCGGCGTCGTAGAGATGCATGACCCCGATCATCCCGCAGTCAAGGTCGTGAACCGCGCGTCGAGATCGTCTTCGACATCGGACGGTAGACCGCCCCAGGTGTAGAGGCGTTGACGCGTCGCGTCGTCGGGGAACAGGATCGGGCTGTCCGCGAGTTGCGCGGCATCGCCCCCGAGCTTTCGCAGTTCATCACGAACGCCGATGACGGGCGAAATGTATTGCACGGCCGCAGTGATGCGGGCCGCGTTGGCCGGGTCGTACACGAAGTTCATCCACTGCGCGGCCCCGGCAGCATTGTCGGAGTGACGAGGGATCACCATCGTGTCGAACCATTGCATGCCGCCCTCGTCGGGAATCACGAAACGGATGTCCGGACGGTCGCGTTGCAACTGCACGATGTCGCCCGACCACGCGAGGCACAGGGCGAAGTCGCCGGTCTGCAACCGATCGCGAAACTCGTTGCCGGTGAACTCGCGGATCTGACCGTCGCGCTTCGCCGCCTCGAGCTTTTCGAGCGCGCGCTCGGCCGCGTCTTTGGTGGGCCGAGACGGGTCGGCCCCTTGTAGCGCCATGGTCAGCGCGACGGTCTCGCGCATCTCGGTCACCATGCCGACCTTGCCGCGAAACGCGGGATCGAACAGGTCGGCGAGCGACCGCACGTCACGCTTGGTGAGCGCGGGGTTGTAGGCGATGCCGGTGAGCCCGGCCTGCCACGGCATCTGGTACCGCGCGCCGCGGTCCCACGGCATCGTCAAGAACGTCGGCTCGAGGTTCACGTGGTTGGGCACGAGCTCGAGCGGCAGCGGTTCGAGCCAATCGCGCGCGACCAGACGCGACGCCAGCCAAAAGGTGGGCACGACGAGATCCCATCCGACTCCGCGGCCGCGCCCGAGGTTGGGCTCGAACAAGTCGCTGAAGGCTTCGGTGTTGCTCGGGTATTCGTCGCTGTAGTCGACATCGAGCCGCGACGACTGTGCGAAACGACTGACGGTGCCGGGCGCGCCCTGCTCATCGGTGTCGATGTAATCGGTCCAACTCAAGATGCGCAGTCGTGACGACGAACTGACCTTGTCGCCGCGCCCACCCGACGCGCAACTGGCGAGCAAAACGCCCGACGCGAGCGCGCCGGCCATGAAACTGCGACGCGTGACGCCTGGTTGATGCATGCCGGTCACCGGTACTCGTTGATACGCATCTGTGTGCCCCACAAGAGGAGAAGCAAGGCGGCGAGCGGGATCAGCAATGTGCTCGCGCCGAGGTAGCGCAAGCGATGATCGGCCGATGACAGCGAATCTTCGAACTGCGCGGTGTTGTCCTGCACGACGCTCTCGACCGCGAGATTGAAACCGTTGAACGCTTGGTTGCCGGTGGTGGTGGCGATGAGCGCCGCCGTAGTTCGATCGCCTCGGGTTGCCGCAGTTTGGATGGTGCGGTTCGTGTCGCGGTAGCGCTGCCAGCGCACGAGCATCTCGGCCGCGGCGTAGCGCTCGCGCGACGAGTCGGCGAGACGCGCCGCGTCGAACAACAATCCCTGGCCGGCAACAGTGGCCCCGTCGCGGACCTGCTGCGCGTCGGCCGCGGTGAGGTCGCGCGAGGCGAGCGTGCGCACGCTCTGTTCGAACGTCTCGAACGAGCCGAGTGCCGCACCGCTACCCAGCAGGGCCAGGCTCTCGTCGGCCTTGGCCCGGTACGCGACACCCTGGATGCGCGCGGTCGATGAGATCGACGCGTAGCCGTCATTGGACGCCGAGCGCAGATCGCGCCGTTGGCCCATCTCGGCGAAGATCATCCACACCGCGAGCACGACCACCACGACGGTGGCAATCGCAATCGGCGCGTTGATAAGGCGCCGCGCCCGCTTCGTCATGAACCGCTGCAATGCCACCAGCACTATCAGCGCGGCGACGAGACTGACGACGGCAACGACGATCCGCGCCACCGGCCTCTCGTAGTCATCGGCGAGATGCTTCTCACTGATCGCGGTGAGTTGCTCGACATCGGCGCCGATGCCGCTGCGCATCAGATCGAGCGCGCTGGTGAGCGTCGCGTTGGCCCCGGAGATGCCGGCTTTGTTCTGCGCTCGAGCGGCCTCGACGACACCGGCATAACGGGTGAGATTCGCGGCGATGTTCTGCAGGGTCTGATGCGCCGCAGGGTCGTCGCCGATCAACGTGGCGACGCGCTCGATCTGCTGCGTCGACCGTTCGAGCGCCTGCTCGTAGAAACGACGCTGCTCGCGATTCTCGTTGGCCCCGGAGAGCTGCACCGCGGCGGCCGCGGCATCGGCCTCGGCGAGGCTCGAATAGAGCTGCTGCGTGGCGACGAGCACCGGCCCGGTGCGATCACGTACCCGATCGGTGCGATCGGACAGCGATCCGACCAAGGCCGACGCCGCGATGGCCACCAGAACGAGGGCGACGCCGCCGGCGATGCTGTAGGCGCGGTAGAGCGTGGGTGTCGGCCGGGTCACGCCCCTGCCGGCGGCGACGGGTGGCGCCGCGGCGGTCATCGCGCTCATCGGCGGGCCTCCATGCATTGCACCCTACCGGCAGCCTGCGCGACGGGGAGGGCGACGCAGCCAGTACCCTGCGGCCCGGAGCCACAAGGTGAATCTGGAACAGCTCGACGACCTCTTGCGTCGCTACAGCGAGGCCGAACAGAAGATCGCCGCGACACTCGTCGATCTCGAAGCGCAGCCGACTTACAAACTCGTCACGGGCGCCCAGCTGAAGGGCACGACCGCCGCCCGGCTGCAAGCTGCCCTCGCGTCGGTGCCCGAGCTCTGGCGCGCGTTCAGCACACTGCGTGACGTACTCGACGAAGCCCGCACCATCCGGGGGCAGCGCCGCAGCCTCGGCGACGGCGAACGGCAACGGCTCGAGACGGTGCTCGCGTCACCGTCGATCCTGATCAGCGTCGAGCAACTGCCGATCGAACAACGCAGCCTGCTCGGCCCCACCGAAAAGGAAACGCGCATCACCCCCGAGCAACTCATCGCGCAGATGAGCGCGACCTTCACCACGGTCACCGAAGGTGTCGGCGCGGTCGAGCGGGCCTGGCGCGAGGTCGTTCCCCGCATCGATGCCGCCACGACTGCGCTCGCCCGTCTCGAGCAAACGGCCAAGGACCACGATGCCGCGAGTGAGCCTGCGCTCGACAGCCTGCGCGACACCCTTCAAGAGATCGAGACCAACCTTGCCGAAGATCCGCTCGGCATGGACGCGAACTCCACGGCACGCCTCGACGCCGCGGTCGCCATTGCCGAACAGCGCGTCGGCGAGTTGTCGCGAGCGCAGGGTTCACTCGATGACGATCTAGCCCGAGCGGGTGGGCTACTCACCGATCTTCGCAAGCTGCGTGCCGAATCGGCCGCGGTCGTCGCCGAATCAGCGGTCAAGGTCGCGGACTACCACCCGATCGACCTCATCCCGGCCGAACTGATCGATGGCGCCGACGGCCTGGCGTCCGAACTCGACGACATCCGCGCGTTGACGTCGAGCTGGCGTGATCGGCGGCGGCAACTCGACGTATGGCTGGCACGCGCCGAGCCACTGTCGGCCGAGTGCGCGCGAGCGCTCGCCGCCAACCGCGCGCCGCTCCAGCGCCGCGGTGAATTGCGGGGCTTGCTCGATGCGTACCGAGCCAAAGCGGCCGATACCGGCGTGGTGGAAGACGAAACGATCGCCGCGCTCGTGCGCGCCGCTGATCAAGAGTTGCACACCGCGCCGACGTCGCTCGAGCGCGCCGAGCAACTGGTCACGCAACTCAGTGCGGCACTCGCCCGCCGACCGAAGGATGCCCGATGACTTCAGTCGTGACGCCGTGCAATCGACCCAACTGCGCGGGCCACATCGCCCCCGACGGTTACTGCGACACCTGTGGTGCGAAGTACGCGGCCGTGGTCGCGGCACCGTCGACACCGCGACCTTCGGCCCGCGCCACGATCGGCGCACCGGTCGCACCCAGCCATCGCGTTTCGCCGGGCCAGAGCGGCGCCACGACGACCGGCAGCGGACCGACGTCGCGGCGCACCTCCTCGCGGCGCACTTCCGTATCGCGCGCACAACTCGGCGCGGGCTTGATCGATGTCGCGCCGACGCCGATCGGCGACCCGCTCTCGGCGCTGATGAGCGACGAGAAGATCGCGGCGGTCATCGGCGCCAAGCCCGAAGAAGAACGCTTCTGCACCGCGTGCGGTCGCCCGGTCGGCCGGTCGACCCCCGAGCGACCCGGCCGCGTGAAGGGATTCTGCGGCAACTGTCGCGCGCCGTTCGACTTCACGACCAACATGCCATCGCTCGCCAAGGGCGAACTCGTCGGCAATCAGTACGAGATCATGGGCTGCCTGGCGCACGGTGGTCTCGGCTGGATCTATCTCGCCCGCGACACTGCGGTGTCCAACCGGTGGGTCGTGTTGAAGGGCCTGCTGAGCTCGGGCGACCCTGATGCGATCGCGGCGGCCGTGGCCGAGCGCCAATTCCTCGCGCGCGTCGAACACGGCAGCATCGTGCGCATCTACAACTTCGTCACGTGGCGCGGTGCGGGCTACATCGTGATGGAATACGTCGGCGGCGAATCGCTCAACAGCAAGTTGAAGAAGCGGCGCCAGGACAACGGCGGTCTGCCGAACCCGCTGCCCGTCGCCGACGCGATCGCATATATGTTGGCAATGCTGCCGGCGCTCTCGCATCTCCACCGATCGGGCATGATCTACAACGACCTCAAGCCGGCCAACATCATGGCGGTCGGCGACGACGTCAAGCTCATCGATCTCGGTGCCGTCATCCGGGCCGACGACCCCGACGCGATCGTGTTCGGCACCGAAGGTTTTCAGGCACCCGAGGTGGCATCCGACGGTCCGTCCGTGGCGTCGGACATCTACACCGTCGGTCGCACACTCGCCGTCATGATCCTCAACTTCATCTTCCACGAGGGTCGCTATCAGTACGAGCTGCCCGAGCCTGCGGACGAGCCGCTCTTCCAGAAGTGGGAGTCGCTCTACCGCTTCTTGTTGAAGACGACCGCCCGCGATCCGGCCGAGCGCCTGCAGAGTGCCGACGAGGTCGCGCAGCAGCTCTACGGCGTGCTGCGCGAAATCGTGGCGACGACCGAGCATCGTCCCTACGCCGCGGCAAGCGTGCACTTCAGCGGCGATCAGCTGCCCAACCTCTTTGCCGATCTCGGCGACAAGCTCGACGTCACCGCGGCGACATGGCGCGCCTTGCCCACGCTCATCGTCGACGCGACCGATCCGGCGGCGCCGTATCTGATGAACCTTCCGCACATCAACCCCACGGAGGACATCCGCGCGCTCGACGACGCGGTGCAATCGGGGCGCGTGCAGGAGACGGTCGAAGTGCGCCTGCGCAAGGCGCGTACGTTGATCGACGCCGGCACCGATCCGCAACCCATTCTCGATCTCGTCGCCGCCGATGACCCGTGGGACTGGCGCGCAACGTGGCTGCGCGCGGTGTGGGCGCTCAGCCAGTCCGATCATGCAACGGCGGCGCAACACTTCAGCGGCGTGTGGACCGATCAGCCCGGCGAGCTCGCGCCCAAGCTCGGCCTTGCGCTCGCGGCAGAGGGCGCTGCCGAGTACGACCGTGCGGCGCAGCTCTTCGAGCTCGTGTGCACGGTCGACGACGGCTACGTCTCTGCGATACTCGGCCTCGCCCGGGTGCGAGCGGCGCTCGGCGATCGCGCCGGTTCCGTCGCCGCGTTCGAGCGGGTGCCCACGTCGTCCGCCGTGTACATCGATGCGCAACTCGCGGCGGCTCGAGCGCGGGTTAACGGGTCGACGACACCGCACGAACTCGTCGCCGCGGCAGCGACTGTCGACCGTCTGCTGCTCGATGCCGACACGAGGGCGACGGCGCACGCCGAGATCCTCGAAGCCGCACTCGCCGGCATGTCTTCGACGACGTGGCCCGATGATCCGAACGTCGAGCTGCTCGGCGTGGCGCTCGACGAACGATCGGTCCGCCGCGCGCTCGAGAGCAGGTACCGAGACCTCGGCAGCGCCGCCCGTTCGAGTGCGGAACGACTGCGTCTCATCGACCGCGCCAACGCAGTACGTCCGGTAACGGTTTTCTGACATGCCCATCTGCCCGAGCTGCGGCGAGAGCGTGCCCGCGAACGCGCGCTTTTGCGAAGCCTGTGGCACAGAGCTGCGCGCCACGGCCGCAGTCGTGTCGTCGCCATCGACACCCACCCTCGCGTGTGCGAGTTGTGGCGCGCCGGCCGCGTCGATCGCCGCCGATGGCTACTGCGGGCAGTGCGGCATGAAGCAACCCGCGCCCGGTGATCACCGCGAGGTCGATCTGGGCCCCGTCGCCGCGGTGGCCGATATCGGGTTGCGTCATCATCGCAACGAAGACGCGTTCGCGATCGCACAAGTCGACGTCGACGGCGCGGCAGTGCGGATCATCGTGGTGTGCGACGGCGTGTCGTCGACGGCCGACGCCGATCTCGCCGCGCAGGCCGCGGCCAATGCTGCCTGCGCCATCTTGTCCACCGCCGCCGCTACCGACACCGCGACGTTCGAGAAGCTCACCGCCGACGCCATCGCGGGTGCGCAACTCGCCGCGAGTGCGATCCCTCCGAAAGACGGCGTGACGCCGTCGTGCACGATCGTCACCGGCATCGCCTCGCTCGCGGACTCCGCTCAGGCGTCGCTGACGGTCGGCTGGCTCGGCGACAGCCGCGCGTACTGGATGCGCGGCAACGAACTGCGACAACTCTCAGTCGACGACTCGTGGGCGACCGAGCAGATCGCGGCAGGCTGGACCGAGGAAGACGCCTACAACGATACGCGCGCCCACAGCATCACGAGGTGGCTCGGCGCTGACGCGACCGAGCTCGAGCCGCGTATCGAGACGCTGCAGGTGCCCCGACCCTCGTCGTTGCTGTTGTGCTCCGACGGGCTGTGGAACTACGCGCCCACCACCCGAGCACTCGCGGATCGCATCGCGGAACAGGGCACACCGGCGAGCAACCTGGCACTCGCCCGCGCGCTCACGAACTTCGCCCGCGACGCCGGGGGTCACGACAACATCACCGTCGCGATCGCCGACCTGTAGACACCTTCAGTCCACGCCCATCACCGAAACACGAGGCGACACATGGCAACTTTCACCGCCGAGGTCTTTCAGAACGAATATCTGGCACCCAACACCGACGTCGTCGACGCCGTCGTAACCGTCAGCGTCACCGGTGCTCCTGCCGTGTCCACCGCCGGCGCGGCGACAGAGATCATCATCGTCGACGTCTCGGGGTCGATGAACGAAGAGGGCGGGCGCAAGATGGCGGCGGCCCGCGCGGCAACCGTGGCCGCGATCGAGTGCATCCGCGACGGTGTCTCGTTCGCCGTCATCGGCGGGCGCGAACACGCCGCGCTCATCTACCCCCGCCGCGGTCTCGCCGTCGCGAGCAACAGCACGCGAGGCGAGGCCCGCCACCTCGTCGAACGCATCGAAGCCGACGGCGGCACGGCGATCGGCACGTGGCTGCAACTGGCGGCGGAGCTCACCGCCGAGAATTCGAACGCCATCTCGCATGCGATCCTGCTGACCGACGGCAAGAACCAACATCAGCAGCCGTGGGAGCTCGAACAAGCCATCGCGGCGTGTGTCGGTCGCTTCCAATGCGATTGTCGCGGCCTCGGTGCCGATTGGAATGTCGGCGAGTTGCGCAAGATCGCGTCGGCACTGCTCGGCACCGTCGACATCATTCCCGACCCCGATGAGTTGAGCGCAGAGTTCACCGCGCTGATGCAACACGCGATGGGCAAAGAGGTCGCAGGAGTCGCGTTGCGATTGTGGACACCGCAAGGCTCGACGATCGAGTTCGTCCGCCAGGTCGCGCCGGCGCTCGAAGATCTCACCGCCTCCGCGGTGCCGATCAATCCGCTCACCAAGGAGTACCCACTCGGTGCGTGGGGCGGTGACGATTCGCGTGACTATCACGTGCGGGTGCGGGTGCCGACGGCATCGGTCGGCGACGAAAGACTTGCCGCACGCGTGATGTTGTTCGTCGACAGCGCACAGGTTGCCGCAGGGTTGGTACGCGCGGTGTGGACCGACGACGAGGCCAAGTCGACGCGCATCAACCGGCAGGTCGCGCACTACACCGGTCAGGCCGAGTTGGCCGACGCAATTGCAGAGGGGCTCGCGGCACGCGAGGCCGGCGACAGCGAGACCGCGACGGTCAAGCTCGGCCGGGCCGTACAGTTGGCCCACGATGCCGGCAACGACAACACCGTCAAACTGCTCGGCAAGGTCGTCGATGTCGACGATCCGGCCACCGGTACGGTGCGCCTGAAACGCGAGGTCTCGGCCATCGACGCGATGACACTCGACGTGCGCTCGACGCGCACCGTCCGCGTGAAGGGCAGCTGACCCATGGCCAAATGTCCCAACGGTCACGAGTCGGAGTGGAACGACTACTGCAGCGCGTGCGGCGCGCCGATGGCCGGTGGCGGCGCGGCTGCATCGGTGACGCCCGATGCCGCGCCGGCGGCACCCGTGGCACCAACGCCCGCGCCCGCGGCAGGCACGCCCGCACCACCCGACCCCGCGGCGACCGCGAAGTACGCGACCGACACCTGCCCATCATGTGGCACGCCGCGCACGGCGGGCGAGCCGTTCTGCGAATCGTGCGGGCACGACTTCGCGTCGCCGACACCGTCGCCGGCGGTCGTCGCCGCGCCGGCGGGCGCGCTCGACAATTTCGCGGTCGTGCGCGCCGATCGCAGTTACTACGACGCGCACAGCGCCGGCAGCGGCCTCGACTTCCCCGATCCGCTGCCCGCGCCGTTGGTGATCCCGCTCACCGGCGACGAGATCACGATCGGCCGGCACAGCCAGAGCCGCGGTTCGTTCCCCCAGATCGACTTGAGCGGCGACAACGAAGATGCCGCCGTGTCGCACAAGCACGCCGTGCTGCACCGGACCGAGACGGGCTGGACCATCACCGATGTCGGTTCGACCAACGGCACCCGCGTCGTACTCACCGACGATCCGATCACTCCCGGCGCTCCCGTGCCGTTGCCGGCGGGCGCCAGCGTTTACGTCGGCGCGTGGAGTCGCATCACGCTCGAGACCCGCTGACCTTCGCGGTTCAACTGACATAGTGGAGTCAGATTCCACACTGGGCTAGGGTGCGCCGTGGCCATCGCCCAACGCATCTCTCCTCCCGCCGCCTCGGTCGAACCACCGATGCCCGTGGGTTGGTACGGCGTGTTGTTCTCCGACGAACTCGCCGTCGGTCAAGTGAAGCCACTGCATTCGTTCGGCGCCGACCTCGTCGCCTTCCGCGGCGACGACGGCCGCGTCGGCATCCTCGATGCGTACTGCGCGCACATGGGCGCGCACCTCGGCCACGGCGGCACGATCGACGGCGCCTGCGTCGTGTGTCCCTTCCACCGCTGGCGGTGGCGGGCCGACGGCCAGTGCAACGCCATCCCCTACGCCACCCGCATACCGTCGCGGGCGCAGATTCGTTCGTGGCCCGTGCTCGAGCGCAACGGCTTCGTGTTCTGTTGGTATCACCCGGGCGGCGACCAACCGACGTGGGAGATCAGCGAGATCGCGCAGACCTCGGCGCCCGGTTGGTCGATACGGCGCCGCAGCGAATGGGGGCCGTTCCCGTCGCACGCGCAAGAGTTGAGCGAGAACGGAGTCGACTTCCAGCACTTCGAAGTGATCCACGGCTTCACCATCCGTGGCATCGACTGGGAGCCCGACGGCCCGCGCTACCGACTCGCGTACGACATGGAGCCGCTCACCGCCGGCGACGGCCGCGAGTACACACTCGATTCGCTCACCGAAGGGCCCGGCTTCACTCGATCGATCATGACGGGCGCCATCGACGCGGTCTCCGCGCATTCGTGGTTTCCCACCGATCCGGGCATGCTCGCCATCAAGTCGCTGTATTTCTTCAGCCCCGACGCGACCGAGGCCGTCGTCGACCGTGCGTACGAGAACTCGCGCTCGGGATGGGTGAAGGACATCGAGATCTGGAGCAACAAGCGCTACATGACGCATCCACTGCTCGCGCCGGGCGACGGTCCGGTCCTCCGCTTCCG
>JBDTLT010000184.1:0-11418 GCA_039934635.1 Acidimicrobiales bacterium
CGACGAGGCCCAGGAGCGTCAGGTCGTCTTCGGCGACGTCGACGGCGACGTCGACGTCGATGGGGACGTCGCGGTAGGCAACGGCGAGGACGCGCATGCCTGCCGCAGCCATCGCGTCGTTCGCCGCGAGGATCCGGCAACGCCACGCCTCGGTGATCGGCACCACGGCGTGGGTGTCCCAGACCGCGACCGTGTGCGCGAGGAGCCCATCGACGGCGCCTTTCACGAACGCGACCGGTTTATCGGCGGGCAGTGCCCGAAGGGCCGAGGGGGCGTTGACCCCCAGCGGGGCGTGGACGGTGCTCATCCGTTTGCGCTGCGAATCGAATGGTCGCTCCCCCTTGCGGGTCACCGCCGCGCGGAGCGCGACCACATCGATACCGGCGTCGTGCGCCGCGCTCAGCAACGCAGTCTCGGTCGGATCGCCGATGGTGACGAGACGGCCCGTGTCATCGATGAGCGCGTCGGCGTCGTTGCACAGCACCGCGGCAGCGAGCGCGAGCGTCGCCGCCGTCGCCAGCGGTGCACCTGGAGTTGTCTCGAGGCGGGCCGTGGCGCCGGCGACATCGACGACGGTCACGGTCATTTGGTTCTGGGTGAGGGTGCCCGTCTTGTCCGAGCAGATTACGGTGACCGACCCCAACGTCTCCACGGCGGGCAGCTTGCGGATCAACGCGTTGCGGCGCAGCATCCGTTGCGCCCCGATCGCGAGGGTGAACGTGACGACCGCGGGCAGGCCTTCGGGGATGACCGCGACCGCGACGCTGATGGCGGTGAGCATGAGGTCCGCCAGCGGCTCACCGCCGAGCGCTCCCATGGCGACCACGACGGCGGCGACGACGACGCCGGCCAACGCGAGCTGTTTGCCGACGCGGTCGAGTCGCGCCTGCAGCGGTGTGTCCGCGGCGCCGACGCCTTGCAGCAGGGTCGCGATACGGCCGAGTTCGGTCTCCATGCCGGTTGCGACGACCACGCCGCGTCCGCGTCCGTAGGTGACCTGCGTGCCCGAGTAGGCCATGTTCCGGCGATCTCCCAACGCCAGAGTGACGTCGGCGATCGCCTCGGTGTGCTTGTCGACCGGTTCGGATTCCCCGGTGAGGGCTGCTTCTTGCACCCGCAGCCGTGCCGTCTCGACGAGGCGTAGGTCGGCGGGCACCACGTTGCCGGCCTCCAACACGACGAGGTCACCGGGCACGAGTTCCACCGCCGCCGCCTCGATAACCCGGCCATCGCGGACTGCGCGCACCGTCGGCACGGCTAGACGGCGCAGTGCCGCGATGGCCCGCTCGGCGCGGTACTCCTGGACGAATCCGAGCAGCGCGAACAGGACCACGAGCACGCCGATCGCGGCCGCCTCGAGCAGCTTGCCGAGTACGAGCGACAACGCCGCCGCGCCGATCAAGATGAGCACCATCACTGCGGTCAGCTGTTCCCACAACAACCGCAGCGGGCTCGTTCCTCCCCGCTCGACCAGTTCGTTGCGGCCGTGCGATCCGAGCCGTGTCACGGCGTCGGCCGCGCTGAGGCCGCCCGCGCCGCTCTCCAGACGACCGAACGTGTCCGCGACCTCGACGCGATGCCAGCCAACGGCTGCCCGGTCTTCGTGGTCACCCGTGTGCCCGGCGGTCGACGACCGTCGCGCACCAACTGCGAGAAGCGACGCGGCCTCGCGTTTGCCGTTGGCCACGTCGACAATTGAAGTACCCGCCTCGTTCGCGTCCGATATCGAACTGGCACGCTCGCTCATCGAGCCACCGCCACCGGCTGGCCGAGCAGCCGCGCCACGCGGTCGTTGGTTGGGGGATGGGTGAGGAAGAGTCGAGCGAAGCTGACCTGGCGTCCCGTAAGGGGGTTCACGATGTACGCGGTCGCCTGCGCCGGCCTCACGTCCATCGGTTGCTGCCGAGCGATCGCCTCGATCTTCGTCAGCGCGTCCGCGAGGGGCCGCGGATCGCCTGCGAGCTCTGCGCCGAGGCGGTCTGCCTCGTACTCGCGTGACCGCGACAGCGCCATCTGAACGACGGTCGCGGCGATCGGCGCCACCAGCGCCAGCAACAGCAATATCAAAGGGTTCGGACGGTCGTCGTCGTCACCGCCGCCGAACATGCCGGCGAACATCGCCATGTTCGCGATCGCGGAGATGCCCGTCGCGACGGCCGCCGCGATCGATCCGATCAGGATGTCGCGATGACGGATGTGCGCGATCTCGTGCGCGACCACGCCCCGCACCTCGTCGCGATCGAGCCGCTCGAGCAACCCCCGGGTCACGCACACCACCGCGTTTCGTTCGTTGCGGCCGGTGGCGAATGCGTTGGGCTGCGCATCAGGCGACAGGTACAGACGCGGCGGCGACATGCGGGCGCGCTCTGCCAGCACGGCTACTTCGTGGCGTAGCCAGGCCAGCTCGCCGTCAGCCACGGGCCGCGCACCGGCAGAACGCACTGCGAGACGATCGGAGCACCAATAGGCGGCGCCCACCAGCACCAATCCGAATGCGAGGCCGACGATCGTGCCGGTGGCGCCACCCACCAGCGAACCGAACACGACCAAGAGGCCACCGAGTCCAGCGAGAAGGACGAATGTCTTGAAGGCATTGCGAAACATCAGAAGCCCTCCGACATCGAGGGGTCGGATCCTTGACCGCGGACCGAACCGGCGAGGTGTTTCGCCGCGCTCGGGTGTCGCTCGATCGCGCCGGCCGCGCCGGCGCGTGCGAGCACCTCGGCCGCCCAGGGCACGACGACCACCGGGCAAGACGCGCTGGCCACGACTCGACGTGCGACACCGAAGAACCGGTGGCCGAACGTCGAGCTGCTCTGGCCGACGACCAACACCGCCGCGCCGTGCGCCTCGGCCAACAATCGGTCCACAACGTTGCCGACGACCACTCGTCGGTCAACCGTCACACGTGCCTGCTCGTCGCGCACCGTTCGCTGCACGCTGCGTTCCAACTCGACCGCTGCGTCGAAAGGATCCAATGGAGCAACCATGAACCCATCGAGGCCGTCTCCGGGGACGACCGGCTGCGTGAGCACCATGACCGCACGCACCGGGTGGCCAGTCGCTCGGCCGAGGGCAACCGCCCAGCGCAGCGCGGACTCGCTGCCCGGGCTCCCGTCGACGCCGACAACGATCGGCGGGTGGTTGGGATTCATGAGAGTGGTCATGGCGCGCCTCCTGTCCCGACACGCTCGCGTGCCGTTCGAACAGGAGGTCTCCCCCGACCTGTCGAAGACAGGTGTGCGGGCCGGAGTGGCATCGACCACTCGTGTTGACGGCACCGCCGCTTTGGTTGGGGTACTCCCCTCCGACCGTCAATATACGGTCGAGCGAATCATAAGTCAAGAAATTTGACACACGAATTCTGATTCGTTAGTTTGACGCCTGAAGGGGAGTGCCCCACGAGGCCCGTCGTCACCAAGATCGATTGGATCCGGCGGGGCCAGCCCACCCGGGCGGGAAGACCTTCGGCCGATCCGTTGAGTCGCTGAAGGACCACCATGAGTACAACCCCGCAGGCACCCGAACCCGCCGAGCCACGGCTTCCGCGGGTGCTCGGCCAGGTCCGCTACCTGACGCTCGCCGCGGTCGTCGGCTTGTCGGTCACCACGCTCGCCACGTTCGGCCTCGCCATCGCCAAGACCGTCACGCTCGTCGACACGATGGTCTCCGGAGGATGGCGCGATGAACTCATCGCTGTCTCCCTCCTCGAAGCCATCGACACCTATCTGCTCGCGGTCGTGCAGTTGATCGTCGTGGTCGGCCTCTATGAGCTGTTCATCGGCGATCTCGCCCTGCCGTCGTGGCTCGAGGCCCGTTCGCTGGAGGACCTGAAGAAACCGATTATCGACGTGCTCGTAGTGTTCATCGCCATCAAGGGCATCGAGAGCCTCCTCGTCTCCGACAAGCCAACCGACGCGCTCACTTCGGTCAGCGCCGTCGCGGTGCTCATCGTCTCGCTCACCGCGTTTCGAACCCTTACCGCCCGTGGCAGCGCCAGGGCTGGGCATGATGCCCTAACCAATCCTCGCGCACCATCCCGCGCGACGATCGCCGAACAACCGGGAGACCCGGCGCCATGACCGCTCACCTCGACGCCTCCCGGAGCGACCGTGCGGCGATGTTCAGCATCTGCAATATCCGTACGCCGGTTCCGAGTGCGAACAGCGACCCTGCGAGCAACAGATCTTGCACTCGTTTCAGAGTCGCCAAGCCGCCAGACGAGACACAGAACGTGCTGCGATATGCCATTGTTCGGACCGACGTGTTCGGCGCGCGGGATTGACGCCGTGGATGCGTCGCTTCAAGCCAAGGGCATCGATGCGTTGGTTGTGATCGGGGGCGACGGGTCTTTCCGAGGCGCCGCCGCGTTGGAAGCGGCCTGTGGTAGCTACGGTGGTGGTGTCGGTCCCTGAGCATTTGGTAAGCGACGACGAGTTGGCGGGCGTCACGTTCGGTCTCGACTACCGGATCACGGGCCTTGGTCACGTGCAGCGGGGCGGGCGACCTCGCTGAGGATCGCTGACCGCGACGCTCGGCATCGCGGCCGTTGCGTCGGGTGAACGCGGCGTGTTCGTGGAGTCCACGACGGCCGCGTTGTCCGAGCTCCCTATGAGGTGTTGGGCGCGTGCAAGCCGCTCGACACGCAGTTGTGCAGCATCGCCGACTCGTTGGCGTGACGGGACGCGAGCCAGGACGGGTGTGGGCCGGCCGTCAGGCGACCGTGTTGGCGGCGATGAGTTCGTGAAGTCGGCTGCGGTGAGGTTGGCGATGGTGGCGGCGGCGATGCGTTCGAGTGCGTCTGTGGTGAAGAACGCGTGGTGTCCGGTGATCAAGACGTTGGGGAACGTGAGCAGTCGGGCGACTACGTCGTCCTCGAGCACGGTGTTGGATAGGTCTTCGTAGAACAGGTCAGCCTCTCCTCGTAGACGTCGAGTCCGAGGTAGCCAAGCCGTCGGGACTTGAGCGCGTCGATGGCGGCGACGGTGTCGACGAGCGCGCTGCGGCTGGGGTTGATCAGCATCACACCCGGTTTCATCGAGGCCAGCGCACCGGCGTCGATGAGGCGGTGGGTCTGGGCTGTGAGCTGGCTTCGAGCGATGGAAGCTATCCGTGGCCGGTTCGCTGGCGGTCCGACGACGTGTCCTCATAGGTCGTACTCCAGTTCACCCGTTCCGCTCACCGTTGCCCACGAAGGTGTCCCAGCACCGGGTACATCTGCAAGAAACGCCCGGTGCGCCAGGCTCTGTGAATGTTCTGGTCGGTCGGGTGCATGAAGTACGATGCACGAGTCGCAGATCGCCATTCGCAGAGTGAGGTGCCAGCGTGGCCGACGCCAAACCCGGCTGGACGTTCCTGACGAACCACGCGCAGGTCCTGGTCTGCATCGCTGACGAGCCCGACATCCGCGGACGCGACATCGCCGCGCGCGTCGGCATCACTGAGCGGGCGGCGCAGTCGATCATCACTGACCTCGTCGAGTGCGGCTACGTCACTCGCACCCGCGAAGGGCGGCGTAACCGCTATGCGGTCAATCGGGAGGGGCGGCTCCGCCATCCCATGCAGATCGACCACACCATTGGCGAGCTGCTCGCCGCTCTCGGCCGTCTTCGGCCGGCGCGCCGGACGCGCGGCGCCTAGCCAAAGAACTACTTGCAATACGTGATCTGTGGTTCGTAAGATCGCGGTTGAAGGGGAGTATCCCTCACGCGGCGTTGCCGTCACCACGGCCCACTGGCCCGGCAGCGTCGGTCCCTCCGGGGGCGGGAGAGACCTTCGCGCCAGCGAAGTCCACCCGACGGAAACCGGAGGCCAGATGCCCACCCCCTTCACCCCCACGGCCCACGACGAGCTTGCCCGGCGACTCGCTCGTCGTCGTGCCAGCATCGAGCAGATCGTGCGCACGTCCCGGCGCGGCTTGGCGATCGAGGACCGAGACGTCAGCGACTTCCTCGGCATCGAGGGCCCCGACGCCGGCACCGACGAGTTCGACCGCAGTCGTCCACTCGAGCTCGCCGCGCTGGCTGCGCCCAACCTGGACGGCATCGAACAGGCCCTGTCGCTGATTGAAGATCAAGAGCTGATCGCCCGGGACCTGTATGACGCGGTCATCGAGGACCTGTTCTCGGTGGGACTGTCCCTACAAGTAGCGCTACCTCTTGTGGCCGACGACCGTGCCAGCGACCGCATCGTCACGGCAATCGAACAGCTGGACCAAACGGTAGGACGCGTCCGCAGTGTGGTCTTTGGTATGCAACGCCCAGGAGCCGCCACTTGAACGCCTCCCGTACCCTGGTCTTCGGTGACGATCGTTCACCAGCGGCCGACATCGCCTGGTTGTTCATCAACAATCATCGCTGGCCTGGTTGGCGTCTCGAGGTCGTCGCCGCCCACATGCCCGAGATCCCCGGGTTGCCGCTCCCTCGCGGAGACACCGAACTCCATGTTTGGAACCCCTCGCAGCCCCGCAAAGTGTTCGCCGAGGCCCAGTTCGCCCAGGTCGTCGAGCTCACGGCCGAAGCCGACCCACGCCTCGTCCTTTCGCGCGAGAGTGATCTCCTCGTCATCGGGCCGCGTGGGCCTGGATTGCTGAAGTCACTGCACCTCGGCAGCACGGCAGACTGGCTGCTCCTTCACCCTCCGGCCCCGCTCCTCATCGCCCGCCACGGCCGTAGCGTGCGTAGCGTCGTCGTCTGTGCCGACGGCTCACCCCACGCCGCCCGGGTCGTCAGCGTGCTAGCCGAGCTGCCATGGGCCGACCAGCTCGAGATCACGATCCTGGCCATCGACGACCATCGGGTCGATGTCGACACCGCGACTAGTAGCGCCCGACAACGACTAGAAGCCGCCGGCGCAACTGTCAATGTTCGCGTCGACAGCGGCAAACCAACCACGATGATCCACCGCCACCTCGCTGAGATGTCACCCGACCTCGTGGCCCTCGGCACCCGCGGCCTTACCGGCCTGCGTCGCCTCCGCCTCGGATCGACCGCGAACGCGGTCACTCGAACAGCGACTTGCTCGGTCCTTGTCGCATGCGACGAGGACGAATACCACCGGGCGATCGAGACCGACCGATAAGTCACTCAGCGCCCCGAGCGAGACAGCGCCTGACCGGATTTAAGGCGCGGTGAGTCCTCCCCGGCTGTCCGCGACGCCGAGTTACGAATCGCTCGAAAGCGTGGCGGCGTTCGGGAGCTGCATGCTGTGCTCGGCCGTCGGCTCGACGTGGTGCTGGAAAGACGCCCGCGCACCCGAGGAGGCGGCATAGGGCGCGTTGTTCCTCCTTCGGGACCCCGTGGTGGTTGTTGACGCACGGGCCGCGAAGCGCTTGATCCCCGCGGTCGTCCATCAAGCCATCGAGCGCCGCTCGGCGTTCCCCTTGTATCAACCTCGGTTGACCATTCTCATCCTCGCCCGGCCTGACGGTTGCCGGCCATCGGTCGGCAACCCGAGGGCCGACTACGTTGGCGGTCGTCGGCGGGGCGCGCCGCGTTCGAGGGGGAGACTGTCCGGAGATGGATTCGCCGTCGATTGACTTTGCACTCGACCTGATGGGGGGCGTGTCCTTCCTCCCGGGGGAGGCCTTCCACGCCGAGATGGACCGGCTACGCGCGTCCGATCCGCTGCCCACGGTGCAGTTCGGCGGCGCGCCGGTCCCCCTGATCGCGACCTATGCGGATCTCGACGCCGCGTTCCGCAACGACGTGGAGCTGCCGGCCGGCGCCACCTACAAGTACTCGATCGAGCCGTGCCAGGGTGTCACTTTCGAGAGCGTCGACGGCCCGGAGCACGACATGTTGCGGCTGTTGTCGACCGGCGATCTCCACGCGCGGCCCGTGGCCCGGTACGTCGAGGATCGAGTGCCCGCGATCGTGCACTCGGTGATCGACCGGTTCGGCGGTCGGTCCGAGGTCGATCTCGTTGCCGAGTTCGCGTCGGTGGTGCCGTTCGCGGTGTTCGCCGACAAGACTGGGCTCGACGCGCAACTCGATCGTGTGCCGGACTACCGGGACTGGTCGTTCGGGATCCTGAGCTACTCGGTCGCTCCCGACCAGGGTCTGGCGGCGGCGGCGGCGCTCACCGCAGAGATAGACGACGCCCTGATACAGCGTCGCGCCTCGCCTCGCAACGATCTCCTGTCGGCCATGTGCGCTGCGGCGCGCGACGGCCGTCGCCTCACCGACGAGGAGGTCCGCTCGCACGTCCGTGCGTTGTTCGCTGCCGGTGCGTCGACGACCTTCCACGGACTCGGCAACACGCTCTACGCGCTCTTGACCCATCCCGAGGCCATGGCGACCCTGCGCCGCGACCCCGGTGCTGCGCTCGACGCCGTCGACGAGATGCTCCGCTGGGAGCCGCCGCTCGCGATCCTGCCGCGACTCGTCCCCTACGACGCGACGGTCGCGGGTCGACGACTTACGGCCGGCACGCAAGTCCTGTTCGGCATCGCCGCGGCGAACCGTGACCCCGAGGCCTACGACGAACCGGCGCGCTTCGACATCGCCCGCCGACCCACCCGTGTGCTCACGTTCGGGTTCGGGAGCCACCACTGTCCCGGCGCGCACCTCGCCCGCCGGCAGATCGCGACCGCGGTGTGCGTGCTGCTGGAGCGCATGCCCTCCTTGCGGCTGATCGATCACGAAAGGGCGCGACCATCGGGGTCGATTATGCGCGGTCCCGGCGCCCTGGTGGTCGCGACCCGCTGAGCGCGAGCGTGCCCTTGGCGGCGGGAGAGGAGGCGTGCACCCAGCCGCCTTCGACCTTCATCCGCACGAAGCAGGGGGAGACGCCGCGAAGGACCCGGGGACCTTGGGCCTTGGCTTCCTTGCGTGATCGTCGCAAACGACCGGTTGTTCGAACCGCCATACACGTAAGGCGATCCCAAGCGCGCTCTTTTCATCGCTGGACTAACGCGTGCGTGGAGCACTGACTTCTGCGTCCGCAGCTTCTTGCATCCATGAGCGCCCGATCGGCGTAGTGCTAGGGAAACATTCCAAATAGGAGCACGATCGTGTCAAGAAACAAGCTCAAGGTCTTCGCGCTCGCGTTGGCAATCGGTCTCGTCGCCGTCGCATGCGGCGACGATGACAGCAGTAACACCACGCCTGCTTCGACGTCACCAGCGGCAACCACACCTGCCGCGGCGACGAAGGACATCGTCGACACCGCAGTAGGTGCGGGCAAGTTCACGGTGTTGGCCGAAGCGTTGACGAAGGCCGATCTGGTCACGACGCTCAAAGGGACTGGCCCGTTCACGGTGTTCGCTCCGACCGATGATGCGTTTGCTGCGGCGTTGAAGTCGCTGAACGTCACCAAGGATCAATTGTTCGCCGACAAGGCCAAGTTGTCGTCGATCCTGACCTACCACGTTGTGGCGGGCAAGGTGCCGGCGTCGGAAGTTCTCAAGCTCGACGGCAAGACCGCCAAGACGGTCAACGGCGCCACGGTGGGGATCACGATCAAGGGCAGCGACGTCTACCTCAACGGTGACACCAAGGTCGTGCAGGCTGACGTCGCGGCGTCGAACGGCGTCATCCACGTGATCGACAAGGTGCTACTCCCGCCGGCGATGTGAGCAGGCCGGCCGAGGATGTAGCCCGGACACAGCCGATGGTGACTGGGACTAC
The DNA here is from genome assembly GCA_039934635.1 of Acidimicrobiales bacterium. GTDB lineage: Bacteria > Actinomycetota > Acidimicrobiia > Acidimicrobiales > WLNW01 > DATLFA01. Next base: position 9,630 of record JBDTLT010000184.1, read on the forward strand.
ATTGATTCGACCAATCGAGGTCGACCACCAGAGTTGGCGCGTGTCTCCTTCTGCCGATATCACACCGTTGCGAGAAGTCGACGACGTCGACGCCGCCTTCGCTGAGGGCGGCGTCGACGCGCTCGAGCGGGCGTACGAGGCGCACGGGTCGATGGTGTACACCATGTGCCGGCGTGCGCTCGGTGCCGATCTCGCCGCCGATACCACGCAAGAGGTCTTCGTCTCCGCGTGGCGTGGCCGCGCACAGTTCGACATGCGGCGCGGCAGTCTCGGCGGATGGCTCGCCGGCATCACCAAGCATCGCATCATCGATGTGTTGCGAGCGCGACAACGACAGATGGTCGTCGGTGAGATCGATGACGCAACTGCCGCGGTGCCGTCGGGCGTTGACGAGATGCTCGACCGCGTCCTGTTGGCCGATGCGCTCGAACGGTTGCCGCCGGCACCCCGGCGGCTCGTCGAGCTCGCCTTCTTCGAGCACCTGACCCACGCAGAGATCGCAGAGCGCTGCGCGTTACCGCTCGGTACCGTCAAGAGCGACATCCGTCGCGGTCTGGCCCGCCTACGGCGTCACATCGAGCGCGACTATGACTGAGACCACCGACTACGAAGGCTACGACGATCTCATGCAGCTGGGACGCCAACTCACACCCGAGGATCGCCGCCAATTCACGCTACCCGCTGACCTCTGGACCAAGATCGCCCACGAAGTCGACGCCGATGAACACACCGCGACGGTGCACGCGATCGACGAACACCGCTCACGTCGGCGGCGCATGCTCACCCGCGTGGCATTGGTGGGTGCGGCGGCGTGCGCGCTGATCGCTTTCGCCGTCGTACGTGCCGGCGACCACGTGCGCACCATCGACGAAGTCGCGCTGTCGAACGCCGGCCTCGATCCTGCCGGCGCATCGAGCACCGGCCGGGCACGGTTGGTCGTACTCGACGACGGCTCACGGGCCATCGATCTCGACGTCAGCAACCTGCCCAAGATCAACGGCGAGTTCTTCGAGCTGTGGCTCATCGACCGACAAGTCAAAGGCATGGTGTCGATAGGTCCCGTGCACGGCAACGGCCGCTACATCATCCCCGCAGGCGTCGCCACCAATGCCTTCCCCATCGTCGACCTATCGATCGAGCCGGTCGACGGCGTCCCCACCCACTCCGGCGTCAGCGTGCTACGCGGCGTCCTCGCCTGAAACTGCCCCTTAGCGCGCCTGGACTTCGATCAGACCAGCGGTTCCTTGATCGTCCAGCATGCCGTCTCTCGTGAGCGACAGGGCGCGGACACTTGCCAGGCGTCGCTGTGTTCGCCGAATTCAGTTCGTTGTCGATGTCGGTCAACCGAAGGGCAGGGATTTTCCGATCGATTGCATCCGGCGACGTGTTTCGGTCGTAGTGCACAAAACCCTACGAACGGAGACACAAATGGTACGGAAATCACTTGCAGCGGTGGCGATTGCTCTCGCTGGGCTCGTCACCGCCGCGATCCCCGCGGACGCGACGGGGTCCAACCGCGAGAACATCGTTGGGGTCGTGGTAAGCGCCAGCGGCGCGCCAGGCACGTTCGACAACAATCCCTGGGACTACGACATCCTACGCGACGCAGTGCTCGCCGCCGGCCTCGCCGACGCACTGTCGGGTCCTGGGCCCTTCACCGTCTTCGCACCCAACGACTCTGCCTTCATGCGCACGGCCGCCGATCTCGGCATACGAGGCAGCGAAGGGCAAGTGCTCGCCGGTCTCGCCGCAGCACTCGGCGACAACCTCGACGACGTCTTGCTGTACC
>JBDTLT010000185.1:0-11390 GCA_039934635.1 Acidimicrobiales bacterium
TCTACCAAGTCGACTACGGGCTCGCCAACGAAGGCAGCGAAGCAGTCACCGGCTGGTGGTTCGAACGCAGCGAATACGCACCCGACGGCAGCGAATCACGCTCGACGATCGCCGACGGCATCCGCGAACTCCAACCCGGCGAATCCGTCGACTGGTGCTGGCTCACCGACCGCCCCGCCCTCTACAACACCGGCTGGTACCGCATCCACGTCCGCTTCTACAACGACACCACCGTCGCCTACGAAGACGACCTCTGGTACGAAGTGCAGTAGGCGATCGAACGCGCGCGGCTAACGCGCGGGGCGATAGCCCGCGGGGTAGTCAGTGAGCTGCAGTCGCTCGACGATGCGCCAGCGACCGTCGATGCGGCGGAACTGATCGTGGTAGCGCCCCGACCAGCGCGCTGTGTGCGGCTTGCGCTCGCTGTGCGCGAACACGGTGCCGTAGTAACTACACGTCGCCGCCTGCCGATCATCTGCGATTTCGACAACGAGATTGGTGAAGACGTGTTGGTGCCGCACGGTCTTCGCATCGCCGGGGTCGCCGGCGAATCGCTCATTGGCCTCGTCGACGACGCGCTCGTAGAACTCGGCGAGATCGCCCTCACCGGTCACCGCGTAGTCGATGCCGTTGCTGCGATAGGTCATGTCGGAAAACAGCGCCGCCAGCGCAATGAAGTCTCGTTGATCGATGTGATGGGAGAAGAGCCCGACGATGTTGGCAAGCTCTCGATAGTCGTCATCCATGCGGGCAGCCTCTCACGATCGTTGTTCTACTGACGGCTGAGCTCGACGATGGCCGCGAGGATCTGCTCGGCGTCGGGGACGTAGCCTTCTTCGAGCGATGGCGCATAGGGCGCCGGCGTAAAGGGTGCGCCCAGTCGACGGGGCGGGCAGTCGAGCGAGAAGAAGCATTCCTCTGCGATGCGGGCCGCGAGCTCGGCACCGAAACCGCCCGCAGTGACGGCCTCGTGCACGATGAGCACGCGGCCGGTCTTGGCGACCGACGCCATCAGAGTTGCGGTATCGAGCGGTGCGATGGTGCGCAGATCGATGACCTCCGCATCGATGCTTTGTGCGGCCGCTCGCTCGGCCGCGTCCAGGCAGTGGTCGACGCACTTCGACCACGAGATGATCGTGAGGTCGCGGCCTTCGCGGCGGACCGCGGCGACGCCGATGGGCACGAGGTGGTCACGCGGTGGCCGCGGGCCTTTCTTGCCGTAGAGAAAGCGATGTTCGACGAAGACGACCGGGTTCGGATCCGCGATCGATGCGCGCAGCAGCCCATAGAAATCGGCGGGCGTCGAGGGCATCACCACGACCAAGCCCGGGATGTGCGCCAGCATGGCCTCGAGGCTCTGCGAATGCTGCGCCCCCGACGAACGGCCGGCGCCGATCTGCGTGCGGATCACGAGCGCCATGGAGGCCGACCCACCGGTCATGAAGGGCAGCTTCGCCGCTTGGTTCATGATCTGGTCGAGACAGACACCGATGAAGTCCATGTACATGATCTCGACGACGGGACGCGTGCCGGCCATGGCGCCACCGACGGCCAGACCCACGATCGCGGTCTCCGCGATCGGCGTGTCGAGGACGCGGTGCTCGAAGCGACTCCACAAGCCGCGCGTGATGCCATAGATGTTGCCACCGGCGCCCACGTCGATCCCGGCCAACCACACGTCGTCGCGGTCCTCCAACTCGGTCAGTAGCGCCTCGCGCACGGCGTCCATCACGCGGAAGGCCTCTGCATCCGCGGCGACGGCGCCCTCGGCTATGACCGGTCGAGCCCGAGTGACGAAGGCGCCGCGCGACGAAGGATCGGGCGGGGGCGCGGCGCGTGCCTCGTCGATGGCGTTGGCGATTGCGGACTCGACCGCTGCGTCGACTGCTGCACGTTGCGAGTGCAACCCATGGCCATCGAGCAAACGAGCGCACCGCGCCACCGGATCAGACTCGAGCAGCGTCGCATGGATGTCAGGGTCGCGGTAGCGCGCTTGATCACCTTCGTAGTGGCCGTGCCAACGGTAGGTGTCGGCTTCGACGAGAAACGGGCCTTCGCCGACGCGTAGGCGAGCGACGAGGTCTCGAGCGGTCGCGGCCACGGCCAGAACATCGTTGCCGTCGATGGCGACGCCTTCGAACCCGTAGCCATGCACTCGCTCGATGACGGGCACGCGATGCTGCGTCGAGGCGTCGGTGAACTCCGCGTAGTGGTTGTTCTCGCAGAGGAACAGGATCGGCAAACGCCACAGACCCGCGAGGTTCATTGCCTCGTGGAATGCGCCCGTCGCGACCGCGCCGTCGCCGAAGAATGCCACGACCACGTCGTCGCGGTCCCGCAACCGCATCGCCTGCGCGATGCCGGCAGCGATGGGCAGGCCCGCACCGACGATGCCGTTCGCGCCGAAGACCCCGCGAGCGACATCGGCGATGTGCATCGACCCGCCGAAGCCGCCGCAGGTGCCGGTGGATCTGCCCATCAGCTCGGCGAACATCCCGACCGGCTCCGCGCCCTTTGCCAGGCAGTGCCCGTGACCGCGGTGCGTCGAGACGATGCCGTCGGATAGGCGCAGCGGCCAGCACGCGCCGACCGCGGTCGCTTCTTGACCGAGCGACACATGCACGAAGCCCGGCACGTCGCCGTCGCGGTACAACTGCGCCGCGCCCTCTTCGAATCGCCGAACGAGCAGCATTCGGCGATAGAGATCGAGGACCTCGTCTTCGGCGAATCCGCTCAGCAATCGCGCTCCACTCTCTCAGCCGCCGTTGACCCGGTCGCCATGATCGCGCACGCTGACGACCGAGGTGCGAGGCAAAGGCGGCATCGCCTTGGCCAACAGCCACCGGATGCGCACCACACCGTGGCGGTGCCCGGCAGTGGACAACCAGTTGGGTCGACCGGGGTCGACGGGCGAGAGCACGGCAGCCCAGTTGCCGTCGCCGTCTACGTGGACCGAGCGGCCGGCGAGGTGCACCGGTTCGCCTGCGCCGAAGCTGGCGAGATAGCGGTTGTTCTGCGTGATACCCCACCAGGCACAATCGACGGCGGCGCCGCCATCGATCACGATCGCCTCGTCGGGCTCGAGCGCGTAGGGCATCGTCGTGTGAATCGCATCGAGGTTGCCCCAGCCGGTGACGGCGCCCGGGGTGAATTGATGGAACGCGGCGAACTCGTTGACGTTGCCGCGGCCGAACACGGGCTGGCCGATCGGCCGTGGATACCGTTCGGCGGCGAGCTTCACGTTGTTGAGCGCGCTCTGCAAACCACCGGCCATACGCGCATCGTCGAGACGCGCGGGCACGGGCGCCGACAGGTTTTCGATGTGCCAACGCGCTTCGCGCCGCACTGCCGGCGCGTCGTCGAAGAACTCGCGAGTGATGAGGCTGCCCGGTTCGTCGCCCAGCGGGATCCAGTTGCCGTCGCGCTCGTCGCGACTGAGGATGATGTCGAACGTGCCGCCGCGGGCGAGGATCAACTCGTCGCTGCTCAGCTTGCCGACGACGCGATCGGCTTGTCCCCCACCGTGTTCGCCGCCGTGCACGGTGACCGAATGGAATGCGGCAGTACCGGGCACGCAACGGAGTCGGTAGGTGTACGCGGGATCGAGTTCGGCGACGTAGTTGTGCCGGGCCAGGCTGAGGTCGCCTTGGAAGCGGCGAAACGGCGTCACCATCGGCATGACGATCGGGTGGCGCGCATCGGCGTGGACGTACTGCTCGAGCATCGCCGAGCTGTATTCGATCAGCCAGAGGTAGCCCTCGAGCGTCGTGAGCTCGTCGTGGCCTCCCCGCTCGAACTGGTCAGCCGTGTCGCCGAGACAGCGGAGCAGCTCGCGAAACACCGCGGATGTGGCCAATGTGCGCTCTTCACCTGTGTCCACTGACCCCCCATGTTCAACGACCGTGACCGAGCACGATTGCCTCGACGACTGGCACCACGAGCATCGCAGCCGCGTCGATCGCACCGCCAGTGAGCTCGGCGGTCGGATGCGACATGGTGGCCCAACGAAAGGCCGGGGCGCCGTCGAATGCTGCCATCGCGCGAGCGGCGCCCACGAAGGGCTCGGTGATCACGACGGCGGCCGCAATGCCCCGTCGTTCGAACGTGATGCCGTCGTGCACACTGCACGAGCTACAGGACCCTCAATCACCGATCGCAGTGAGCACGACTTGCACGTGCTGGGCGAACATCGCCAAGACGTCTTCTGACACGGGGAGGCTGGGGTGCGCCTTGCTCGCGCGCACGACTCCGGCGATGCGGTGGCGTCGCGCCAGTGCGGCGGCCACCGAGTCGAGGATCGCCGCGCTATTGGCCTTGCTGTTGGCCAGCAGCCCGAGCGTCATGCCCTCGAAGGAAGTCGGCCTCGGTGCCGCGGAGAACGCGCCGGTCAGTCCCCAACCAGTCGGCGGCAACAGACGCATCGCCCGTGCGGCGCGCTGCGCTGCGGTCATTTGGGTCTCCCGTCGCCGAGACCCGGCGCATCACCGGGCCCGGGCACGGACCCTACCGGCGGGCCGACGCGCGGATCGATCGGTGCGGTGACGGCGACGCTGCCTCGGCCCCGCGACCATGTCGGGAACCAGGCCGACGAAGCGCCGGCGTCGCCGCCGGCGACGAGGATGAGCAGATCGTCGGGGGTGCGCCCGCGCGGGCGGGTCGCGACCTCGTCGCCCGGCTCGATCGCACCTTCGAGGCGGCCGGCGCGCTTGAGATCCGCGAGGGTGCGCCGACTGGCATGGAAGAGATGCGCTTGCAACGCCTCGATCGTCCAACCGGCCCGACTCAAGATCTGCGCGTGCTCGCGACCGACGACGACAAAGCCCTGACCGTCGCTGTGGCTGCCGAGCGACGCGAGAACATCACCGGCCGTGAACAGGACCGCATCCGCGTCGACACCGCTGGCCGTGAGGATGTTGTGGGGCGACTCACAGGCCAACACCGTGACGGTGCTGACGTCAGCGGCGAAACCACGTCGTACGTGCAACGGCGACCAGGGGCTGACCTCTTCGCGTTCGCCGAAGCAGGCGGAGTATTTGCCGAACCAACCCAACGTGGCGAGATCCAATTCGCCGGATCGCGCCCCGAGACAGTTCCAGAGGATCAGTCGCAGCGCACGGCCGATCACCGCGTTGGCCCGACGCCCCGCGCCGAACACATTGACGCCACAGTTGAGATCGATGTCGTGACGGATGGGGCCATTGATGACTACCACCGGCGCCGCACCACCGGTGCTGCTCGAGGGAATGTGCACCCGAAAATCTTCGTGGGCCATGGCGAGCAGCGCGGCGCGAACGACGGGCAGATGCTCGGGGCGGCACCCCGCCATCAGCGCGTTGACCGCCACCGCGCCGGCGTACACCGACACGCCCCGCACGGGCTCGAACAGCAGAACCTCGTCCGGGTCCCACCGAAGCGCCGCCAGGAAACCGTGCACCGCGGCTTCATCGGGTGGAACGACCGGCAACCCGTCGGTCCACCCTTCGTCATAGCAACGCTCGATGAGTTCGGCGCAGGTTGCGTCGCCCACCACCACGGCGTGCGGAGCCGAGACCCCCAGGCGGTTGTTCGTTGTGTCGCTCACGAACTGCTCTTCTCGTTGCGCACGCCCTTCATCGTGCCAGAAGTGGAGGGCGCGTCGACCGCATCTTGCACCAGGCTCAAGAGCAGGCGCGCGTCAGGCACCGACAAGCCAACGAGTTCGTAGTCGTCGTCATCGGTGCTCTGACCGAACGCCACCATCACCGAGGCCCGGCCAGTGGTACTAGGCGCCTTGAATGCCCACAGCGGCCGGAGATGGCGTCCCCTGAAATGAAGCTGTCCGTCGCCGACCATCTGGACCGGACGCCGCGACGATCGTCGTGCATCGCTGTCGACGATCAACTGCTCGTACACGTCACGTTGCTTGATGAGGTACGCGCGAAACGAGGAGTGAAGCACCCGTACGTCACCGAAGACGACGTGCAAATCGCTGAGTGGCATCGGATCATCGTCTGGCGGATAGAGCGACCCGAGCTTCGCGTCGACACACAGACGTCGCGCGAGTGCCCGGCAATCGTTGACGGCGTACCACCGCCAGATGTCTTGTGCCGGCACTTTGCCACCCCGGCCCAGCGCGACGTTGCCCCCGAGTGCGATCCAGACGAATGCCGCGGCCATGCGCCGAGGGTCGCGGTGCCAGTGCGTGAGACCGCGGCGGGCGGCTCGGGCGATGAGCCGGTGCAAGATGGTGATGTATTCGTCTTGCAGCCACGGAGGCATGTACGGCCCGCAAATCTTGTTGAGCGCGTCGATATATGGCGGCCGCTTGTCGTGCACGGCGGCCAGCACGGCCTGCACCGCGGGAAGATCGGCTCGGTCGATATCGACGGCATCAAATGGCTCGGACGCCGGCAGCGGCGCGCGGTCGAGGGAGCCAAGTGCGTCGACGCCGCCAGCGAAGCGCGCCAATCGATCGAGCGAACGGCCCTCCCAGTCGTCGTCGCCGACCACGTCGCGCCACGTGCGCCGGGGCACACTTTGCGCGGCCTCCACCAGCCGAAGGTGACGTAGTAACGCGGCCCGGCCTGGCGCGGGCGTGGGCGGCGCGGGTTGATCCGCGGGTACCTGATGGCGATCCATGCTCAACTCCCTGTTGGATGCGATCGTACGGACGACCACTGACAACGAACGTCGTGTATCGCCGGCCACTACCATCGACGCCGCCGGTCAGAGGAGATTTCAAACGTGCAGAAGTTGGACCCGTTCGACAACAATCTGACCGAAGTGCCCTATGACGAGATCGCCGAGATGCGTGCTCGTTGTCCCGTGGCCCATCTCGACTCGGGCTTCTACTTCGCGTCGCGCCATGACGATGTTGCCGCCGCACTGAGAGACGGCGGGCCGCGCGTCAAGGTCTTCTCCCACGAGGGCAAGATGCGGGCACTCGATGTCGTCGTGCCCGACGACGAACAGTTGACGGGCGAGATCGAAGGCCCGCGCCACACCCGCTTACGGCAGTTGCTCATGACTGCGCTGCACCAACGACTCGTCGCCGCGTCCGAGCAATTCGTACGCGAACTGAGCCGTTCGTTGCTCGACGACATGATCGAGCGCGGCCGCGCCGATCTCGTCGCGGACTACGCGGTGCCGATCCCGTCGCAGGTGCTCGCCCACATCATCGGCTTGCCCCGTGAAGACTTCGTGCGGTTCCGGGCGTGGAGCGAAGAGGTCGTCAGCGGCGACTACGCCACACAGAACAAGTCCGAGCGAGGCGATGGCCTACAGGGTGCGCATCCGGAGTTCTGCGCATACATCGACGATCTCGCCGCCGATCGCCTCACGAACCCACGCGACGACCTCATCAGCCGCATGGTGCACGCCGAGGTCGACGGCTCACGGTTCAACGGCACACAGATCCGCAGTTCGATCGCGCACCTCATCATGGCGGGCAACGAGACCACCACCAATCTCATCGGCAACGCGCTCTACGAACTGCTGACGACACCGACGCTGCTCGAGAGCGTGCGGGCCGACCGCACGCTCATCGCGGCATTGGTGGAGGAGTCATTGCGGCGCGACCCTCCGGTGCTCATCCAGCCCCGCACGACGGTCACCGACGTCGACCTGCGCGACGTGCCGATACCGTGCGGCGCACGCGTGGTGTTCAGCATCGCCGGAGCGAACCGCGACGCGGCAGTCTTCGACGAGCCTGACCAGTTTCGCGTCGACCGGCCGAACGCAAAGGATCACCTGTCATTCGGCGCCGGGCCGCACTTCTGCCCCGGCGCGCCACTGGCCCGGCTCGAAGCGCGCGTCGCGATCGAGGAGTTCCTCGACCGCTTCGAGCACGCACAGCTCGACACCGACTACGAGTACCGCAAGATCAAGGTGTTCTGGGCCAACGGCCCCGAATCACTTCCGGTCACCGTGACCTCGAAAACGCGCCGCGAGGCCTAGACGAGGCCGCCGCCCCGAGGTTCGAGGCCAGCCGCCCGATACGCGGCGTCGATCACGCGCATGTTCGCGACGCTCTCCGAAGGCGGAGTGAGTGTGGGCGCACCGTCACGCACCGCGGCCACGAACGCACGGAGTTGGTAGTCGTATGTCGACCCGTCGGCGGCGACTTTGACACGACGCTTCTCGCCGTCCACCGCAACCGTCATGCGCGAGCCGTACTGGGGCGCGATCGGATTGAGCACCTTGAGCGTGCCCTTGGTCCCCTCGACGCGGACCATCAGCCGCAAGAACGAGGCCGACCACATCGAGGCGAGCAGGTATCCGGTCGCTCCATCGGGAAAGGCGAGGTCGACCTCGGTACGCCGGTCGACGCCGTAGCCCCGCGTAAGCGACGCGGCCCACGTGACCTCGGGCTCGGTGCCGGCCAACGTGCGGGCCCAATGAATCGTGTAACACCCGGCGTCCATCAGCGCGCCGCCGGCCAACTCGGGTTGCCACCGAATGTCGCTGCGCTTGAAGTTGGGGAAACACATCGCCGCCTCGATGTGGCGAAGATCGCCGAGCTCGCCGCCTTGCACGATCTCGATCATGCGTGCGGCCAGCGGGTGGTAGCGCCAATGAAACGCCTCCATCACCACGAGGCCGCTCGCGTCCGCGGCATCGGCGACGAGCTGCGCTTCATCCGCGTTTGCCGTGAATGGCTTTTCGCACAGGACATGCAACCCGGCGTCCAGCGCGGCAATCGTCCACCGACCGTGCAACGCGTTCGGCAACGGGATGTACACCGCGTCGAGACTGGCATCGGCCACGAGTGCTTCGTAGCTGGGATGCACCGTCTCGATCCCGTGCTTGTGGGCGAACGCCGCCGCCCGCTTCGGGTCGCGCGCGGCAATGGCGGCTACCTCGACCTCTCCGTTCGCCTTTGCCGGCTTGATCAACGCGTTGGGGACGATCTTGGCCGCGCCGAGAACACCGATGCGCAGGCGTCTCACCGAAACGCCCTAACCGACACGGGCCGCCGCGCTCGCCGACTAGGAAAGCTCGAGGTCGTTCCAGTCGGGTGTGATGCACATCTCGTAGAAGTACGGCGACTGCCACGGCGCGTTGACCTGTATCCGACCGAACTCGTTGACGTAGTAGTTCTTCTCGATCGACGGCGCGTCGTTGAGCAACAAGAGCCCAGAGGCTTCGATGTCGAGCGCCTGGTTGTAACGATCGTGGGCGGCGTGGGTGACTTGCACCTTGGTGCAGCCCTTGTCGATCATCTCCATGAGGCACTGCGAGATGTAACGCGACCAGATCTGGTACCACGCGGGAAGCGAAGTGCCCCCGGAGACCGGCTGCGAGTTGGGCCCATAGAGCATGAACATGTTGGGGAAGTCGGGCACCATCAGGCTGAGATACGCACGCGGACCGTCCTTCGACCAACGGTCGTGCAGATGCGCACCATCGACACCGACGTAGTCCGCCGGCCAGAGGAACTTGATGACGTCGAAACCCGTCGCGGTGATCACGTAGTCGACATCGCGTACGGTGCCGTCTTCGGTCTCGATGCCGGTCGGCGTGAACCGGCGGATGCCGTCGGTGACCAACTCGACGTTGTCGCGCGTGAGCGCCTTGTACCAACCGTTGTCGACGACTGGCCGCCGCGTCATCGGCGCATGGTCGGGAGCGAGCTTCTCGATGAGATCGGCGCGTCCTCCTACCTCTGTGTTGATGTAGTTGGTGAGCATCTCGCGCACCGCGTCGTTCTTCTTGTTGACATAGCCACCCTGAGCCTGCCATTCGGGATCGGCCACCATGAGGTCGTGTGACTCGAACAGCGACGCGGTCGCCGTGTAGCGCTGCCAATTCCAGTAGCCGGGCATCGTGTCGAGCAGCCAACGGATCTCGGGCTCGATGGGTTCTCCATACTTGGGACGCGGGCTGATCCACTGTGCCGTTCGCACGAAGACGTAGGCCTGCTTTGCGTCCCTCGCGATGGGCGCAACCAACTGCACGCCAGTCGAGCCGTTGCCGATCACGGCGACCGACTTGCCGGCCACGTCGTAGTCGGGCGACCACTGCGTCGGATGCACGATCTTGCCGCCGTACGCCTCGCTGCCGGCGAAGTCGACGAACTTCGGGTTGGCGAAGACCCCGACCGCGCTGACGACGGCGTTGGCCTCGGCCTCGAACGTCGAGCCGTCAGGGCGCCCGAACGTCAGGTGCCACACGGACCGGTCCGCGTCCCAACGCGCTTCTTTCAAATCGCTGTTGAAGCTGAGGTGCTCCCACATGCCGTGCTTCTTCGAGACGTACTCGAGGTAGCCCTGCACCTCGGATTGCCGCGCGAAGTATTCGGACCACGGATAGTTCTTCTCGAAGTTGTATTCGTAGGTCGAACTCGCGGTGTCGACGCGGGCGTCGGGGTATTTGTTGATGCTCCACACACCACCGACCTCGTGCCGGCGTTCGTAGATCGTGTACGGGATGCCGAGGTTTTCGAACTGCGCACCGGCCGCAAGGCCGCTGAAGCCGGCGCCGATTACCGCGACGTGGAAATCTGCGGGCATCTTCTCCTTGACACCTTCGGGCCACTCGGCGTTCCATGGTCGCTCGTCGAATGCCGGTAGATCACGGCGCGCCAAGAACTCTTGATTGGTCATCGCGACACCGGTCGCCATTTCCATCAGGTGTTGCAACTCGGCTTCGGTCGGCTTGTCGAGCGTGGTCGCTGCGGCCTTGGTCTTCAGGTAGTCGACCGCCTTCGCGATCAACTTCTGGCGGTCGTCCGGGCTGAGCTGTGCCACGGGGCCGAGCGCCTCGACTTCGGGGTCTTTCGTGGCCTGGAACAGCGCGACCCGCACGGCGGCGAGGTCGGCCGTCTCGACCGCTCGCCGGATGAACGCTTCGTCGACTTCTGCACCCATGGTCATCCCACTCTCCGATTCACCCGGACCGTACCAGCGCCCTCGCCCCCGACTCCATGCGGAACCCGGTCCCGGGGCTGCTCCGGCCCCTTCGCTACCATCGGCGCATGTCGTTTTCGGCCGCGTTGCTCACCGACGAGGAACTCTCCACCTACGAACGAGACGGCCAGGTCGTCCCCTGCGGCTACCACCTGCCCGACGATGCGTTGGCGCGGTTACGGGGGGCCGCCGACCGCATCATCGACCAGACCGCGACCCGGGATCCAGACCTCGTGCTGGTGGCCCACCTCCCCAACCGTGACGGCATCAACGGCCTCGACGGTGGTGAGGAGATCTTCAAGGTGCTCATCGAGCCGTCGCTGCTCGATCTCGTCGAACAGGTCATCGGACCGGACATCATCTTGTGGGGCAGCAGCGTCTTCGCCAAACCGCCGGGAGTCGGCAAGGCGGTGCAATGGCACCAAGAGGGTCACTACTGGCCAATGCGTCCGCTCATCGCGACCAGCGCGTGGATCGCCATCGACGACGCGTCACCCGAGAACG
>JBDTLT010000186.1:0-11379 GCA_039934635.1 Acidimicrobiales bacterium
GCCCAGATGACATCACATTGATACGGCAGCTCGAACGGCTCATCGAAATCGGCAACCAATTCGGCGCAACGAGCGAGCAGCGGCGCCCTCTCCTCGGGGCTCAGCGTCGAGATGTAGCTGATCGACGACACACGATCGATGAACGACGCGCGATCGAGTAGTTGCGCGTAGGGCACTTGCATGCGTCCGTCGTAGTTGAAAAACCCGCCGAGCCCGATGAATGGCCGCCAGTCGAAGTCGATGCCATAGGGCCGGTACCCGTCCCAGCGAATGATCTCGGTCATCTCGCGCACCCAGGGCACACGCTCGTCACGCTCGTTCCAAATGAGGCCGAGGCCGCCGCCGTCGCGCAGTACCCGCGCGATCTCGGGCATGGCGACCTCGTGGTCGAACCAGTGAAAGGCGGTGGCGGCGCACACGACATCGACCGACGCATCGGGCAACGGAATGGATTCGGCACCGCCGTCGAGCACCTCGACGGATGCCAAATTCGCGGACAATTCGGCACGCATGGCGGCCTGAGGTTCGACGGCCACCACCGTGGCTCCGGTGGCGTCCAAGAGACGAGTGAACTTCCCGGTGCCGGCGCCGAGATCGACCACTGTGCGGCCGGGTCCTATGGACAACACACGCGCGAGGTGCTCCACCGCGCCCCGCGGGTACGACGGCCGGCCGCGCTCGTAGGACGACGCGTTGCGATCAGCGCCCCACGCATCGGCCGGGTCGACGAGACGATCGAGGCGGGCCATGCGAAGCGAACCGCTTCAGACGTAGGTCGCCATGCGCTCGGCGTGCTCGTCGGCCGAGCCGAACTGCGTCGCGAGCACCCAACCGCGCTTCAAGAACAGATGCGCGTCGACTTCCCACGTGTAACCCATGCCGCCATGAACTTGCACGCAATCCTTGCCGTTCTCGCTCGATGCGTGATCGGCCTGGATGCGAGCGACCGATGCGGCCCGGGCAGGGTCGCCCACCTCGGGATCGTCGAGCGCGCAACCGGCCCAGTAGACCGCGGCACGACACACCTCGTTGCGCGTCACCATGTCGGCACACATGTGCTTGACCGCCTGAAACTGGCCGATCGGTTTGCCGAATTGCATACGACTCTTCGCGTATTCGGTGGCCAAGTCGCACGCGCCGGTCGCCACGCCGAGTTGCAACGCCGATGTCAACGTCGCACCGACCTCCCGCCACCGTTGCGCCGCGGCGGCGTCGGCGACCCGAGTGCCTTGGGGCAAGTTCTCGACCCGCCACACCGGCGTCAACGGATCGAGTGGCTTTGGCTGGCGTGCCTCCGCCAAGAGTGCCGCCGCGTCGACCTGCCACACACCGTCGTCGTCGATGACGAGCAATGCGTCGAGCGCGCCGAGGTACTCGACGTAGGCCGCCTGTGTGCGGCCGTCGCCAAACCCGTCGTCGGCGCGGGGACGCTCGACGAGCCCGACGATCGTCTCGCCAGTCGCAGCGCCGTCGAGCACACCGGCGGCGAGAAAAGTACCGACCAATGGTCCCGGCACCAACGCGCGGCCGAGCTCTTCGAACACGACGGCTGCGTCGGCGTAACCCAAGCCGACACCGCCCGCAGATTCGGGCAGCACCAACGAGAACACGCCGGTGTCGGCCAACTCGCGCCAGCGGCCGCGATCGACCCCCACGCCATCGATGAGAGTGCGGATGAACTCGATCGTGAAGCGACCTTCGCACAACGCGCGCACGCCGTCGCGCAGTGCCTCTTGATCAGAAGACAGGTCGAAGTCCATCAACGCTCCTTTGGGAGGCCAAGTACTCGTTCGCCGATGATGTTGCGCTGGATCTGCGACGTGCCCGCCGCGATCGACAGCGTCAACGTGTAGACGCGATCGCCGACGAAATCGATCTCGGTCATCCCGCCGAGATCGCTGTAGGCCATCGTCATGCGCCCGAGAAGCTTGTAGGCGAGTGTCGACGACCGCTTTTGCACGTCGGCGAGGAAGAGCTTGAACACCGACCCGCCCGGCCCGACCATGCCCGTGCGTTGCGCCTGCGACACGTTGCGCTTGGTCAACGCCCACATCGCGTCGTAATCAGCTTGCAGGCGCCCGATCTCGCGCCGGATCTCCGCGTCTTCCCACGCGGAAGCACCCTTGCGCAACACCTTCTTGGCGATGCCGGCGAGGTCGCGGAGATCTTGGGCGCTCGAGATGACGTCGCTTATGAATGCGGTGCCCCGCTCGAAACTGAACGTCACCATGGCGACGCGCCATCCGTCGTTCTCGGCGCCGACGAGATTGGCGACAGGGATGCGCACTTCGTCGAGAAACATCTCGCTGAACTCGCTGTCACCGTGCGCGGTGCGGATGGGCCGCACCTCGAGCCCCGGCAGGTCCATCGGCATGATGAGCCACGAGATGCCGCGATGCTTGGGCGCCTCCACGTTGGTGCGCACCAACAGTTCGCAGTAATCGGCGATCTGCGCGTAGGACGTCCAGATCTTTTGCCCGCTCACGACGTAGTAGTCGCCGTCGCGATACGCACGGGTCGCCAGCGACGCGAGATCAGAACCGGCGCCCGGTTCGGAGAAGCCCTGGCACCAGGGATGCTCGCCCTTCAAGATCGCCGGCAGATGGAGCGCGCGCTGTTCGTCGGTCGCTTCCATGATGAGCGTCGGGCCGGCGTGCAGCAGACCGACGAAGTTGCAGCCGACGTAGGGAGCGCGTGCGCGCTCGGACTCTTCGATGAAGATCAACTGCTCGGTCGGCGTCGCGCCGCGCCCACCGAACTCACGAGGCCAGTTGATCCCGGCGTACCCCGCGTCGTAGAGCGTGCGTTGCCACGCGGTGTCGAACTCGCGCTTCGCCGCGAAGTCGCTCGTATCGGGTTGTTGGCCCACCGATGGCAGCACGTCGTGCAGCCACTCGCGCAGCTCGTCGCGAAACGACAGTTCGGCGTCGGTATAGAGGAGGTCCACGGGCGGCGAGGCTACCGCAGGGGTCACTAGTTCATGAGGTCGAACCCAACCAGTGAGTAGTGCACCACCGCGGCGGCGATGACGAACAGATGGAAGACCTCGTGGTAGCCGAACACGGTCGGCCAGGGGTCGGGTCGCTGCGCGCCGACGACCACGGCGCCGATCGTGTAGCAGAGGCCACCCGCCACCAACAGCGCGAACCCGCCCGGGCCGAGCCCGCGCCACAACGCCACGCAGAACAACATGGGATACCAACCCGCGACGAGATAGAAGCCGTTCATCACGCCGGCGCGGGGGTGGATCGGCATCCATACGAACACGATGCCGGCGGCGGCGATCACCCAGACGCCGACGGCGAGTCCCCAGCGACCCGCGCCGTGCAACGCCAGCCACGCCACGGCGCTGGCGGTGCCGGCGACGCAACAGAAGATCGCGGTCATGTCGAGTTGGATCAACCGGTGATATTGCGCGGTGGTCCACGGACGGAGGTGTACGAGCGCGCTGGCACCGAACATGAAGCTGAGTGCTGCCGCGAACACGACCGCGCTGAGTCGCTCGCGGCGATCGTCGCCGGACAGGACCAGCGCCACGCCCACCGGTAGCGACAGCACGAACGCGATGCGGTGGCTGACGCCGCGCAACCGGGGACGGGGCCGCGACAACAGGCGGGCAACCGACGGCGACAGGCCCGGTGCAGACACCTGTCCATCGG
The DNA here is from genome assembly GCA_039934635.1 of Acidimicrobiales bacterium. GTDB lineage: Bacteria > Actinomycetota > Acidimicrobiia > Acidimicrobiales > WLNW01 > DATLFA01. The sequence goes on from JBDTLT010000186.1 coordinate 3,660, forward strand.
CAGACACCGCGCGAGCGTAATACGCTCCGCGGCCATGGCTTATGTACCAGGGACACAGAACGAGCTCGGTCACGCGATGGTGACGATGATCGAACCCACCCACGATCCGGCCGAACTCGCCGAATACAACCGGTGGTACGAGTTCGACCATCAGTACTCGGGCGTGATGATCGGACCGGGCGCGTTCGCCTCCCGTCGCTGGGTCGCCACGCGCCCGCTCAAAGACCTGCGCTATCCGAACCCGAGCAGCGTGGCCGATCCGGTCCACATGGGCAGCTTCATCGCGGCGTACTGGTATCTCGATGGCTCGGTCGAAGAGCACTTCAAGTGGTCGTTCGGCGCGATGCCCGGGCTCGTTGCCGAGGGGCGCATGAACCCCAACCGCACGCACGTGTCGACATCGCTCTACGACCTGCGCAGCGTGGTCAACCGTCCTGGTTGGCCCGTCCCCGGCCAGATCACGCTCGACCATCCGTATCAAGGCATGGTCGCGATGTGGACCGATCGCGCGGAGAACGCGTCACTCGACGCGCTCGCCGATTGGATCGCTACGACGCTCGCACCAAAGGTGCTCGACGGTCCGGTTGCCCAAGCGATCACGTTCGCACCGCGCGACATGCCGGGCGTGCCCAACTCGGGTGTGGGTGTCGGCACGCGCTTGTTGACGATGTTCTTCGTGCAAAGCGATCCCCGCGACGCGTGGGCCTCTCATTTCACCGGTCTCGACGAAGCGGTCAAGAGTTCCGGCCTTGGCACCATTGGATTGGTCGCACCGTTCATCCCGGTGATTCCCGGCACCAACACCTATCTCGACGAACTCTGGTAGACGCAGTCGCTAGAGCAGTGCGATGAGTTGATCGACGAGGGCGTCGATCTCCTGCGCGCACGCGTCGAACTCCGGTTGCTCGCCGCCCGCGGGATCGACGACCTCTTCCCACTCTTCGATGTCGAGGCCGGCCAGGCCGAGCGCACGGATGCGATCGCGGAGCGCGGCGTCGGCCTCGGACAGCGCAGGCGCGGTCAGCGTGCGCACGACGCGCTTGAGCGTCACGGTGCGATCGGCCGCCTCGGGGTGCACGCGCCGCACCCACTGCACATGCTCGGGCGCCATCGCCACGATCAGCGAGGCGCGCCGCACGTCGGTCTCGTCGAATTGCGCACTGCGGTGCGTGGGATCGGCGAGGCCCAGCCGCGCCAGCGCGGTGCGGGTCCGCACGCTCATCGGATGACCGGGCAATGCGTGCGTACCGGAGCCGCTCACGACGTGACGATCGGTGCGCGCCCGGAACATGATCGTGGCCATGACCGAGCGCGCGGCGTTACCCGTGCACAGAAAGACGATGTGTTCAGCCAAGGCCGGGACGTGAAAATACTGTCAGTGCAGCGGGCCTTCGGTTGCGCCGGAGTACTTCTTGATGTCGACGCCCTTGACGCCGATCGCGCCGAACGCCTTGCCGAAGACCGCCATGTGCGGTGACTGCATGTGGCCGGCGAGCGCATCGTCGTCTTCCCACTTCTCGAAGAAGAACGCGGTACCGGGAGCAGTACGCGACACGTAGCACTGGTACTCGTGGCAACCCGCTTCTTGGAGGGTGGCGGCGCGCATGGTCTCGAACGCTTCGTCGAGGGTCGATCGTTTGGACGAGTCGAACTCGATGGTGCCGGCGATGATGATCATTGTTTCTCCCCACTCAGGCGGCCGCTCGGGCCGGGCCCGGACCTTACGAGCCGCTCGCGCGCTCTGCAAGATGCGCCATGTCGACGCGGATGAACAGCGCCTCGGCTTCGGCGGTCAGGTGTCCATCGGCGTGGCACGTCGCCTTCGCCCGGATGCGGCGGCCGCTCACGTGGTCGATCCAACCGCGGAACTGCAATTCGGTCTCGAGCGGGGTCAGTGCGCGATAGCGCACCTTCAGCGTGCCCGTCAGCCCCGAAGGGCCTTCGATCAACTGCTGCGTGCCGCCGAGGACATCGTCGAAGAGCCCCGCGAGATAGCCGCCGTGTACCCCACCGGGCGGGCCCTCGTAGAGCAGCGGACACGTGACCGAGCCTTCGCACACACGCCGGCCGTCGGGCAGCGTCACCACGCCGTAGGTGAGCGGCACGGCGATCGCACTGTCGCGCCCCCGAAACAGCGAATGCGTGTTGAACGTATTGCGCGTGCCGTCGGTCGAGCGTCCGTCGATGATCCCGCCCTCGTACCATCGCGGGCGCCGCGGGCCGTCGAGGCCGGCGCGCAACTCCTGCACGCGGAACAACGCGTCGGCGATCTGTTCGGGGGTGTGCTCGCGTTCGTTGAGCGCCCGCAACACGGCGCGTAATTCGTCCGCCAATCGACTGTTCGTCAAGGAGTGATCTCCGGCGCGACCTGTGCCAGGAAGTCACGGGTGCGGCGCATCGATTCGGCGCGGTCCGCGCCCACGGGGAACGGTGCCGCGACGAAATCGGTGACCCCGACCGCGGCGAGGCGGCGCAACCGTCGTTCGATGGCCGCCTCGTCGCCCACGACGACGAGCTCGGCCGGGCCGCCGCCTTCGGAGCCGCGAGCCAAGATGCGCTGGTACGTCGGGATCTGTGTGTACGCGGCAAAGGTCCGCGCCGCCTGCTCGCGTCCTTCGGCTTCGTCGCACAGTGCAACGGGGAAGGGCGCGACGATGCGCGGAGCCGGCCGGCCGGCCGCGGCCGCCGCGGCCGTGATGCGGGGCACGACGTGATTTTCGATGGCGTGCTCGTCGGCAAACCAAAGGATCGTGCCGTCGGCGAGCTCACCGGCGAGCTCGAGCATGAGCGGCGCGAGCGCCGCGATCAACAACACCGGCTCACGCTGGCCCGGCACCGCGAACATCGACGAGAAGTCGAAGAACTCGCCGTGGCCTTCGAGTTGCCCGGTCCCCGCGAACGCGGCCCGCAACACCTGGACGTACTCCCGGGTATGGAGCGCCGGCCGGTCGTAGCGCAGGCCGTGCATGTTCTCGATGACCGAGGCGTGCGAGGGCCCGACACCCAGGGCCAAGCGGCCGCCGATCGCGGCATTGACCGACAGCGCGCTGCGCGCCATCGACATCGGGTGGACCGGATAGGTGGGCGTCACGGCGCTGCCCAATTCGATGCGGCTCGTGACCTGGCCGGCAACGGTCAAGGCCACCAGAGCGTCGAGACCCCAGGGCAGGTGGGGAACCCAGGCGGTGGTGAAACCCGAGGATTCGGCCCAGAGTGCGACGTCGCGCAGTTCGCTGACGTCGGTTCGGGCACCACCCGTGTCCGAGATGAACGTGCCGATGCGCATGAGCGGGAGATTAACGGTCGTGGGCCAGGTCGGCGATCGTGCGGTCCTCGCAGAACTCGAGCACATCGATCAGCGTGTCGCGCAGGCGCTGCGACGCCCGCGCGAAGTTGGCCGCAAACTGATCCGCGGTGGAGGTCGAATGGTCGACCAGATCCGTGATCGATTTGATGGCGAGCATCGGCACGCCGAGCAACTCGGCCACCCATGCGATCGACGCGGCTTCCATGTCCTTGACCACCGCGCCGCTGGCGATGATGGCGCGGCTGTCGTCGAGCGACTCGTCGAGCGAGTTGCCGGTCGAGACGATCCCCTGTTTGAGCCGGAGGGTTTGCGCCAGATGACTGGCGTCGACCGACGGATACGATCCGATGCCGTACTGCTCGAAGCCGGGCAACGTGATGCGCCGATCGTGGAACACGAAACGGTCACGGCTCACGAACACATCGCCCACCTGTGTTCCATGACGCGCCCAGCCGCCCGCAGTACCCGCGCTGATCACGAGGTCGGGCCGGCGATGGAACATCGTCACGTACGCATTGAGCGCAGCGGGTTGGGTGCCGATCTCGTCGACACCGCGACGGCGATCAGGGCCATTCACCGCGACGACCACGTTGAGACCGCCGACGCGCGCGTCGTGCCATTGGATCGGCAGCGGGCCGGCCTCTTCGGGCAACTCCCGCTCCGTAGCGCGGATGTGTTCGAGCAGCGGGCGCGCCTCGGCGCGCATGGCCATGATGACCGCTACGGTTCGGATCGGCCGGCTCTGCATCGGGGCGGATACTTGCAGCCGCCACCACCGTCATGCCCTACGGGAGACCCGACTCTATGACAGAGATCACACATCGCTTCCTCGAGACCAACGGGTTGCGCATGCACGTCGCCGAGGCCGGAGCCCCCGATGCGCCGGCCGTCGTGTTGTGTCACGGCTTTCCCGAGAGCTGGTACTCGTGGCGCCACCAGCTCGTGGCCCTGGGGGCCGCAGGCTTTCACGCAATAGCCCCTGACCAGCGGGGATACGGCCAAACCGATGCACCACCCGACGTGCGCGACTACACGCAGCTCCATCTCGTCGGCGATCTCGTGGGGATGCTCGACGCGTTGGGCCACGAGAAGGCAGCCATCGTCGGCCATGACTGGGGCGGCCCGGTGGCGTGGAGTGCCGCCTTGATGCGGCCCGACCGCTTTCACGCCGTCGTCGGCATGAGCGTCTCGTGGAGCGGGCACCGCGGCACGACGCGACCGACCGATTCGATGCGGGCGGCCATGCAGGGGGCGTTCCTCTACATCTTGCATTTCCAAGAAGAAGGCGTCGCCGAAGCCACCATGGACAAGGACATCCGCGGCACGATGCGGCGCACGCTCTACTCGCTGTCGGGCGACATCCCGCGCGACCAATTCCGGTTCTTCAACCCGAACGCTCAGACGTTGGACGATTGCCTGCGCGAGCCCGAGGTGTTGCCGGACTGGTTGAGCGAGCATGATCTCGACGTGTTCGTGAGTGAGTTCGAGCGCAAGGGCACGTTCCGCCACGGCATCAATTGGTATCGCTGCATCGATCTCAATTGGGAGCTCACCGCGCCGTTCGCGGGGCTGCCGATTCGTCAGCCCGCGCTGTTCATCGGCGCGGAACACGACGTGATCCTCGGCCAAACCCGCGAAGGCGTCGCCGCCACGAAACAGATGGTGCCCAACTTGCGCGAGCCGATCTGGATCCCCGATTGCGGGCATTGGCTCCAACAAGAAGAGCCCGAACAGGTCAACGCCGCGCTGATCGAATTCCTGGAGGACGTGTGCTGAAGACCTCGCTCTTGAAGGATGCATCCGCGATCGCAGGCATCGCCGAGACCCCATTCGCCAAACGACTCGACGGCAGTGAACGGACGCTGGCCGCCGATGTCATCATTCGCGCCTGCGCCGACGCCGGGATCGATCCGTCCGAGATCGACGGTATGGCGTGCTACACGATGGAGTCGAGCGACGAGACCGACATCGCGAAGACCGTCGGCACCGGCGATCTCACGTTCTTCGCCCAGGTCAACTACGGCGGCGGTGCCGGCCCGGGGTGCGTGGGCCTGCTGGCGATGGCGATCGCCACCGGTCAGTGCAACGTCGGCGTCGCGTGGCGTTCGCGCAAACGAGGCTCCGGGCAGCGGCCGTGGGCCAACACCGCGAACCCGATGGCCACCCCGTCGATGTGGTCGCGACCGTGGGGTCTGTTGCGGCCCGCGGATGAGATCGCGATGTTGTGGCGCCGGTACATGCACGAATACGGCGGCACGCGCGATCACCTCGCAAACGTGGCCTTGACCGTGCGCAAGATGGCCAACAACAACCCGAACGCCATCATGCACAACCGCACCATGACCCGCGACGACTACATGGAGGCGCGTTGGATCAGCGAACCGTTGTGCCTCTATGACAACTGCCTCGAAACCGACGGTGCACTGGCGTGTGTGTTGGTGTCCGCCGACCGGGCGAAGGATCTCGCACAAAAGCCGGTCTACGTGCACGCAGCCGCGCAAGGCCTCGGTTCCCAGGGGCAGGCCATGATCAACTACTGGAACGATGACCCGCTGGCCGGCGCGTCATGGACCGCGGCACGTCGACTGTTCGCCAACAGCGACTTCGCGCCCGGCGACCTCGACGTCGCACAGATCTACGACGCGTTCACTCCACTGATCCCGCTGTCGCTCGAGGGCTACGGGTTTTGTGGGCGCGGCGAAGGAGGTGCGTTCACCGACGACGGCAACATCGATCTCGGCGGACGCCTTCCGATCAATACTTCCGGTGGCGGGTTGAGCGAGGCCTACGTGCACGGCTTCAATCTCATCAACGAAGGGGTGCGCCAGTTGCGGGGCACTTCGTACAACCAGGTCGACGGCTGTCGATCTGCGTTGGTCACCGCAGGCGAATGCGTGCCCACGAGCGCGCTGATCCTGCGCAACTAACGGCAGAGCAACGAAACGACGGGCACCGACGATGACGAACCCCTTTCTCATCCCTCAGATCGAAGACATCGCGCAGCCGTTTTGGGACGCCTGCCGCGGCGGCGAACTGCGGCTACAACGCTGCGTCGACACCCAGCGGTTGATGTTCCCGCCGCGGCCGCGGTCGCCGTGGGGCGCGCGCCAAGTGCCCGAATGGGTCTCGGTCTCTGGACGCGGCACCATCTGGAGCTTCGTCGTGCCGCATCCCCCATTGCTCGAACCGTTCTCGAGCGCCGCTCCCTACAACGTGATCGTCGTGGCGCTCGACGAAGACCCGACCATTCGCATCATCGGCAACCTTGTCGACGACGCCGGCTCGATCAACGCCATCGACCCCGCGACGATCGTCATCGGCGAACCGGTGCGCGTCGTATTCGATCCGATCAGCGAGGACATCTCGCTGCCGCGCTGGGTCCGCGCGTAATCCTCCGACCTAACATCGTCGCCATGTCGATCTTCCCCGCAGGCAAGTTGGTCTGGGGCTTGCAGCTCCCGATCCAATCGTTGACCGAGTCGAAGCGTGAGCCGTGGGAGCTCGAGGGCACTGTGGACGACATGATCTGCGTCGCGCAAGCAGTCGAAGCCGGCGGTGGCCGCTTTGTCGGCGTGTGCGACCACATCGCCATCCCCGACAACGACTACACCCGGCACATGTCGGCGCAATGGTTCGATCCCATCTCGACCTTGGCCTTCATCGCGGCGAAGACGACGACGGTGCGATTGCTGTCGACCGTCTACATCGCGCCCTACCGCCATCCGTTGCTGTCGGCCAAGCAGTTCATGACCCTCGATCGCCTCTCGGGCGGACGCACCATCATCGGTGTCGGCGCCGGCCACATCGAAGCCGAGTTCGAAGCGCTCGGTATCGACTTCGCCGCCCGCGGTGAGCAACTCAACGAATGCATCGACGCCATGCGCGACGCGTTCGCCAACGAGCACACGAAGTTCACCGGCAAGTACTTCGACTACGAAAACGTTCAGCTGGCGCCGCGCCCCGTCCAGGCATCGATGCCGATCTGGATCGGCGGCAGCAGCAAGCCGGCGCTGCGGCGCGTCGCCGAGCGTGGCGACGGCTGGATCCCGCAAGGCACCCCCCGGGCGCAGATGCAAGAAGCGGTCGATTACATCCGGGCGCACCGCGACAAGGTGCGGCCCGAGGCCTCCATCGATTTCGGCTGGCTGCCCGAGTGGATCTACGTCGGCGAGCCGTTCTTCGAGCCCACCGCGCGCCACATCACCGGCGCGCCCGGCAAGATCGCCGAATCGTTGCGCTACGCCAACGCTCTCGGGTGCACCGCGTTGCACTTGAGCTTTCGGGCTCGGTCCGCGCAGGAGTACTGCGACCAGATCGCCGCCTTCGCGCGCGACGTCTGGCCGTCGGTCATCGCCTAGAGACCGTCCATCGGATACGGGAACTTCACGCCGACACCGCCGTCGACGATCAGCG
>JBDTLT010000187.1:0-11369 GCA_039934635.1 Acidimicrobiales bacterium
GGCGCTCGGGCCGGCACCGTCGCTCGACGAGTTGTTGTCCGAATTGGCCGACGACGGCCGAGTGATCCACGTCGAACGTTCGGCCGAGCGCGCCGCACGTACGGCGCAGTTGTCTGGCGCGTTGCCCGCGGCCGTCGCCGCCCGCTGCCCGCCGACGCTGTGGTCGCATCAGGCGGCCGCCATCGATCTCGTGCGCGCCGGCCGCTCGATCGTGGTGGCGACGGGCACTGCCTCGGGCAAGTCGCTGTGCTACCAGTTGCCCATCGCCGAAGCCGTAGGCGATCGCATCCGTCAAGGCACCGCGCTCGTCATCGGGCCGACGAAGGCATTGGCGCACGATCAGCTCCGCGCGTTGTCGGCCTTCGATTTCCTGGGGCTCGTGGCGGCGACCTATGACGGCGATTCGACGAGTGAAGAACGCACGTGGGTGCGCAATCGAGCCAACGTGGTGTTCACCAATCCGGAGATGATGCACGCCGGCTTGTTGCCTAATCACCAACGATGGGCGCCCTTCTTGGGGCGGTTGCGCTACGTCGTCGTCGACGAGCTGCACGCGTTGCGCGGTGTGTTCGGCACGCATGCCGCGCACGTGCTGCGCCGGTTGCGCCGCGTGTGCGACCTCTATGGGGCGAGGCCCACGTTCGTGTTCTCGTCGGCCACCATCGGCGACCCGGCCAAGTTGGCGTCGGATCTCTGCGGGTTTCCGGTACTGGCGGTGACCGACGACGGATCGCCGCGCGGTCCGCGTACGTTCGCACTGTTGAACCCTCCGTTGCTCGATGTCGACAACGGCGTGCGCACGTCGACCAACTCCGAGGCCGCCGCCGTCTCGGCGCGGCTCATCGAGCTCGGCTTGCGAACCATCACGTTTTGTCGCAGCCGCAAAGCAACCGAGTTCGTCGCCGCCGACATTCGCTCGCGCTTGCCGAGCGACCTCAGCGGTCGCATCCGCTCGTATCGGGCCGGCTACCTCACCGCCGAACGACGCGAGATCGAAGACGAGCTGGCACGCGGCGAAGCCGTCGGCATCGTCGCCACCACTGCGCTCGAGTTGGGTGTCGACATCGGCGGAGTCGATGCGTGCGTGCTCGCCGGGTTTCCGGGAACGATCGCGTCGATGTGGCAACAAGCGGGGCGCGCCGGCCGGGGCCAACGACCGAGTGTGACGGTGCTCGTCGCCGGCGAAGATCAGCTCGATCAATGGCTCATGGCGCATCCGAACGAACTCTTCACCCGACCGCCCGAGCCGGCGGTCATCAATCCGTCGAACGCCTTCATCCTCGACCCTCACATCGCCTGCGCGGCATACGAAAAGCCGCTCACCTACGACGATGCGCGGTACTGGTCCGACGACCTCGAGGACAGCGTGCGCGAGCTCGTGCAGCGCGACCAACTGCGGCTGCGCAGTCGCATTCGCCGCCGCAACAAAACCGAGCCGACCGCAGTGTGGGCCGGCAAAGGTGTGCCCGCACCCAAGGTCGGTCTGCGCACCGGCACCAACGGTGAGTTTCGCATCGTGCTCGACGACGACACACTCGTCGGTACGGTCGATCAAGGCCGCGCGTTCAACCTCGTCCATCCGGGCGCGGTGTATCTGCACCAGGGCCGGGCGTATCGCGTCGACGCGCTCGACCTCGATCACCGGCGCGCCATCGTCGAGCCACACGACGCGGACGAATACACACAGGCTCGCAGCCAGACGTCGATCCGGGTGTTGCGCAGCGAGCGCTGTCGCGCCATTGGTCGGTCGTCGTTGCATCTGGGGGCGGTCGAAGTCACGACGCGCGTCGTCGGCTATCAACGGCGCGATACCCGCAGCCGCCGCGTCATCGCCAACGAGGCACTCGACCTGCCGCCGACGGTGCTCACCACACGATCGTTCTGGTACGTCGTCGGTGCCGAAGTGCTCGTCGATGCCGGTGTCGCGCCCGACTCGGTTGCCGGCACGTTGCACGCGACCGAGCATGCGGCCATCGGCCTGCTGCCGCTGTTCACGATCTGCGATCGCTGGGATGTCGGCGGCGTGTCGATCGCGCACCACCAAGACACCGACGCCCCCACCGTGTTCGTCTATGACGGCTACGCCGGCGGTGCCGGCATCGCCGAGCTCGGATTCTCTGCCGCAGACCGCCACCTCGCGGCCACGCTCGAAGTGATCACCGGCTGCGCGTGTGTTGCCGGTTGTCCCTCGTGCGTGCAGTCGCCCAAGTGCGGCAACGGCAACGAACCGCTCGACAAGGCCGGCTCGGCGGTACTCCTGCGCACGGTGCTCAACCCTCTACCCGCATCGTGAGCTGATCGCGCAACACCACCGCCGGTGCGAGCGGGCCCACCAACGGCACATCGGTCGGACATCGATACGTCACGCGCACGGTCACCCAATCACCGGCGCGAACGACGACGACGCTGAGTCGCGACGGCGCGAGACCAGACCCTTCGCTCGCCGCTCGCCGAATCGCGTCGTCTCCGAGACCGACCGATGCCGCGCGCGCCGCGCTGCCCGCCGCGTGCGTCACTCGTACCGAGTCGCGCGCCACGAAACCGACTTGCACTACGACCAACGCGAGAGTGAGCACCAAGGGCAGGACGAGCGCCAACTCGACGGTCGCCTGCCCCCGGGCACTACGCAACGCGCGACGTGATCTCATTGAACACTCGATCGAATAGCGCGCCGATCTTGCCGCTCTGCGCCGCCCATGCCGTAACCGCGAGTGCCACTGTCGCCACACCGAGCAGCAACAGCACGTACTCGGTCACCGCTTGGCCGCGCTGACCACGGGCCGCCGGCCGCAGTCGCGACCGACGCGCGAGTGATGACGCCAACGCGTATGCGTAGGCGCGCTGGATGATGATGACCATGACCTGTCCTCCGAATTCGGAATGGTTTGCGCGGGGGAAGCGGGATGCTCAGCCCGTCGTCGTGAGCCCGCTGACGACGGTGAGAATGAATGGCGCCACGGTGAGCAGCGCGAATGCCGGGAGGCAGCAGAAAACCAGCGGGAACAACAACTGCACCGGCAACTTGCGGGCGCGCTCTTCGAGGACCCGCCGTTGCGCGAGGCGGATCTCGATGGCGGCGCGCTCTAGCGCCGGCACGACCGGTGTGCCGTAGCGAGCGGCCATCGACAACGCGCTCGAGAGCGGGCGCACGATCTCGCCCACCCGTGACGGCAGGTCGGCGAGCACATCGCTCAGCCGCGCGCCGTCGTCGACCTGGGCGACGCCATCCGCGAGCGCGTCACCAAGAGGGCCACGCGTGTGGGCCGCCACCAGCCGCAGTGCAGCCGCAACAGTGAGGCCCGCCCCACAGGCCAAGGCGAAAATGTCGACGACGTCGGCCACCGCAAACGGGTCGACCACGGTCGCACGGGCGCGACGGCGGCGGCGCCGCCGCGCGACGGCGATGCACGCGCTGATGGCCGCGAAAAGAGCGATCACCGCGCCGTCCCCGACAACCGTCGGATCCAACAGAGCCCGGCGATTTCGCTCGCGATGCCACCGACGAGGCACAGCTGCCCGGCGCTCGACTGGACGACGGCCGTGGCGATCGATGGGTCGACCGCGGCGATCACCAGCGCGAACGCAAACGGCGCAACGCCGATGACAAGTGCAGACGCGCGCGCCTGCGCCGCCATCACCTCGGCCTCACGTTGTGCCGACGCGCGGGCTCGCAACGAAGACGCCAACGCGTCGAACGTGTGCGCCGCGCCGCCGCCGAGCGTGTGCGCAATCACCATCGCCGCCGCCACCATCTGCCGCGCCGGAGAATTGGAGGCACCCGCCCACTCCGCGAACGACTCCGCGAGCGGACGGCCATGGTCGGCACCCGCGAGGACGATCGCCAAGTCGCGTCGCAACGAGTCGCCGAGCGCTTCGCTCGCTTCGCGCAGCGCGACGGTGAGCGAACTGCCGCTGCGGAGAAAGCGCGCGACGGTCTCGAGCAACTCGGGTAGCTCTCGATCGGGGGTGTCACGACGCCGCACACCGATCATCGCGGCACCGTGCCGATAGGCGGGCCACGATCGATGATCGACCGAGCGCTCCACCCGTCGGACGAGGAGTCGACTCGGGCGATGTCGACGACTCTGCGGCATCCGTTGACGCCTCGAGCAACATGGACGACGAGGTCGATCGACGAACCGATCTGCTGGCGTATGGCATCGAGGGGCAACCCGCTGGCCGCCACGAGCACCATCGTCTCGATGCGACGCAGCGCGTCGATCACACCATTGGCATGGCACGTCGACATCGAGCCGCTGTGGCCGGTGTTCATCGCCTGCACCATGTCGAAGGCTTCGCCGCCGCGCACTTCGCCGACGATCAGTCGGTCGGGCCGCATGCGCAGTGCGTTGCGCACAAGCTCACGTTGATCGATGGCGCCCGCGCCTTCGGCGTTTGCCGGGCGCACTTCGAGCCGTACGACGTGCGGAAGACGTAGGCGCAGCTCGGCTGCGTCTTCGATGGTGATGATGCGTTCGCCGGCATCGATGCGACCCGCAAGCGCATTGAGCAGTGTGGTCTTGCCGGCGCTCGTCGCACCGCTCACGATCAGGTTGCGCCGTTCGTCGATAGCGCGGTGCAGTGCATCGACGACGATCGCATCACCGAAGTCGTGCAGTGCGACGTCGACCGGCCGAAAACGACGAATCGTGAGATGTGGACCGTCGATCGCAACCGGTGGAACCACCACGTGCACTCGCGATCCGTCGGCGAGACGACCATCGGCGAAAGGTGACGACCGATCGACCCGTCGACCCAACGGACCCAGCACGCGTTCGATCAACGCCTCGACTTCGACCGCGGACAGGTGCGCATCGGTAGCGACGAGCGCGCCGGCTCGCTCGATCCACACGGCACCAGAGCCGTTGACCATCACTTCGCTGACATGCGCGTCGGCGAGAAATTGTTGCAGCGGCCCGAGTGCGGACGCTTTGGACGACATGTTGCGCGCTCGCTCGTGTCCGTCCCGACGGTGCGGGGTGGGTAGAGGCCACAGCCGGTGGCGAGCGCAGGTCGTGCTGCGTGGTGGTCACCTTAGTGAGGGGCAGTGACAGTGGCAATGGCTATCGTGAACGCGTGCAGGCTGCCTTTTTCGACCTCGACAAGACGGTGATCGCCAAGGCCGCGCTGATGGCGTTCGGTCGGCCGCTGCACGACGCGGGCTACATCTCGCGCTGGCTCGTGTTGCGCTCGCTGTACGGGCAGTTGGTGTTCCGTTACTTCGGTGCCGACGAAGCGCGGATGAAGAAGATACGCGAGGCGTCGTTGCGGCTCTCCAAGGGCTGGGACCAAGCAAAGGTCACGGCGCTCGTGCGCGAGACGCTCACCGAAGTCATCGAGCCGATCGTCTACGAAGAAGCACTCGATCTCATCGACAGCCATCGCGCGGCAGGACATCGCATCTACATCGTGTCGGCGTCGCCGGCCGAGATCGTCACGCCGCTGGCCCAATATCTCGGCGTCGACAGCACGATCTCGACTCGCCCCGAAATCGACGCCGACGGTCGCTATACGGGCAGGGTCGAGTTCTACGCCTACGGGCCGTACAAGGCGGTGGCCATGCGGGAGTTGGCGGTCACCGAGGGCATCGACCTCGCCGAGTCGTTCGCCTACTCCGATTCGATCACCGACTTGCCGATGCTCGAGGCCGTCGGTCATCCCGTGGCCGTCAACCCCGACCGCGATCTGCGGCGCGTCGCGGCCGAGCGCGGGTGGGAGATCCGCACGTTCGAATCAACGGTGGCGCTCCGAACCCGCCGTCACGTGAAGCCCGTTGCCATCGGCAGCGGCACCGTCGCCCTCGCCGGAGTTGCGACCGCGACGTGGTGGTACCTACGACGCGCCAAAAACACCCGCCGGTTCGCGAGGTGGCGTTAGATATTTCAGAACCGCGGGACGGGTCCGAAAAAGCTCAGGCGGTGCGGAGCTTCTTCGCGGCGAAAGCCAGCAACCCACCGAGGGCAAGGAGGAGGAACAGTTTCTTCATCCCGCCCACCTTAGGCGCACAATGGGATGATGTCCGCCATCACGGCCCGTTCGCGGCCCCTCTACCGGCTCTTCGGTGAGATCGCGGCGTCGATCGGCGGCGGCGAGGTCAACCTCGGCGGGCCGAAGCAGCAGGCCGTGCTGGCAGTGCTGCTGGTCAACCCCGGTCAACTGGTCGCACTCGACCGCATCATCTATGCGGTGTGGGGCGACTACCCGCCGGCGCGCGCCGAGGTCTCGGTTCGGGGGTACGTCTCCAACCTGCGAAAGGCGCTCGACACACGGATCACGTGGCGAGGGCAGGGCTACGTGATCGAGGCCTCCGCCGCCGACGTCGATATCCATCGTTTCGAGGCGCTGGTGGCGGAGGGACACGCCCACGATCGAGCGGGCCGGCTGGCCGACGCCAAGGATTCGATGAGCCGGGCACTGAGTCTCTGGACCGGGCCCCCCTTCGGCGCCCACGATTCCTTGCCGGTCGCCGACGTTGCGGCGCGCCTTTCTGCCCGACGCGCGGAGGCGATCGAGTCGCTCTTCGCAGTCGGGCTTGCCCTCGGCGATCACGACGCCGCGATCGCCGACCTCGCGGCCGCGGTCAGCCACGAGCCCTTTCGCGAGCGACTGCATGCGCTGTTGGCCCTGGCGCTCTACCGTGCCGGCCGGCCGGTCGACGCGTTGCGGGCCATCGACACCTCGCGCCGGCTGCTGGCGGACGAGGTCGGCGTCGAGCCCGGGCCCGAACTGCGAGAGCTCGAAGCGGCCATCCTCGCGCACGACCAGCGCCTCGCCTGGCAGCCGCCGCGCGAGCCTCCGGCGCGGCCGGCGGTGTCGACCGAAGAGCGCTTGGCCGGACGGTCAGCCGAGCTCCGTGTCCTGCGCGATGCCCTTCACCGTGCGGCCGCCGGGAGGGGATCGGTTGTCGTCGTCGACGGTGAGCCGGGCATCGGCAAGACGCGCCTATTGCGACAACTTGCCGATGACGCGCACTTGCTCGAATTCGCGGTTGCGTGGGGTCGGTGCCCAGAGTCAGCGATCGCGGCTCCCTACTTTCCGTGGCGCGCGGTCGCGACACAGCTCGCCGACGCCCGCATCGCGGTTGACGCCGAGGTTGCCTTCGAGCGGCGCGACGATCGTGAAGGTGACTCGGCCGCCGCCCGCTTGGCCGTGCACACCGAAGTGGCCGGCTGCCTTCGACCCGCGCGCCGGCCGATCTTGATCGTGATCGACGATCTTCAATGGGCCGACGAAGCGTCGCTCTCGCTCGCCGGTTTTCTCGGGGGTGAAATCGGCGAGATCTCTGTTTTGTTGGCGGTCACGGCGCGGCCTTCGAACGCGGAATCGCGCCCGATGTTGACCGAGTGCTTGTCCGAGTTGGCCCGATCGCCGATGTCGTCGCGGGTCGAGCTCCGCGGCCTCGCGCGAGACACGATCGCGGAGTGGGTCCGCGCGGCGGGCGGCGCGCCGTTCGACGATGCGTTCATCACATCCATCCACCAGCGCACCGGCGGCAACCCCTTCTTCGTCCGTGAGCTCTTGGCGTTGGTACAGCACGACTCCTCGGACGACACCCGCACGAGAATCCCCGGCGCCGTGCAAGACGTCGTGCGGCGACGTACCTCGCGCCTACCGGTGAACACGCAAAAGCTTCTCCTCGCGGCGTCCGCAATCGGCTCGCTATTCGACGTGGACATCCTCGCGGCGATCGTCGGCAACACCGCCGAGGAAGTGCTGGACGCGTTGGCGCCAGCCATCGACGCGGGTCTCGTCGCGTACGACCACGAGCGACCATGGAGGTTTGCGTTCTCACACGCGTTGGTCGCCGAGACACTTGTCAGCGAACAAAATCCGATTCTTTTGGCGCGCGTGCACGTCGACATCGTGCGTGCGCTCGAGCGCCTTCGCGCCGGCCGGCACGACTCCATACTCAACGAACTCGCCCATCACGCCTACGCCGGCGCGCTCGCGGGCAGTGCGGACGCTGCCGTGGAGTACTCGACAGCGGCGGCCGCGGTTGCCGCGTCGGCATACGCGTTCGCAGACGCCGCGACCCACCTCGGGCGCGCTCTCGAGGCACTCGAGATCGCCGCGCCGGACGACGCGCCGCGCGCGCTGTCGCTACTCCTCGAACTGGGGTCGATGCGGGTCGCCGCAGGCGATATCGACGGGGGCCGCCAGACGCTGGTCGACGCGGCCACGCGCGCGGAGCGGGTCGGGGATGTCAACACGATGGTCGCGGCATTGGGTCAGGTCAGTGGCGACGATCTGTGGTCGAGCATCGACTGGGGACAGCACGACGATCGGACCATCGCGCTGCTCGAGCGGGCGCTCGCACAACTGCCGACGACGAACGATCTGGCCCGCGCACAGCTACTGGCGGCGATGTCGTCACAGCTGTACTACGGCGATCCGCGCCAGTCGGTCGCACTGGCGGCCGAGGCGGTGCGACGAGCCGAACGCGCCGGCGATCCACTCACACTGGCGCGTGTGCTGGTGCAGCACTATTGGGCCTCGTGGCGTCCCCGCGGCAACGAGTCGCGAGCGGCTACTGCCGATGCGATCATCGCACTTGCCGAACGCGGGCTGGTACCCGAGCGCTTTACGGCGCTCGGCTACCTCGCGCGATTCACCACCGCGTACGAACTCGGCGATGCAAACGACGTCGAGAGGTTCGTTCGCGCGGCCCGGGCGGCCGCCGACCCGGTGCGTACTCCCGCGGCGTGGACCTATGTGCTCTATGCCGAAGTATCGCTGCTGTTGCTGCGAGGATCGTTCGACGAGGTCGAGCGAACGATTCGTGATCTGATCGTCTCGATGCGGCGCACGCGGCGGTTCGCGGCCGACGCGACCGAGGCCGGTTTGCTCGCCCAACTGAATTGCGAGCGCGGACGCGCCGACGACGCGCTTGCGGTGCTCGACCGGTTCGGAGGTACTGCGTACGCACCGTCGAGCGCGTGGCTGCGGGCGTGGATCCTGTCCGAAGCCGGTCGCATCGATGAGGCGGCATCCGAACTCGCCTCGTTCCGCGGGCCGGTGCGCGATGACTGGTACCGCCTTCCTCTGCTCACTGCAGGCGCGCATGCGGCCGCCGCGGTCGGCGACCGGCAGTTCATCGACGCGCACCTCGAAGATCTGCGAATGCTGCGCCCATTCGTGGCCTGTACGGGCTCGGGGGGCATCGTGCTCGGTCCGGTGGCGCTCGCTCTGGCGCGCTGCGAGCACGTACTGGGCAACGCCGACGCGGCTCGCGAGCTGGGCGTCGAGGCCCTAGCAACGACGCAGCGCTTGCGCGCGACTCCGTGGATCGCCCGCTGCGAACGCCTCATCGCACAACTCGGCTGACGGGCGGCAGCGCCTTCCAATCCGATTCCAATCGCGTGGTGGCAGTGTCCGCGGCATGGAAACAACAACACCCAACCTCAGCTTCTTCTTCGCCATCCATCGCAAGATGCGGTCCGACACTGCCCGGTACGTGCGAGCGGTCGCGACCGCGACCGAGTCCGACCGACAGGGCCGGCTATCTCCGCTCGCACGATGGTCGAAGGGCTTTGTGCACGAACTCGAAGAACATCACTTCGTCGAGGACACGTACTTCTTCCCCGACCTGCGCAACCGCGTGCCCGTCGCCGGTCCGATCCTCGATCGGATCGTTGCCGACCACCGGGCGCTCGATGAGTTGCTCGGGCGGTGGCCCGCCATCAGCGCCCGCCTCACCAGCGCGGCGACTCCGTTCATGGAGGCGAAACAAGAAGCGCACGCGCACGCCGTCGCGATGCACGAGCTACTGCTCGATCACCTCGACGTCGAGGATAACGACATCCTGCCGCTGTTCTGGCGGCACTACAGCGCCGCGGAATACGACACCGTGTACGAACGTGCCGTCAAGAACGGCAAGAAGCGTGGCCTCGGCTTCGTCATCCCGTGGAATGTCGATTGCGTCGACGGTGACGAACGGGCTGCACTGATGGCGGTCGCGCCATTGCCGCTGAAGCTGCTCTGGTACGGCACCCGCCGCCGGTACGCGCGCCTCGTCGCCGACGCGTTCGGCGCGGTCGTCGAAGCGCAAACCGGTGACGCGCCACTGCCCGCCCCTAGAGGATGAAGAGCATCTCCTGATAGGTCGCCAACGGCCAGAGGTCGTCGGCGACGAGTGCCTCGAGTTCGTCCGCGGCGGCCCGCGCCGCACTCATCGCCGGCAGCAACGCATCGCGGCAGTGCTCGGCTTCTTGCATGACGGACTCGGCGTGGTCGTGAGCGATCTCTGCCCGCAGTACCGAGATACCGGCGCGCAGGTCGTTGATGGACGCGGACACCTCGTCGAGGGTCGACGAGTCGGCCTCGACACCCACCGATCGCAGGCTCGCCACGTTCGTCGCCAGCTCGGTCTGATAGCGCAGCGCAGCCGGGAGGATGACGGTGTTCGCGATCTCGAGGGTCAATCGGGCCTCGACCCCGATGCTGAGGATGTACTGCTCCATCGCGATGTCGTAGCGGCTGTGCATCTCGCGGTGGTTGAACACCGCGTAGCGGCTGAAGAGCTCGAGCGATTCGTCGGTGACGAGCTGCGGCAGCGCGTCGAGCGTGGTGCGCAGGTTGGGCAGGCCGCGCGCGGCGGCCTCGATCTGCCAGGCCTCGGAGTAGCCGTCACCGTTGAACACCACGTTGCCGTGCACCGTGATGATCTCTTCGAGCACTCTCTGGATGGCCACGTTGAACTCGATGCCATTCGCGACCAGTGTCTCGAGCTCTGTCGCGATGTAGTCGAGGGCTTCGGCGAGAATCGTGTTGATCGTGACCATCGGTCCGGCGATCGATTGCAAAGCACCCGGTGCGCGAAATTCGAAGCGGTTGCCGGTGAACGCGAACGGGCTCGTGCGGTTGCGGTCGCCGGGATCTGACGGCAGCACGGGCAACGTGTCGACACCGATCTCGAGGGTGCGGCGCTCTTTCGACGACTTCGCTCCGCCTTTCGCGATCTGATCGAAGATGTCGGTGAGTTGATCGCCCAAGAAGATCGAGATGATCGCCGGCGGCGCCTCGTTGGCGCCGAGGCGATGGTCGTTCGACGCCGAAGCCACCGACGCCCGCAAGAGGCCGCCGAACTTGTGCACCGCCCGGATGGCCGCCGCGCAGAACACCAGGAACTGTGCGTTGTCGTGCGGGTTGTCGCCGGGCAGGAAGAAGTTGCCGGCGTTGGGGCTGCCGAGCGAGAAGTTGACATGCTTGCCCGAGCCGTTGATGCCAACGAAGGGCTTCTCGTGGAAGAGGCATTCCATGCCGTGCTTTTGCGCCACCCGCTTCATGATCACCATGAGGAGTTGTTGATGGTCGGCCGCGACGTTCGATCGTTCGAACATCGGCGCGATTTCGAACTGGCCCGGAGCGAC
>JBDTLT010000188.1:0-11345 GCA_039934635.1 Acidimicrobiales bacterium
GATCAACCCGATGTGGGTGAACGCCTGCGGGAAGTTGCCGAGCAGCTCTCCGGTGGCGCTGTCGACCTCCTCGGCGAGCAGTCCGACGTCGTTGGCGAACGACGTGACGCGCTCGAACACCGTGCGGGCCGCGGCCAGATCGCCGCTGAGCGCGAGCGCGTGAGCGAGCCAATATGTACAGATGCCGAACGTTGCTTCGCCACCGGCGAGCCCGTCGTCGGCGCGATAGCGGTAGACGAGACCATGTTCGTCGGTGAGTCCGGCTCGGATCGCCGCGATGGTTGCAACAACGCGAGGGTCATCACCGGGCAGGAAGCCCATGATCGGGATCATGAGCGCGGACGCGTCGAGGTCGTCGCGGCCGAACGACTGGGTGAACGCCTCGGCGTTGTCGCTCCACCCGCGCTCGAGAATCGCGTCGCGGATGCGCTCGCGTTCGTGTTGCCAACGGGCGAGGTGGTCGGTCGCATGCAGCGCGTCGACGAGGGAGCACGCGCGGTCGAGTGCGACCCAGCACATGAGCTTCGAATAGAGGTGGTGGCGGGGCTCGCCGCGCAGCTCCCAGATGCCCTGATCGGGTTCGTCCCAACGGTCTGCCGCGCAATCGGCGAGATCGGTGAGAAAGACAATTACGGTCTCGTCGAGCGAGTCGATCCGCTCGGCGTATACCGACGCGGCGTCGAGGAACTCCCCGTAGACGTCGAGCTGGGATTGCCGCCACGCCGCGTTGCCGATCCGCACTGGCCGACTGTCGCGGTAGCCGCGCAGATGGTCGAGCTCCTGCTCCTCGAGGCGGTTCTCGCCCCCGATCCCATACATGATCTGGATCGGCTCAGCGCGGTTCACCGTTCCGCCGGCCGCGTGTGCGAAGAAACCGAAGAAGTCGGCCACCTCGTCAGGGCATGCGGCGATCCACAACGCCGCGAGCGTGAAGCTGGCGTCGCGCACCCAGCTGTATCGGTAGTCCCAGTTGCGTTCACCGCCGATCGCCTCGGGAAGCGACGTCGTCGGTGCCGCGACGATGGCGCCCGTGGGCGCATAGGTCAGCGCCTTGAGCACGCGGCCACTGTGGTGCACAAGATCGGCGTACGGACCGTCGTACGACTGGTGCAACGCGGACCACGATTGCCACCCCCGGATCGTCCCGAAGATCCACGCACGAATCTGGCGCGTGGTCCAAGGGGCGAGACGCGCTTCGTTGCTCTCGCCTACCCGCAGCGCGAACCCGACGCGTTCGCCGGGCCGCACGGTGCACCGTGTCCGTACCGTTGCGCCGTCGATCAGGATCGGCGCCTCGCACGACAACACGAACATCGCAGGCCCGCCGCGACCGATCGCACCGCCGGGCACCGGCTGCCAGCGCGGCTCGGTGAGGCCGTACTCGGCGCGTGGCGCAATCTCGGATTCGATCTCGACCGAACCAGTGAGTCCCTCCACCAGTCGCATGATCGAGTGGCACGAGCGTTGACCGATGTCATGGCCGCGATCGGTAGGCATGAAGGGGAGTGCGTCGGTCACCGCAACTGAACCCTCGGCCGTCGTGAAGACCGTGCGCAGCACCATCGTGGCGTCGACGTACGCGCGAGTGACGTGTGCGTCGTGCGTCGGCCGCAGGAGCCAGTGCCCGGCGTCCGGATCGAGGAGCCGGGCGAACGTCGACGACGAGTCGAACCGGGGGAGGCACGCCCAGTCGATCGACCCGTCGCGGCTGACGAGGGCCGAGCCTTGACTGTCCGATAACAAGGCGTAGTCGCCGATGGGCGGTTGCGGTCGGGCCGTCACGGCCGGTTGAGCCAGCGGTATGCGGCATCGGTAACGCCGACAAAGACGACGTGGTGCCACGCGTCGATGCCGATCTCGGAGCGCGACCATTGCCACGCCGGTGTCGAAGCGCCGGTTGCAGGAAGCACGACCTGCTCACCCGCCCACACCGCGAGGAAGTGCACGAACGGCGCCATCGGGGCCGGCAAATCAGCCGCAGCCAGGAGGCCGCGGAATGCGCCCCATGTTGTCCCGTACCCCCAGTGCACGACCCGATTGAACCGGCGCTCACCGAGCTCATCGATCGGCGCCACGCCGAGCAGCACGCTCGCCGCCCGCGCCGGTGCGGTACTCGCCTCGCGCCGGCGGATGCGGGCCTCGACGCTGCTCGACACGGTCATCGCCGCGGTGCCGGCGATGCCGGCGAGAAGCCCCTTCGCGATGGCGGGAGTCCACCGCCCCCATCCGTTGGCTTCATTTCTCATTCCGCTCATGGATCACTCACCTCGACTGCGCATTGCCTCAAGACAATCGCGCCCGTCGACGGTTGCCTCGATTCGCTCTGGAAGTTTCGCTTCTGTTTCGCAATCCGACGCGTTTCACTCCGCGGTGTGCGTGCGGTGAACCCACCTCGTTCGCCGATGGTCGGCCCGGCTCACCTACGTCGCTCGTCGTCGACTTCGCTCGTCGGACGAACGAGAGACCTGCTCGGCGTGCACGATCGCCTAGTACGTCAGCCGTTGTGCGCGACACCTGACTCGTCCTGAAATCATGCCACGCGTGCGATTCCACCCATCTGTGTCTGTCGTGGCCATCCGTTGATCGCGCAGGGTTCGCACAGGTCGTCGTGAGCTCGGCTCGGACCCCGGATGCGAAACAGCCGCGAAACTTCGCTCGTCGACGGTGGGATCGATGTGCGATGTTGGTTCGCTTTGCACCATGAACAGCGAGGACGGCGTAGGAGGTACGCGGCGCAACGGATGGCTCGCGGTCGTGGCTGCCACGTGCCTCGTCGTCGGGGGATGCGCGTCCGCGCCACCACCCGCACCGACAGGCGCCGACGCGGGCGGCACAACCGGGGAACGAGCAGCTGCGTCCTCGTGGCCGACGGCGTCGGGTGATGTGCGTCGCTCGTCGGCTTCCTCGGCATCTGGGCCGAGTACGGGCGAGCTGCGATGGACGCGCCGGCTCGGTGGCGCGGTCACGCCCGGACCGATCGTGGCGGCCGACGGCTCGATACTCGCGGCGTCGAACGACGGAGTGCTCCACGCGCTCGATCCGGCAACGGGCGCCGATCGGTGGACCTTCGACGGAGGCGGTCGCTATGGCGACGATCTCTCGACGTCTGCTGCGCTGCTCGCCGACGGTGTGATCGTCTGGCCTGGTCCGGGAGATACGTTGTTCGCGCTGTCGACGGCCGGCCTTCAGCTGTGGCACGAATCGTTCGATGGTCTGGTCCTGTCCCCGGCTGTGGCCGATGGGCGCATCTACGTCGCTGATCGTGCCGGGCACCTCTCTGCGATCGAGGTGGATGGGTCGTCGCATCGGCGGGTGTGGACCATCGCACTGGGGGGCACGACCTACGCGAGTCCGGCACTCGGTGAGGACGGGGCGATCTACACATCCGGCGGCACGGATCTTGTACGTGTACGCGATCGCGGCGAGTCGGCCGAGGTCGTGTGGCGGTTCGCAACCGGAGCGTTGATTGAAGTGTCGCCATCGGTGACTCCCGGCGGCGTCGTGACCATCGGGAGCAATGACGGGCACCAATACGGTGTGCGCGCCGACGGCACGCGCCTCTGGACGGTGGACGTCGGGGATTTCATCTACTCGTCGAGCGTTTCCACCGCAAACGGACGAACCGTGTTCGGCGACAACAATGGCGTGCTGTTCACGGTTGAGAGTTCGACCGGCAAGCTGCTGGCGAGGGTAACGCTCGATCGGCGCAACGGATCGCCCGACGGCATATGGACCGCTCCGGTCGTGGACCGTGTCGGCACCGCCTATGTGGGAACCGTGTCGGGGCACGTCTACGGGATCGCCCCAAATGGCCGTCGGCTGTTCGACCTCGCGACCGGTGGAACGGTCGCGAGCTATCCGGCGCTCACGGCCGACGGTGTGCTCGTCGTCGGCTCGGCGGATGGGTATCTGTACGCGATCGGCTCGACCCGAGCCGCCACGGGCTGACACAGGCCAGGTCGATCTCAGCGGAGCGTTGGTCGAATGTCGTTCCAGCAGCCGACGGCGGCGATGACCATGAGCCCGGCGCCCGAGAGCGCACTGATCGCCCGGCGATGCCACGCCAAACCTCCAAAGCAAGGTTGATTGGTGCGATGACGTGGTGACCTCCGGCGCGCGGATGTCCCTTAATAGGTGATAGTCGTCGGTCGGCGGTTAGTTCGCTTGGTCGGCGCGGGTGCGGGTCGTTGGGTTTCGCGCAGTGTGTTCGGTCCAGGTGAGAGTGCCGAGGCCGATGGCCATCAGTAGGCAGAAGCTCAGGGTGGCGCCGTTTGCTCCGGTGATGTTGCCGCCGTCGGTTTGTCGGAATCCGATGAGGGTTTGTATGGCGAATGCGCCGTATCCGATTGCGGCGAGGGCCACGAGGGCTTGTGCGGCGCGCAGTGTGCCGAGGAGCGCGAGCGCGCCGAGCGCCATGGCGATGAGGCCGCCGAGTCGGTTGAACGACATGAGGTGCATGTCGAGCGCGGCGTAGCCGACGTCGGATCCGTGCCGGTTCGTGAAGCCGCCTTGTGCGCGGGCGGTGCCGATGGCTCCGGCGATGATGCCAACGGTGGCGATTGTGGCGGTTGCGCGTGTGGTCGGTGTCATGTGGCCCGCATCATGAGCCGGCTCAGGTGGGTGCGGCGGTTGGCCCATTCGGGGCGTAGCACGCCGTCGAGGCCGTAGTAGCGGCCCGCGGCGGTGGCCGCGATCGCGAGGTTGGCAGCGATCATGAGTACGTAGGTCCATGGCCACTCGTTTGGAGTGCGCGCCACGGACAGTCCGATGAGCAGAGCTTGCGCGGCGCCGACCGCACCCCAGAACCTTGAGCCCAAACCGAGCAGGAGGAACGCGCCGAGGAGGACCTCGACAACGAGGACGCCCCACCCGAAGAGCCTGAAGTTGGGCAACACGACGTGTTCGACGACGTAGGAGAACGGTGGCGCAACGGGATGGTCCACGGCGTCCTTGGTGAACCCGTAGAGACCACCACCGCCGTTTTCGCCGAAGTCGGTCGGCGTCTTCCAGCGGGTGTTGGTCAACCACAGCAGTCCGACGCTAATGCGGATGCCCGCCAGCACGACTCTGCTCGCTCGATCAGGCGCCGTCACGATGTCATGATCGGAGCCGACTGTCATCGCCATCGCCATTCCCTTTCGTGCCATGCGCGGGGCCGCGAGTGGCGGACGCTGCGGTTCGAGGTTGTGGTAGCTGTTCGGTGGGGGATCGACCGATCCCGTTGAGGTTCACGTTCAACGAATGCCCAGGCGGGAGTCACTACCCGGTGGCAGGCCGCGAAGCAGCCCGAGGAGGATCTGTGCCGGGATCGAAAGCGGGAGCACGGTGCGGCTGAGGAGGAGATCGGTGTCGAGTCGGCCACCGCGCACGGTCGGCCCGAAGCTGCCCCAGAACGCGCCGTCCGCGGTGATGGCGAGTTCCGCTGGGATGTCGGTCGGCTGCGCGACGACGCCGAGTCCGCGTTCGTCGGCACGGCCACGACGAACGATCGGACGGATCACGTGGTCGTCGGGTGCCACGCCGAGCGAGGCGACGAGTGCCTTGAGCGGATCGAGACTCGGGTGGTCGAGTGGCCGTGCGGTCGTGGTCGCGATGCGCACCCGGACACCCCGTGCCACCAATCGCGGGACCGCGGCGACAACTTTGGCGAAGTTGTTCTCACCGCGTGCCAGGTCGTTGATTTCCGGGCGATGCGAATCGAGCGAGATCTGCACGGCAACGTCATGGCCGGCAAGGAGCGCGGCGCGTTCGAGCCTGTCGCCGACGAATAGGGTCCCGTTGGTGAGCAGCACCACCGGCAGTTGCGCGGCCATTTCGACGATTGCCTCGGGAAGCCACGGCAACAGGAATGGTTCGCCTCCGGTGACGCCCAACCCGGTGAAGCCCAAGCCTCGGGCCTGCCGGGCCACCTCGACCATGGTCTCGGCCGTCAGCTCGCGGCGAGCACTGCGCGGAGAACTCTCGGTCAGGCAATACGAACACGCCAGATTGCAGTGATAGTTCGAATACAACCAGACACGGCCGGGCAGGACACCTTCGGCGATCGCCGACTCGATCGGACCCAATGCAAGCGTGCCGTCCGCGACGGCGCTCAACACAAACCTTCGTTCGCGAGACGCCGCAGCGTGTCGGGCGCTGACGCGAGCTCGAACCCGGTAGCGAACCGGTTCAAGAACATCGTCGCACCGATCGTCGCGCTCAGCTCGATCAGCAAGTGATCGGCGAACGACTCCTTCACGTCAACCCACACGTCGTCAGGCACCGGACCGGTCATACCGGCCATCGCGTCGATCCAGCGGAGCAGTCGCCGCTCCGCGAGGTCGGCGAAGGCGACGTCGAGCGACAGTTCGCCGCGAATCCCACGGATCTCTTCGACGCTGAGCCCGACGTCGAGCGCGACCAAACTGTGCGCATGCACGCAGTAGCGACACTGCTGCAGCGCCGAGGTCCGCAGGATCGCGATCTCTTTGTGCCGCACGCTCACCGCGCCGTGACCGAGGGCGGCGCCGATAAAACCGAGCGTAGGACCGAGGAGCTCGGGCACCGCCGCCAGCGCGGCCACGATCGGACCGGGGTCGCCAACTGCGAAGAACTCCCGCGCCGAGATCGGGGCAGAGTGGGCATCAAACAGATCGACACGCGGCATCGCTGCGATTGTCCCACGCTCGCCCTGGGCACCAGCGCGACCGCGGCACAGTTTCGCGAACGTTTATCAACACGTCCGCGTCGCTCCGCTACGTTGTCGAACATGACCGCTGAGCGGGACCACTGGGAGACGCTGTGGAAGTCGTGCCAACCCCACCGGCTGAGCTGGTATCAGCGCGCCGTCGAGCCGTGAGCATCGCTCGTGCGTCGCGTGACGGCGCCCCCGGGCCGAGTCGCGATCGTCGGCGCCGGCACCACCCCGCTCGTCGCTGAACTCGCCCGCGCCGGCTTCCAAGTCACCGCCATCGACATCTCCGCCACGGCCATCACGGCACTGAAACAACAGCTACCCGACCCCGCGGCCGTAGAGCTCCTCGTCGCCGACGTCCGCTCTCTGCGTGTCGAGCACCCCTTCGACACCTGGCACGACCGCGCCGTCTTCCACTTCCTCACCGACACCGACGACCAACGCGCCTACATCGAGCGGGCAACAGCCGCGATCCGCGTCGGCGGCCACCTCGTCATCGCCACATTCGCCGAGCAAGGACCAAACCAATGCAGCGGCCTACCCGTCGCGCGACATAGCGCCCACTCGCTCAGCGTCGCGTTTGGCAGACACTTCGAAGTGGTCGACTCCTTCGAACGCGACCACATCACGCCCCGAGCCACGCCACAACGCTTCACCCACGCCGTACTACGCCGCACACCCCGGTAACCCAACTCAATGCACACGCCACTGGGTTCCTGCGCGCCACCCACGCGCAATTGGGTCCACTCTGCGCGCGCTGCGTCGTTCTCGCTTGTTTGAGCCGGCCTCGCCGCGGTCCGGCTTTGACGAGCTCCCAGACGACGCGGGCGATGAGGTGCCCCCGTATTGGTTGAGTCGGGTGTTTGAGCGCGTCGGGCCGGCACGGGAGCCGTCGGCATGCCGGTGGTATCACGCGACCCGAAGCGTTGGAACCCATCGACCTAAGGGCGCGGCGCGTGTGGGTCGAGTCCACGTCGCCCCTCCGACATGAACCCCCACTCGCGGTCTCGCCCCGCGGGTCCCGAGTTCTTACTATTCGTTGCCAGTAGGCAGTGACGGACGTCGATTCGCACGACTCAATTTCACAAGAACCCCACCGCAGGGCGGCATCGCGAACAGAGTCGGCTTGGTCCATTCGCTGTATCTGGTGACGAGCACAAACGATTGTGGGGAAGTTGGCGAGATCGGGCTTTGCAATTCGCCACGCGGCCAGATGTGCCCGTGCGTCGCCACAGCCGGCCGCTCCGCTTCGAGTGCGTCGACGATAACGGTGCGTGCATGGACCAGCAGGACTACGCGCAGCGCAGGCTTCAACTCCACAGGCGCACGCGATCTCTGGGGGCAGCACGTTCGCCACAACCTTGAGATGTCCACAGCAACGACCGTGAGTTGGCCCGCGCCGACGGTGAGATGTCCAAAGCAACGACCATGAGTTGGCCCGCGCCGACCGTGAGATGCCCAAAGCAACGACCATGAGTTGGCCCGCGCCGACCGTGAAGTGCCGCAACGACCGTGAGTTGACTTCAACCGGCGAGTGACCGCCTTCGGGAGGGAATCGAAATCGGCTGCGATCGAGGCCATTGCCTGCAGGCTCAAGTGCGGCGCCCTCGCCAGATGTGTGTCGGCGTCTCGCGGCGGATTCGGATGACGCGACCCATCCGGTTGGCGGTCAGCTCGCCCAGATGGATCATCCGTCGCACGACATACTCCGTCGTGTCGAACTCACGGGCGAGCGTGGTGGTGCTCGTCCCACGGGGATCTCGCTCTGGTCGCATGGCGCGTTGCAAGCCTCGATTGTCGTCCACCAGCAACGCATGAGGCAGCTGACTCGAAATAGCGACGGATTTCTTGTCCGACTCAAGGCGCGCGAGGGGCCCCAAGAAGGGCATGACGATCATCGCCAACGACAGAGCAACTCGAATGCTTCACACAGTTGCACCACTGGTGCCGGGGGCGATCACGGTGAGCGGCGGCGTGTCATGTTGAGTATCGGCAAGCTCACGATCGGTCAGCAGAAGTACTACGTCGATCAGGTCGCGCAAGGGATCGAGGATTACTACGCCGGTGCGGGCGAAGCGCCGGGTCGTTGGCTGGCGTCGTCACATCAGCTCGGCCTCGACGGCGACGTCGACGCGACACAGTTGCGGGCGGTGTTGCAGGGCCACGATCCGACCGACGCCTACAAGCTCGTCAACACTGCGAATCGTAAGATCGCCGGGTTCGATCTGACGTTCTCCGCGCCGAAGTCCGTCAGCGTCTTGTGGGCGCTCGGCGACCCCGGAGTGAACCTCGCGGTGGCCGATGCGCATCAGCGTGCGGTGGAGGCGGCGTTGGACTACCTGGAACGCAACGCCACCTTCACCCGCCGCCGGCACGGCGGCGCTGAGGTGATCCCGACGAAAGGGTTGATCGCGGCGGGGTTTCGGCATCGGACGTCGCGCAACGGCGACCCGCAACTGCATAGCCACGTGCTGGTCCCGAACATGGTGGAAGGCGTCGATGGCCGGTGGGGGACCCTCGACGGACGGCAGCTCTATCGTCATGCCCGCACCGCTGGCTATCTCTACCAAAGTGAGCTCCGTCACCAGTTGACGGCCGTGCTCGGCGTCGGATGGACGTCGGTGCAGCGCGGCAGCGCCGAGGTCGAAGGCATCCCCACCGACGTGCTGGCCATATTTTCGACGCGGCGAGCGGAGATCGAAGAACGACTCGAGATCCTCGGGCAGACGTCGCCGTCCGCGGCGCGACGCGCCGTACTCGAAACCCGCGGCGCGAAACTCGACATCGACTCCAACACTCTGTTCAGCGGGTGGCGACGGCAGGCACTCGAGCTCGGATTCGACCCTGCGCAATTGGACGCGATCGTCAACCACGCTGCTCCGCTCGAGTTCGTGCAGCACCACGTGCAGTTGGTGCACGACCACTTGGCGAGCCCGGTCGGGCTCACCGAGCACGCCTCGACGTTCGACCGGCGCGATGTGGTGCGCGCCATCGCGCAGTACGCGCCGACCGGCGCCACCGCGCAGCACATCGAAGCCCACGCCGACGCGTTCCTCCACGGCCGCCGCGACGTCGTCACGCTCACCACGAAGGACGCAACGTTGCGCTACTCGACCCGTGAGCTGCTCGACATCGAGACCCGCCTCGTCACCGCCGCCGTCGCGCGGACCAACGTTGGCGCGGGTGTGGTGGCGTCGTCGACCATGCGATCCGTGCTCGCCCTTTACCCGACGATCGCCGGCGAACAAGCCCGACTCGTCGCCAGCCTCACCACTTCCGGCAACGGCGTCGATGTCGTGGTCGCCGCCGCCGGCACCGGCAAAACCTACGCGCTCGGCGCCGCCCGCGAAGTATGGCGACGCGGCGGCTACCGCGTGCACGGCGCCGCGCTCGCCGGGCGCGCCGCGCAAGAACTCGAAACCCACACCCACATCCCCTCGCAAACCATCACCAAACTCGTCGGCGAACTCCAGCGGCGACCGCTCACCTCACGCGACGTTGTTGTGATCGACGAAGCCGGCATGGCCGGCACACGACAACTCGCACCGATCCTCGACGCCGCCAATGCTGCCGGCGCCAAGGTCGTGCTCGTCGGGGACTACCACCAACTACCCGAGATCGAAGCCGGCGGACTACTCAGCGGCCTCGCAGCACGCATCACACCGATCGAGCTCACCGAGAACCGGCGACAACACCAACCGTGGGAACGCCACGCCCTCATCGAGCTGCGCCACGGCAACGTGCAACAAGCACTCACCGCCTACGCCGAGCACGGTCACATCCACACCGCCCCCGACTCCGACACCGCCAAGCGTCAACTCGTCGACGCCTGGCTCACCGCGACCCGCAACGGCGACCACGCCATCATGCTTGCCCCAAGGCGCAGCGACGTCGAGCAACTCAACGCGCTCGCACGCCAACAACTCGTTGACGACCGCACGCTGCGCGGCGTCGTGCTCACCGTCGACGGGACAGCCTTCCAGCGCGGCGACCGCGTCGTGACACTGCGTAACGACTACGGCCTCGGTGTTCGCAACGGCACCCTCGCCACCATCACCAAAGTCCATGGGCGAAGCGGCGAGATCACCATCCGACCCGACCACGGCAAGACCCGACGAATCTCGGCTGCGTACCTCCAAGACGGCCACGTCGTGAACGGCTACGCCGTCACCATCCACAAAGCCCAAGGGATCACCACCGACCGCGCCTACATACTCGGCACCGGCGACCTCTACCGCGAACTCGGCTACGTCGCCCTCTCGAGGGGACGACTCAGCAACGACATCTACCTCACCAAACCGACCGGACGAGAACACGCCCACCGGCTCGAACACCCTGCCCTCGACCGTGCGCCGGGACTACAGACATCACGCCAACAAACCCTCGGAATCGAACGATGAGCCAGTTTCAAGTCGCGGTGTCACACCCTTTCGCCAGAGTCGACAACCACCGGCGCTCGCGCGGCGACGCCATGATCCGATGAAGGAGGAGCGATGAGCATTCACAAGCGTGGCACGCAACGACGAGCTGTCGTCTATGACGTGAGACTGCGTTCGCCCAACGGTCGCGTTGTCACGAAGACGTTCCCCACGCGAAAGCAGGCAGAGGCGTTCGAGCGCGAACAACTGCGCAGCCGCGACCGTGGCGAGTGGGTCGATCCCGAATCGGGCCG
>JBDTLT010000189.1:0-11287 GCA_039934635.1 Acidimicrobiales bacterium
AGAACATCATCATCCGCCACGGCGAGAACTACAGCGCGCTGCTGTTGGAGCACGAACTCGCTGACGCGATCGATCGACCGCGCAACGAGATCGTCGTCATCGACAGCGATGTACGACCCGGCCTGGGGCGCGTGACGGCGATACTGGGCGTCGATCAAAAAGACGACCTGAAGGCGCTCGAGCTCGGCGTGAGAGAGGCGCAATTGCGCTTGCCATTGGCGCTCGAAGATCTCGTCTTCGTGGCGCGAGGCGCGTTGCCCCGCACGACGAGCGGCAAGAAACAACACGCTCGCATCCGCTCGATGTTGGCCGACGGCACGATCACGATCTTCGATCGCGTCGCGCTCACGCCGATGCCGCCGGCGCCACAGGGTGTGGTACTCGACCTGGTCGCGATCGACGCCGTGGGCACCACGCGCGACATCGTTACCCGCATGGCCCGCCGTCAGGGAGTGACCGTCGAGATCCTCGATTCGATGCATCTCGCCCACGATCTCGGCTTCGACTCGCTCGCGCGCCTCGAACTGGCGGCGACGATCGAAGAGAAGACCGGCATCGGCATCACCGAGGATCGCCTGGGAGCCATCCACACGATCAGTGACCTTCTCGAGCTCATCCGCGAGCTACAGGATCGTTCGCAACCGAGCGGCGGGGACCGCAGCGTCACGCAACTGATTGCGGCGATCGTCGAGGAGATCCCGCAAACGAACCTCGTCGTCACGCGCCAAGAAGGCCGCCGATTGCTCGTCGACGGCCGGTGGGTCGTCGACTTCGCGTCGCTCAACTATCTCGGAATCGACCTTCATCCCGACGTCATTGCCAGCGTCGAGCCGTTGATAAAGGAATGGGGAACGCACCCGAGTTGGACCCGCGCCGTGGCCTCCCCTGCGCCCTACACGCAACTCGAGGCAGGACTGGCCCGGTTGGTGGGTGTGCCCGACACTGTCGTGTTTCCGACCATCACCCTGCTGCACATGGGTGTGCTACCGCTGCTCGTCGGCCGGGGCACGATTCTCGTCGACGAGGGATCACACCACTCGATCCTCGAAGCGGCGGAACTCGCGCACGGTCGCGGCGCAACGATCGTCAAAGTGCGGCGAAGTGATCCTGCTGACCTCGAGAGCAAGATCGCCGACACCGACGCGTCGCAGCCCCGCATCATCACGGTGAACGGCGTGTACTCGATGTCGGGCACACTCCCCTCTCTCGTTGCCTACGAACAGATTGCGGCCGCGTACCACGCAACGCTCTACATCGATGACGCGCATGGCTTCGGCATCCTCGGACGCAATCCGACGGCTGAACGACCCTACGGACTCGGCGGTGGCGGCGTCATGCGCCATTTCGATCTCCCCTACGACAACACGGTGTACATCGCGGGCCTCTCCAAGGCATTCTCGTCGATGGCCGCGTTCGTCACGTGCCGCTCGCCTCGAGAACGTTCGCTGATCACCAAGGCGTCGACGTTGATCTTCTCGGGACCCATACCAGTCGCATCGCTGGCGACCGCTCTGGCGGCCTTGCGGGTCAACGACCATGAGGGCGATGCGCTGCGCGAACGCCTTCGCGACGCAACGAGGCGCATCACTGATCACGCGCGATCCATTGGGTTGATCGTGGAGAACCATCTCGACTTTCCCGCGCTGACCATCGTGCTGGGTTCGGTGAACCGAGTCATCCGTGGCTGCCAGATCGCGTGGGAACACGGGATCTTGTTGACACCGGCAGTGTTCCCCGCCCTTCCCCTCGAACGCGGTGGGTTGCGCCTCAGCGTGACGGCTTCCAACACGGACGCCGACATCGATATCCTGTTGCACGCGCTCTCGGCCGTTCGCGCGGAACTGGGCGAGACCGAACTGTCGGATCGCGGCGCGTCGTACGCCGGCACCTTCGAGTTCTAGGCAACGTGAAGAGTCGACGGTCGCGTTGACGAAGCAAGCCCACCTCGGCCCGGACCCGTTGGTGCCCGACGAAGCACCGATCGCAACGTCTCGGCCGGCGGATCTCGTGCGTCGGCTGCTCGACGCCGACGCGCATCACGATCTGACCGCATACCGAGCGTTGCTGGCCGATGAGTTCACCGAGCGCACCGAGGGCGAAGTCACGAGCGGACGAGGCGATGACGCGGCCTATGTTGCCGCACGATCGTGGGCGCTCGCGCCGAGCGCGCATCGTCGCGTCGACGACATCAACGAGGCGCCCGGATGCGTCACCGTTCGCTACCGCCTCGATCACGCGGTACCACCCGGCATCGCCGCACGCGAGCGGCCGGGCAACTTCCTCGGTTACAGCATCTACGAGACGCGCGAGGGACACATCATCCGCGCCGCTCACTTCTTCAGCGAGCAGCGCGAAACCGATATCGCGCCGGCCGTCACCGCACACGCGTCGGCGGCCGTACTCGACGATGTTGCTGCCCGCCGGCGCACACGTCGCAACCGTCTCATCGGCGGCCTGACCGTACTGTTGTCGTTACTCGTGGCCGAGCCGGTGTGGGCCGCACCGGTCGTGGCGACGACCGCCTGGCAGGGCGGTGGTCTTGCCTTCGCATCGCTGGTACCCGTCTACTTTGCGCTCGGCTATGTCGCGTCACTCGTGGTCATCCGGCGGGCGAAGGGCAGCGCGTCGGGTTGGTTCGAACGATGGCTCAGCGGAGGGGCCGACCGGCACTACTTGCGCGGGGTGCGCCGGCTCGTCCGAGCGGGCACGGTGATCGGATTCGTGCTGTCGTCGATGCTCTTCGGTGCGATCGTCACGACCTGGTTGTTGCTGCAACTCGATCGCAGTCGACACATTCGCCGCGACGCGGCGGTGTCGTCGCTGATCTTTTCGGTCGGATTCGTCGGCTTCTACGCCGGCATCGCGTCGTTGATCTTCTGACGACGGGTGAGCCACAACACCCTGAGCGCGAGCACGAGTGCGATGAGGCTCACGATTGCGCCGCCGATTGTCCGCCAGTCCGTGCGGTAGTCGAGCCCGATGTCATGGTGGCCCGCATCGAGCTCGAGCTTTAGCCGCCCATCGCCGTAGACCTGTGGCGTCACCGTGCGACCGTCGACGGTCAGCTTCCAGCGGGGGCTGTACGCGATCGCAATGCCGACCGTGGTTCGCGCGGAGACATCCACGACGAAGCGGTGATGTTCGTTCGATTTGCGTTCATAACTCGCTGCGAGCGTTCCCGTGTCGGCGGACAACAGTGCACGCGGGTCGATGCGATCGGTGACCATCGTCTGCCAGATGCGGAGCGGGCCGCGGGTTTCGAGCAATGTCAGGTCGCTGTTCTGCGCGAGGCGCAGCGCAGTCTCCTCTGATGTCGACACGATGTGTGTAACCCCGAATGTCGCCAAGTGTTCGGCCAGGCCGGGCTCGCCGGAGTGGATCTCGCGCACGGCAAGACCGGCGGCAGCGCGGTTCAACTCAGGGTTGAAGAGATTGAGCTCGTCGCGTCCCGACGCCCACGACAACCATCGAGCCGGTGCGATCACGCCGAGGCGACCGATCTCGGCGGGGAAGTCTTCTTCGACGGCGAAGCGGCCGGTCGCCGGGACCAACGTCTGGAGCAGCAGCGCCGTCTGGCGCATCTCGGGAATCGGCTCGGTGAGCTCGCCCGGCAGGTTCGTGCGCTGGTCGATCCCGAAGACGAGACCCGCGCAGATAGCCACGCCGATGACCTCCGCCAGGAGCGCGCGGTGGCGACCCAGGCTCGCCGCCTTCGTCGCGCGGCGGCCCAGTAGTTGCAGTAGGCCGCCGAGCCAGTCGGTCACCGAAGCGATCATGATCGCCGCGGGAATGAGCGCAATCACGCCGATCGAGGTCATCGCCCGCCACGGCATCTGCGATGTCACATCGCCGGGGTACAGCCCGCGTACGACGTGCACGGCCACGATCGAACCCGCCGCGATCGCGCCCGGGAGGAGCCCGCGCCGGCGACCGCGCAACGCAACCGCCACGACGAAGAGCCAGCCGACGATCACGAGGTTGGCCAAGGCCGAGTCATACAGGCGACGCCCCTTGAGCACGTCGGCGATCTGCTCGTGGAAGGTCGGCGGGACCCACGTCGCGGCGCGTCCCGCGAGGTGGCGGCTCTCGGCGAATGGATACAGCCAAACCGCGCACAGCGCTGCCGCGCCGAAACCGCTACCGGCCAGAGCCGCGCCCGAGCGCAGACCGAATGTTGCGCGCCGGCTGAGGTACATGACGAGCAGCGCACACGCCGCGCAATAGATCAACACGGTGGCCATCAAGATGTGTGTGAGCACCAGCGCTGCTAGCCACAGCGCGGCCACCGTCGAACGCCGCATCGATGGTCGGCATGCCGTGTCGACAATGGCCGCGAGCGCGAAGAAGAACAATGGCGCCGCGACCTGAAACGGGTAGAGGCCGGTTTCGAAGACACCGCGTATGCCGAAACCCGCGAACACCGAGACGACGAGCGACAAGATCCCGGTGAGCGCGGCGGCACGGCGATCGACGCCGATCGACCGGGCGAACGAAGCGACTGCGGCAGGCAAGATCACGAAGGACAGCAGCACGGCCACTTTGATGGCACCGACGCTCGACAGTTGACCGAACGAAGCAGCACGGATGACCGCGACGATGACCGAGAAACCCGGCGGGTTGATAAGGAATGCGTCGTGACCGATCGAGAAGTAGGGCGACCAGCCATTGAGATGCCCGTGCGCGAAGACATCCCGGATCGTGCGATCGGTGCGCGCGGAGACGGCCGTCGAGTCGGCACCGGCGATGAGCCCGCCGCCCCACATGCGCCGGACAACCCATGCCCCCAGGCCGGCGCCCATGACCGGCGCCAACCAATGGACCCGTCGCGGACCCCTCGAGGTCGAAGCGCCGCCACCGGTATCCGCCTCGGGCGCGGTGGACCTCACCACGTGCACACACCTCCATCGGCCACACCCGCACCGCATTGAGCGGTACGTCCCGCTCGGCAGGCCACTCGGGCCCTGCCCGCACCGTAGCCCGGTTACCCTCAGCACTAGTTGCAGCGAAGGGAGTCACAGTGTCGGCAAAGGGAGGGACCCGCGCGATCCTCGCGGCGTTCGCAGCCAACCTCGGCATCGCGATCGCGAAGTTCTTAGGGTTCTTGTTCACCGGGTCGGCATCGATGCTCTCCGAGAGCATTCACTCTGCGGCCGATACCGGCAATCAAGGCCTGTTGATGTTGGGACATCGGCGAGCCCGTCGTGCTCCCGACGAGGACCACGCCTTCGGCTACGCGCGCGAGCGTTATTTCTGGTCATTCGTGGTGGCGCTGGTGTTGTTCTCACTCGGCGCCCTGTTCTCGATCGTCGAAGGCATCGACAAGGTGCGCCACCCTCATCACATCGACAGCGTCGGTTGGGCTTTTCTCATCCTCGGCGTCGCCATCGTCCTCGAGAGCTATTCGTTCCGCACGGCTATCCACGAAGCAAGGCCGCACAAGACGGGCATGTCGTGGCGCACCTACATCCGCCGGGCCCGCGAACCCGAACTACCGGTGGTGCTCCTCGAGGACCTGGGTGCCCTGATCGGTCTCTCGTTGGCCTTCGGCGCACTCATCATTGCCGAGGTCACCGACGACTCGGTGTGGGACGGCATCGGCACGCTCTGCATCGGTGTGTTGTTGGCGGTCATCGCCATCGTGCTCGCGATCGAGATGAAGGGCCTGCTGATCGGTGAGAGCGCGACCCGCGCCAACCTGCGCCTGATCGAAGATGCCATCGCCGGCAGCATGGACGTTCTACAGTTGATCCATCTCCGCACGCAGCACCTTGGCCCTGAGGAGCTTCTGGTGGGCGCCAAGATCCAGTTCCGCGACGATCTCGACATGCCAGGATTGGCCCGCGCGATCGACGACACCGAAGCCCGCATTCGCGCGGTCGTGCCGATTGCCCGACCGATGTACATCGAACCCGACATCCTCCGCACTCCGGAGGGCTAGCGGGTGCTCCCCGATGCCGATCGAGCGGCAAACATTGCGGCACTCGACTGCGTGAGCCAGTTCGTGCAGGCTGATCATCGCCGCGATCTCATCCGCTATCGCGTGCGGTTGCACAACGAGATCGTGATCCGTTCCGAAAATGGCGTGATCGTGCAGGGAGCCGACGAGGCCGCCGTCGTCGCCGTACGCGATTGGGCGGCGGCGCCCGACTCGAAGACGCTCGTCGACGACATCGGGGTCGCCTCTGGCATGGTGACGATGAGCTATCGCGTAACTGCCGGCGTCCTACCCGGCAGCGAAGGCCAACCGCGCGATCTCGCCGGTCACTCCATCTTCGAAGTGCAAGACGACAAGATCATCCGAATCTGGCATCACTTGCGCGCCGTCGACGTCTGAGATCCCGGCGTCATCGCCAGCGCCACGGGCACCATCAAGATGCTGCACACGAGCACGATCCACATGAAGCGATCGAACGCGTGGACGGGTCCAACGCTCGCGACGAACATCACCGCGATCGCGTTGCCGACCACCGCACCAACGCGCTGCACGGTGTGGTTGACGCCCGACGCGATGGCATAGCGCTCGGCCGGCATGCCGACCACGGTGCCCCCTTGCACCGAAGGGAACACGAAGCCCGTGCCGATCGCGATCAGGATGATCCCGGGCATCCAACGCGCCACCGACGGTGTCGCAGAAACGACGAAGATGTACCAGAGCGCGCCAAGGCCGAACGAAATCGCTCCGGCGATCATCATTGGTCGGTAGCCAACTCGGTCGGCGACGCGACCACCGATCGGCGCCAGCACCCCCGCGCCGAAGGGCACCGGCGACACGAGTAGGCCCGCCTTGAGTAGCTCGAAGTTCCACCCATTGCGCAAGAACTGCGTGAGGACGAAGAACATGCCGAACCACGCCACCGCGAATCCGCACGACGTCGCGTTCATGAGCGCGAAGTTGCGGTAGCGGAACAGCCGCACATCGATGAACGGCGCCTTGTGACCAAGCGAGCGCAGCACCATCAACGTCAGTAGCACCAACCCGACCACGAGCGCACCCAGGGTGCGACGATCAACCCAACCCCACGCCGGCGACTGCACTACCGCGAGGATCGTGCTGGTGAGCCCCACCATCAGCATCGCCGCACCGATCAGATCCGGGATGTCACGTGTCTTCTCGTCGCGCGACTCCGTGAGCACCTTCGGTCCGAGCACCAGCGTCGCGAGCGCCAACGGCACGTTGGCGAAGAATGCCCAGCGCCAACCGCCGAGGTCGATGATGAACGCGCCGAGCGACGGGCCGGCCGCCGCCGACACGCCTCCGAACGACGACAACACCCCGAAGGCCATCGCGCTCTTGTGCGGCGGAAATGCGCGCAACACGAGTGACGTCGACGCGGGGATGATCAGTGACGCCGCCAACGCGAGCAGCACGCGCCCGATCAGCAACGTGTTTGCATTCGGCGCCGAACCACAAACCAGTACCGAGATCAGCGACACCCCCGAGCCGACGAGCAACGCTCGCTTGCGGCCGGTGCGATCGGCGAGCACGCCCCCGAGCACCAGCGTCGCGGCCGCCACGATCGTGTAGCCGTTGAGGATCCACGACAGCGCGCCCGGGCTGGTGTCGGTGAACTCGCGCTGCAGCTCCGGGTAGACCACGTACATGATCGACAGGTTGATCGACGGGATCATCTGCGCGATGCCCGCGACAAGCAGAACGCGCCACGCGTTCGATAGGGCTTCTTCGTTGTTCAGGACTTGGCGGCGCGGAAACCCGCAGAGAGGTCGGCCAAGATGTCCTCGATCGACTCCAGCCCGACGGACAGCCGCACGAGCCCGGGATGCACGCCGGTCGAGACCTGTTCTTCGGGGGACAGCTGGCTATGCGTCGTCGATGCCGGATGGATGACGAGGCTGCGCACATCGCCGATGTTCGCGACATGACTGTGTAACTCGAGCGCCTCGACGAACTTCTGCCCGGCGTCGCGCCCGCCCTTCATGATGAACGCGACGATCGAGCCGTAGCCAAGGCCTCTCCCGTACTTTTCGAGGCGCTTGTGCCAACGCGAACTCGGCAAGCCGGCGAAGAACACTTCTTCGACCTCATCGCGCGCGGTCAGCCATTCGGCGACGCGCTGCGCGTTGGAGAAGTGACGTTCCATGCGCAAGGACAACGTCTCGACACCCTGCAACGTCAAGAACGCGTTGAACGGCGAGATCGCCGCACCGATGTCGCGCAGCATCTGCACGCGCATCTTGAGGATGAACGCGCCCGGCCCGAGCGCGGGCCAGTAGGACAGCCCGTGATAGCTGGGGTCGGGTTCGGTGAAACCGGGAAAACGGCCCGACGCGCCGAAGTCGAAGTTGCCGCCGTCGCACACCACGCCACCGATCGACGTGCCATGACCACCGAGGAATTTGGTCATCGAATGCACGACGATGTGCGCGCCCCATTCGAGCGGTCGGATCAGATACGGAGTCGGCACCGTGTTGTCGACCATCAGCGGGATACCCGCGTCGACCCCGATCTTCGAGATGCCCTCGAGATCGAGCACGTCGTTCTTCGGGTTGGCCAGGGTCTCGCCGAAGAACAGCTTGGTGTTGGGTTTGATCGCCCGCTTCCACTGGTCGAGGTCGTCGGGATCTTCGACGAAGCTGACCTCGATGCCGAGCTTGGGCAGCGTGTAGTGGAAGAGGTTGTAGGTGCCGCCGTACAGCGAAGGTGACGACACCATGTGATCGCCGGCGCCCATGAGGTTGAGGATTGCCAACGTCTCGGCGGCTTGACCCGATGCGACCGCGAGCGCGCCGGGGATACCGAGCGCGGTATCAGGCGCCCCTTCGAGTGCGGCGATGCGCGACTCGAGCACCATCTGCGTGGGGTTCATGATGCGCGTGTAGATGTTGCCGACCTCGGCCAGCGCGAACAGGTTGGCCGCGTGCTGGCTGTCGCGGAACTGGTACGACGTGGTCTGGTAGATCGGCACGGCACGCGCCCCAGTGGTCGGGTCGGGCACCTGCCCCGCGTGGATCTGCTTGGTCTCGAAACCCCAGTTGTCCGCCATTGGTGCCTCCGCCTCGTCCATGTTCACGCGGAGCGTATTCCCCTCGCTGCGCGAGGGGCAATCGCCGTGATCAGATCGGTGCTGAGGCCGTGTGTTCGGGCCCCGCGGTCAGCCGCCCGAGACCTCGGACACCTTCTGCTTGCCCGCGGAGATCCACGGCATCATCGAGCGCAGTTCGGCACCGGTCTTTTCGATCGGATGCGTCTTGCCCTGCTCGCGCAGCGCCGTGAAGTTCTTGCGGCCGGACTCGCTCTCGGCCACCCACTCGTCGGCAAAGCGGCCCGACACGATCTCGTCGAGGATGCGCTTCATCTCGTTCTTGGTGGCCTCGGTGATGATGCGCGGACCGCGCGTGACGTCACCGTATTCGGCAGTGTCGGAGATCGAGTAGCGCATGCCGGCGATGCCCTCTTCGTACATGAGGTCGACGATGAGCTTCACTTCGTGCAGGCACTCGAAGTACGCCATCTCCGGTTGATAGCCGGCGTCGACGAGCGTCTCGAACCCCGCCTGTACGAGCGACGTGAGCCCGCCGCACAACACGACTTGCTCACCGAAGAGATCGGTCTCGGTCTCCTCGGCAAAGGTCGTCTCGATCACGCCGGCCCGGCTGCCGCCGATGGCGTCGGCGTAGGACAGCGCGAGGTCGCGGGCCTTGCCCGTGGAGTCTTGTTCGATGGCGATGAGACAGGGAACGCCGCCGCCCTCGGTGTAGGTGCGCCGCACGAGATGACCGGGGCCTTTGGGCGCGATCATGATGACGTCGACGCCCTCGGGCGGCGCGATACGACCGAAGCGCACGTTGAAACCGTGGGCGAACGCCAGCGCCTTGCCCGGGGTCATGTGCTGTTGGATGTCGGCCTCATAGACGCGCTTTTGCTCGGTGTCCGGCAACAAGATCATGATCACGTCGGCTTCTTCGGCAGCTTGCGCCACCGACACGACGCGAAGGCCGGCCGCCTCGGCCTTGGCCATCGACGACGACCCGCGGCGCAACCCGACGCGCACATCGATGCCCGAGTCCTTGAGGTTGAGTGCGTGCGCGTGCCCCTGTGAGCCGTATCCGATGATCGCCACCTTGCGCTGGCGAATGAGAGAGGGATCGGCATCTTTCTCGTAGTACACGTTGGCCACTGTGGGCTCCTTGGTTTTGAGAGTTCGGTCTTTAGAGGGTTCAGGAGGTCTTTGACAGTCGGGGCAAGGCGATACGGCCGCTGCGCTGGAGTTCGACGATCCCATAGGGTCGCAGAAGATCCTCGAAGTCATCCAACCGGCTCGGTGCCCCCGACAGGGACAGCATCATCTTGTCGCCACCGACGTTGAGCACGCGGGCCTCGAAGATGCGCACGAGGTCCATGATCTGGCCCCGTTCGTGGGGCTGACCGTTGACGATCACCATCATCAATTCGCGCTCGACCGACTCCGACGGGTCGAGGTCACGGATCTCGACGACGTTGATGAGCTTGTCGAGCTGCTTGACGACCTGCTCGAGCGGGGCCGACTCGGCGTCGACCATGATCGTGATGCGCGAGAACCGAGGGTCGTCGGTGCGCGCCACGGCCAGTGAGTCGATGTTGAACCCGCGCCGGGCGAAGAGGCCGGCGACCCGGGTCAGGACGCCCGGCTTGTTCTCGACGAGCACCACGAGCGTGTGAAAGCGGCGGGCGATCGCCGTGGTCGTAGCCGTATCGTCGTTCATCGCCGGCCCCGCTCACGGTCGAACTGCGGGCGCTGGCTCGGGTCGACGACGATGTCGGTGTTGGACGAACCCGCGGGGACCATCGGAAACACCTTTTCGGCCCAATCGGTGCGAAAGTCGATCACGACCGGTCGATCATCGATCGAGTTCGCCTTCTCGATGGCGGGTAGCACTTCTTCGGGGTCCTCGACCCGCATGCCGACGCATCCCATCGCCTCGGCCCACATCTTGTAGTCGGGCAGATCGGGCGAGAGGTACACCTCGGAGTAACGCTCTTCGTAGAACATCTCCTGCCATTGGCGCACCATGCCGAGATAGGCGTTGTTCAAGATCGCGATCTTGACCGGGATGCGCTCCGCGGCGGCCGTCACCAACTCTTGCGCGGTCATCTGGAAGCAACCGTCGCCGTCGACGGCCCACACCATGCGGTCGGGCCGGCCGACCTTGGCGCCGATCGCCGCTGGGACGGCGAAGCCCATCGTGCCCAGCCCGCCACTGTTGACCCACGTGTACGGGTACTTGAACTTCCAATACTGACTGGTCCACATCTGGTGCTGACCGACGCCGGACACCACGATGGTGTCGT
>JBDTLT010000190.1:0-11213 GCA_039934635.1 Acidimicrobiales bacterium
GCTGGGTCGCCAAACCAGTGCGGAGTTGTAGGGATCGAAGTCATATCGAGTCGTGCAGCCCCCCGGCGTGGTTCGCGACGAAGTGTGCACGCGTGCCCCGCCCCACGGCTTGGACGCCGAACTTGGAAGTGCGGGTACCTTGCGCCCTACTCGTGTCCATGCCGACATCGAGCACATGCGGCGTCAGGTCGTTGTGCTCGAACCACTCGGCGAGTTGCACCCAGTCGCCCCGAATCGGCGACAGAATCCGGTGCTACGTCGGGGGGCTATCGTGCGCAAAGATGAGTGAATGCACATCGATGACTGGTTTCTGGGGGTTGGGGACCGGGGCAATGGCCACAGTGCGATCGATCGTCGTCACGACGGCCTTCCGTGGACCGAAGGCAATCTGGCGGAGGTTCTCGTCGACGGTAGCCAATACTTCGACCGCTTGTATGCGACGTTGCGCTCGACGGCTGCCGGCGACTCGGTTTTCTTGACCGGCCTCGAAGGTGACGCAGACGAGCAACTTGCGGGTCCCGGCACGGAGGCGGCGGTGGTGCTCGGAGATCTGTCGCAGCGAGGTGTGCGCATTCGCGGGTTGGTGTGGCGATCGCATGGCAGAGCGTATTCGGAGGAAAAGAATCTGATGTTCTCCCGCGCGGTCAACACGGCGGGAGGTGAGATTCTTCTCGACAATCGCATTCGGCGTGGCGGCAGCCATCATCAAAAGATCGTCGTTGTCCGCCGCCATGCCGAGCCCGACGACGACGTTGCGTTCGTCGGCGGAATGGATCTCGTACATGGTCGCCACGACGATTGTCGCCACCTCGGTGATCCACAACGAGCCGATCTCGATAGCGATGACTACGGGGAACGTCCCGCGTGGCATGACGTGCAGGTCGCGCTCCGTGGTCCCGCGGTCGACGATGTCGCATTCACATTCCGGGAACGCTGGGAAGATCCGGCGCCCCTCGATACCCGCAGTCCGCTGCGGTGGCTTTTGCACCGGTTTTCGCGACATCCAACCGAGCGAGCCCCACTCGCAGCAGAACGCGTCGACCCGTCACCCGTCGGCCCGCACGCGGTGCAGGTGTTGCGCACATATCCGGCGTGCCGCAAGCCATATCCGTTCGCGCCCGAGGGGGAACGCAGCATCGCCCGTGCATACATCAAGTCCTTCGGCCGCGCCCGGCGCCTTATCTATCTTGAAGACCAGTACCTGTGGTCGTTCCACGCGACGCGCGTGCTCTGCGACGCTTTGCGACGCGAGCGCGAGCTTGTGGTGGTGATCGTTATCCCCCGCTACCCCGACCCCGACGGCCGGATCTCGGGCGCCGCGAGCGTCCTGGGCCGCGAACGCGTTCAAGATGCGCTGTACGCGGCAGGCGGAGACCGGGTCGCGATCTACGACCTCGAGAATGACGAAGGCACGGCCATCTATGTGCATTCCAAGGCGTGCATCGTGGACGACGTGTGGGTCTCCATTGGCTCTGACAACCTGAACCGCAGATCATGGACGCACGACTCGGAGATCTCGTGTGCCATTCTCGATGAAACCCGCGACGAGCGCGAACCGCGCGATCCTGCCGGCCTCGGCGATGGTGCCCGCAAATTCGCTCGCGACACGCGCCTTCGCCTGGCGAACGAGCACACTGGCGGGGCGGCAACACTCGACGAGATGATCGACCCCCAGGAGTGGTTCCGTGTTCTGCGCCGCAGTGCCGAGCGCGTCGACAACTGGCATCGCGACGGCCAG
The DNA here is from genome assembly GCA_039934635.1 of Acidimicrobiales bacterium. GTDB lineage: Bacteria > Actinomycetota > Acidimicrobiia > Acidimicrobiales > WLNW01 > DATLFA01. Next base: position 1,739 of record JBDTLT010000190.1, read on the forward strand.
CGCGGTCCGCGGCCGCCCGGTCACCTCAGAGGCCACGTGATCGAACGAGTCAATGCCGCACAACACGGCTTCACGTACTGGGTGCACACCCACATACTCGATCCCGACGGCCGCCCATCCCAGCTCAAGCGCGGCGACACATTCTGAACAACGTGCCTTCTACGACGACACATTCTGATAGTCGTGAGATGACTTCCTAAGCGCGGGTTCGGCTGCTCGCGCGGCGGGATAGGTTGAATATCGATGTCACTGTGGCTCGCGCGATGGTGTGCACGACATGCGTCACCGTTCGTCTCCGATTCTCACACGCGAGACCACCATCGCGACAGGCCGCACCGACGTGTGAGACTCGACGCCGGCTGCGCCACGATCACACCTTGCAGCCCTGTTACGGGCTGCTTGGCCCGACGAGTGCTTGCCTAACGTCGCATCAACAACACGATGACGATGATGATCAAGATCAACAGGACTGCCCCTCCACCGATGTACATAGCAGTTGTTCTCCTTTCTCGTTTGAGCGATCAGGCGACGCCACAGAGATCGAGTACGCGTTTGGCGGATCTCGACGGGGACTGCAACCTAAGAGATCGTGATCGAGACTCCAGGACTTGCCGGGCATGGAGAATCAGGCCGACGGTCCCGGCGCTCATGAACGTGACCCCACTCACGTCGAGCACGACATCGCCGTCGCCGGACGCAATCGCAGCAGTCAGCGCCGCCTTGTCCTCATCGATCGTCGAGAAGTCGTGCTCGCCGGCCAATGTGATGATCGACGCGTGCGCGTGGCGGGGTCGCGATTCGATGAGACATTCAACAACAGCCATGACGATCCTCCGAAAACGATGCCAACAAGACGATGCGCTACCGGGGGTCTGGGGTCTCGCTCCCGAGCCGACAGAAGTCGGCTCAACACGTCAGGGAGTGTCGTCGTGCCACCCACAACTCAAACTCGTGAACGCACGACACGCCAGGGTCCTAAGTCACCCAGAAAGGCGAGAACCGCCGAACCGCGACTCGACGTGACACCGTCGGCCGTCGACTTCGCGCGCGTTCCTTGTACCGAAGCGTCCAAGCAGCGGCGATCAGGCGCCTATTGGGTGTCTTGTCCGGAGCGCAGAGCTCGCCCGGGTCGTTCGCCGGTGAAGCGGTTGCCGCGGACGATCTCTCGTCCATTGACCAAGACGTGTTCGATGCCGAGGGCTTCCGCGTAGAGCCGTCGTGCCCCCGCGGGGAGGTCGGATCGGAAACCGGCGGTAGCAGGACCGATGCGGTCGGCGTCGAAAACGACGATGTCGGCGTTGTAGCCAGGGGCGACGATGCCGCGGCGGCGTAGGCCGAGGAATTCGGCCGGTTCCGCCGTGAGCTTGCGGACCGCCGCTTCGAGCGTGATGAGCTGTCGGTCGCGGGCGATAGGCCCCACGAGCTCGGTCGACAGGATGAAGGTGTCGATCAGCGTGAGGTGCGCGCCGGCGTCAGTGCCTCCCACAAGCACGCGCGGGTCCGCGTAGGTCTGCGCTCGTTGACGCCAGCTTTCCTCGTCGGCGCCAAGGGCACAGGGCGCGAACAGGGTGCGCAGGTCGTCGGCCAGCGCGATGTCGAGCAGGGTGTCCAATGGGTCCGCACCGCGTTCACGTGCGATGTCACCGACCGCTCGACCGAGGTGGCGTTGATTGGCGTCGGCGAACACCTCCTCGACGATGTAGCTCGCAAAGTCCGAGACCTCGACCGTCAGCGCTACCTCCGCGGCCCCCTCTCGTAGCCGTTGCCGTACAGCGGGGTCGGAAAAGGCCTTGATCCGCTCGGCGTGCGGCAGGCTGAAGCGGACCGCGTCCCATCCGGGTTGGGCTTCGAGGATGCTGCCGACGCTGAAGGTGAGATGGAGTCGCATCGCACCCGGGAGGCCGAGCGCAACGACGCGGGCACCGCGGGCCGCCGCATAGTCCGATGCCGCGAGGTCGTTGCGCACAACCTCCTCGAGGCCGGCGCGGACGTGAAAGAGGTTCCAGATCAGTGATCGGTTCGCGGCGAGCGCCATCTTTGTCATGCGCTCTGCCTGATCGCCAACGCGCAGATCCTTGGGCAGGTACTCGATCGTGGTGCCGGGGAAGCCTTGCAGGACGCGGCAGAGTCGCAGGAGCTCATCCTCGTCGGCCCATCGTGATGGGACGGGTTGGCCATTGCCGTCCATGTCGACCTTGCCGTCAGATGACGAGAGGCCGAGCGCTCCGCCTGCGAGTGACTCCCCGAGCAGGCGTTCCATCGCTTGCATCTGATCTTCATTGGGGCTCCCGCCGACGGCCGCGTCACCCATGACGCAGCGGCGTATCGCCGAATGGCCTGCCATGAAGCCGACGTTGACGGCGGTGGTCCGGTCGAGGCGGTCGAGGAATTGGCCGAAGGACTGCCACGAGCCCCAGTCGACCCCTTGCTGAACCGTTTCGAGCGGAATTTCCTCGACGCGCGACAGCAGGCGCATCAAGTAGTCGGCGTGGTCCGGCGCCACTGGTGCGATGCTGAAACCGCAGTGGCCACCGATGATCGTCGTGACGCCGTGCTGCGCGAGCGGCGATACGTCGGGATCCCAGAAAACCTGGGCGTCGAGATGGGTGTGCGGATCGATGAAGCCCGGCGCCACGATGAGACCATCGGCGTCGATTGTTCGCGAGGCCGGCTCATCGAGCTCGCCGACGGCGACGATGACGCCCCCGCGAATACCGATGTCGGCTCGTCGCCGATCAATGCCCGTACCGTCGATCAACGAGCCGCCGGTGATGGCGCAGTCATACATGATCAACCCCACTCGCCGCCCGATGCCCCGATGCGCTTGGCGGACCGGATCGTTCTACCACGCCATCCGGCGTCGCCGGACACGGCTGCGGGCTACATGCGCCTTCTTTGCAGCGTGACGGTTCATCTCTTCGTAGATCGGGAGGAACTCGTCCGCGCCACCGAGCGGTCGCGCAGCGAGATGTGCAGGTTGACGCCCGCCATGACAGCAAAAATCAGCCGGGCCGCCGTTGGCTCAGCCGCACGTTGGGCACCAACTGGCCCGCAATCGTGTTGCGAATGACGTGGGGCGCGCCGCCCGCGATGCGACAGACCAACGAGTCACGATGGATGCGTTGTGTCGGGTTCTCCATCGACGTGCCTTCGCCACCGAAGATCGTGACCGCCTTTGCCGAGACGTCGTACATGACCTGATTCGCGAAGTACTTGGCCACGGTCACGTCCAACGCCTGCGGGTACTTGCCTTGCCCCGACGACGTCGCGGCTTTGTACAGCAGACCGCGCGCCGCTTCGAGTTGCACGTACATGTCGGCGAACTCGTGGTAGATCGCCTGGAACTCGATGATCTCGCGACCGAACTGACGCCGTTGTTGCGCGTACTCGAGTGCCAGGTCGAACGCGGCCCACGCAGACCCGAGCGACGACGCGCCGTTGTGCAGCCGCTCCATGTTGAACGCGGTCATCAGTTGCGCGAATTCGCCCGGACCGAAGAGAAGATTCTCTGCGGGCACGCGACAGTCCTTGAACTCGAGCTCGCCGTGCGGCACGCCGCGGGCGCCCACGAAGTCGGGACCGCGGGTCATGCCGAAACCCGGCATGCCCTTCTCGGTCATGATCGCACCGACTCCCCTCGCCCCGGGAATGCCATCGAAGCGCACGAACGTCGCGTAGTACGAGTCCTCGATCGCGCCGGTGATGAACTTCTTGTTGCCGTTGATGATCCACGAGCCACCCTCACCGGGCACTGCGCTGGTTTCGATCGAGCTCATATCGGACCCGAAGTCGGGCTCGGTGATGCCGATCGTGCAGCCGGCGCGACCCGACGTGATCTCGGGCAGGAACTTCTCGCGCGCCGCGTCGTTGCTCGACATGAGACAGATGGTGGGACCGGCCCCCGACGTACGAAAGAGGGGCTCGGCGGCGACCCACGTGGTCGATGTGCGCAGGATCGACTCGACGGCCAGCACATACTCGAGGTTGGACTTGCCTTGGCCACCGTATTCGAGCGGCATCGTGATGCCCAGGAAACCGAGCTCCCCCATCCGCTCGGTGACCGCACCCAGCGGCGCCTCGTTCTCGTGATCCCACTTCTCGGCGAACGGGCGCCACTCGCGCCCTGCTGCAGCCCCGCGCTCGACGAGGTCCAGCTGCTCAGGGCTCAGATCGAAGTCCATTCGGGCAATCTCCATTTTGGATCGTGAGTGCGGCTTTGTCCTCACCATAACTGGCCTGCGTTGTCGGCCTCAGATCGTGGTTCAGCCAGAAGTCAGGCAGTGATCAGCGACGGCATTCATCTTGTGCGTGCCGGGTCGTCCGCTCGGCTCACGGGCACAACCATCGCAAGGAGTTCGTCATGATCGAGCGCATCATCTTGTTCGTCATAGGTATCCCGATCGCCGCGGCGGGGCTGGGGCTGAGTGCCGCATTCGGCATATTCGCCTTCATTGGCATGCCGCTGTTCATGGTCGGCGTCAGCTGCATCAGCGGTGCGGTCAAGCCCTCGGTGAGGGTCGGCTGATACCGGCCCCTGCCATCGAAGTCAGCGCGCTATCAGCGACGGGTCAGGCGGCGCGTCGACGATGCCGTTCAGCTTGCGACCGAGCGAGCGCACCAACAAGGGAGAAGTGATGTCAAGGGTTCTGTATCGAATGGGTCGCAGCGCGGCATTGCATCCGCTGCGAACCCTCGCTCTGTGGGTGGTCCTCGCCGCCCTGATCCTCGTCGCCAAGGGTTCCGTGGGCGGCGAGTTGAGCGACACGTTCACGATTCCGGGGGCCGAGAGCCAGCAAGCGCTCGACCTGCTCAAGGATCGTTTCCCGTCGGAGTCCCACGCATCGGGAGACCTCGTGTTCCACGTTGCCGACGGCCGACTGTCCGATCCCGGCCCTGCCGCGACGATCGCCGCGGCGCTCACTTCACTGCAGTCCGCTCCGCACGTGACGTCGGTGTCGGACCCCTTCGACGCGGCGGAGTACACCGTGAGCGACGACGGGCAGACGGCCTTCGCGTCGATCACCTACGACGAGGATCTGATCACAGCGGACATGTTCGCCCATACCGAAGCGATCGCGCACGAAGCGCGCAACGCGGGCGTGCAGGTGTAACTCACCAGCTCGCTCGTCGCGGAGGAGGGCGGTCCCGAGGGCAGTGAGATGGTCGGCCTCCTGGTCGCCGTGCTCGTATTGCTCGTGGCCTTCGGCTCGGTCATCGCTATGGGCATCCCCATCGGCACCGCGCTCTTCGGAATTCTCATCGGCATGACCGGTGTCAGCGTTCTCGCCGGGTTCACCGATGTGCCGAGCGTGTCGCCGATGCTGGCGATGATGATCGGCCTCGGGGTCGGCATCGACTACGCGCTGTTCGTCGTGACCCGCCATCGTCAAAATCTGCGGGCCGGCATGTCGGTCGAAGATGCGGCGGGCTGGGCCAATGCCACCGCGGGACAAGCCGTCGTATTCGCCGGGTTGACCGTCGTCGTCGCCATCCTCGGGTTGCAGTTGAGTGGTCTGCCCGCCGTCACCGCCATGGGATACGCGTGTGCGATCGTCGTGCTCGTCTCGGTGCTCGTTGCGATCACTTTGCTTCCTGCGTTCCTCGGCTTGGCGGGCCGCAACATCGACCGACTCAAGGTGCCCGGCGTGCGCGAGCACGGACCGGACCACGCGACGGCGTCGGGTCGATGGGCCAGCCACGTCGGGCATCATCCGTGGCGCTATCTCGTCGGCACCCTCGTGCTGCTCGGCATCTTGGCGGTGCCCGTCGCGAGCATGCGATTGGGATTCGCCGACGACTCGAACCTCGAGGCAACGTCCACCGAGCGCAAGGCCTACGACCTACTCGCCAATGGTTTCGGCACAGGGTTCAACGGACCGCTCGCGATTGTGGTCGATGGCGCAACGCCGGAAATCCTCGACACGGTGACAGCAGCGCTCGCGGCTGACGAACGCATCGCATCGGTTCAGGCACCGGTGCTCAATACTGATGGCGACGTGGCAGTAGTGACGGCGTTTCCGACGACCTCTCCGCAAGATGAATCGACGGAGCAGTTGGTCAAGGCGCTGCGGGGACAGTTGCCGTCCGCGGTCGCCGGCACCGGCGCGGTCGTCTTCGTCGGTGGGAACACCGCAGCGGTGATCGACGTGTCGGACCGCATCGGCGAACGACTGCCGATCTTCATCGGGGCCGTCGTGCTCTTGTCGTTCCTCCTCCTCGTGGTGATGTTCCACTCGATCCTCGTGCCGCTCAAGGCGGCGATCATGAATCTGCTCTCGATCGGCGCCGCCTACGGCGTCATCGTGGCGGTCTTCCAATGGGGCTGGGGAAAGAACCTCGTCGGCGTGCACGACACGATGCCGATCAACCCGTTCGTCCCGTTGATCATGTTTGCGATCCTGTTCGGCCTGTCGATGGACTACGAAGTGTTCCTGTTGAGCCGGGTTCGTGAGGAGTTCCTCAAGCATGGCGACGGGCACCAGAGCGTGGTCGACGGGCTCAGCAGTACCGCTCGAGTGATCACCAGCGCGGCACTCATCATGATCAGTGTGTTCGGCGCCTTCGTGCTCGGCAGCGATCCGATCTTGAAGATGTTCGGGCTCGGACTGGCGACCGCAGTGTTCGTCGACGCCACGCTCGTGCGGATGGTCCTCGTGCCGGCCACGATGTCGTTGCTCGGCAGCGCCAACTGGTGGCTGCCGGCGTGGCTCGATCGCATTCTGCCAGTGCTCGATCTCGAGGGCGGCGCAATGGAGCCCGTCTCGATCGAACTCGATCTCGACGACGACGCAGAGGAATCCGAGCGCCCCGACGCGGCACGCGTACCCGTCGGCGTCTGAGGCCGAATTCGCTTGATGCCAACACCGTGCCCGCCATCGCAACTGCGGTGGCGGGCACCGGCGCGTTCGCGCTCAGCCAACCTTCCAGCGATGCGACGCTGCCAGAAAACGCGTCATGTCGGCAGCCGGCATCGGACGCGCGAGGTAGAAGCCCTGAGCGCGCCCACAGTGAAGCTGTTCGAGAATCGCGAGTTGTTGCTGAGTCTCGACACCTTCCGCCGTGACGTCGAGGCCAAGTGCGGCGGCCATCGCGATGATCGCGGCAACGAGTGCAGAGTCGTGAGGCTCGGTGCCCAACCCGTCGATGAACGATCGGTCCACTTTCACGCCGTCGACCGGAAACCGCTTGAGATAGCTGAGCGATGAATAGCCCGTCCCGAAGTCGTCGATGGCCAGTCGCAATCCCAGTGCTTTTAGACTGGCGAGGATCCTCTCGAAGTACTCGACGTCCTCCATGAAAACGCTCTCGGTCAACTCGAGACAGAGATCTTCGGGACGCACGCCGGTGCGCAACAACACGTTCTCGACGAGTCGAGTGATGCCGGGGGCCAGCATCTGACGGACGGAGACGTTGACCGCCATCGTCAGCGCCGGGGCCGTGACTTGCCATTCGATCAATTGACGGCAGGCTGCCTCGAGCACCCACGCGCCGAGGGGAACGATGAGACCAGTGGCCTCGGCAATCGGAATGAAGTCGGCCGGGCTGACGAGCCCGCGCTCGGGATGCCGCCACCGCAAGAGTGCTTCGGTGCCAACCATCGTGCCGCTCGAGAGATCGACGATGGGCTGGAAGTGGAGAACGAACTCCTCACGCTCGAGCCCGCGGCGCAATGCAGATTCGGTCGCCAAGCGCGCCTCGGCCTTGAGCCGCACCGCTTCGTCGAATACCTCGACACGACCTCGACCCCGCTCCTTGGCGCGGTACATGGCCGCGTCGGAGTCGCGCAACAAGCTCTCCGGAGTCGCGTGCTCGTCGGAAATCGCGATACCGAGGCTGGCGGTGACATGAACGTCTTGACCACCGATCACGCACGGCTGACTCAATGCCTCGAGCACCCGTGCCGCGATCTGTGTTGTATCGGCCAGATTGACGTCGTCGCAGACGACGACGAACTCATCGCCACCAAAGCGGGCAACCGTGTCCCCCGGTCGAATCGCGCCCGCGATGCGCTCGGCCGCTTGGCGCAACAGATCGTCACCCGACGTATGACCGAGCGAGTCGTTGACCACCTTGAAGTGATCCACGTCGAGAAAGATCACGCCCACCTGCGTGCCCCTCCGCCGTGAGCCGGCCAGGCCGTGAATCAGCCGGTCGGTGAGCAAAGCCCGGTTGGGAAGACCAGTGAGCGAATCGTGAAGTGCCTGTTGCACGAGTTCTTCCTCGACCACCTTGCGGACGGTGATGTCCTGCAACTGCGTGAAGAAGTACTGGGGCGCACCCATCTCGTCGCGCACGAGCGCGATGTTGCACAGCGCCCACACGATGGATCCATCCGGGCGCACATACCGGCGCTGGTCGGCATAGGAGTCGTGACCGGGGCCCATTCGCATGAACGCCGCATGCGAGAACGCCACGTCGTCTGGATGGGTGAACTCGGCTGAACGGTGTCCGACGAGTTCGTCGGCCGACCGACCGAGAAATGAGCACAAGGAAGGGTTCACCCTGGTGGCGATACCGTCGAGATCAGCGATCGCTGCGCCGATGGCAGCCTGTTCGAAGGCGATCTCGAAGCGCGACTCGGCCACCCTTTGCTCTCGGTCGGCCTCGACTCGACGGGTCTCGTCCATCATCGTGCCGACGACCTTGACGACGGCACCGTTCTCGCCGAATTCGGGAACTGATTGTGTGCGCACCCAACGCACCTGTGAGTCGGTCCGGATGATGCGGAAGTCGAGATCGAATGCGACCCGCCGGTTCGCATCGGTCCTGACGCCGGCGACCATCGCGGCGTCGTCCGGATGCACCATGGAAGTAAAGAGCTCATAGCTCGCCGGCAGCGACGGGTCGAGCCCGAGTATCCGAGAGTATTCCGCCGACCACGTCAGCTCGCCGGTGAGCACGTCGAACTCGAAGCTGCCGAGATGCGCATTGCTTTGTGCCGCGGCCAACCGTCGCTGGCTCGTCTCGAGGGCCTGCTGCTCTGCTCGCCGCTGCGTGATGTCGTGGGCGATGACCGATAGCCCGACCACCTTGCCCGTCTCATCGGTTGCGGTCGAGGCAATGACGAGCACGTCGACCACGCTGCCGTCCTTGCGCCGGCGGGTGGTTTCGTGACGCTCGTGCGCCCCGCCCGCGTTGAGCCGACCCCGCATTTCTTGCTGCACGCCGACCGTGTCGGCGGTTGCAATGAGCGATGCCGGCTGACCGATGGCCTCTTGGGCGGTCCATCCGAAGAGACGCTCGGCCGCACCGTTCCAGGAGGTGATGATGCCCGAGGTGGTCGTCCCGAAAATCGCGTCACCAGAACCGTCGACGATGGCCGCGAGTTGCTGGCGCGCCGCTTCGCCGGCCTTTCGCTCGGTGATATCGACGACGACGACCCCGATGCCGATGATCTCCTCGTCCAACGGCACGGGAAAGTAGCTCGTCAACATCGTGGAGATCACCGACGGATCAGCCGATGCCGGACCGGTCA
>JBDTLT010000191.1:0-11148 GCA_039934635.1 Acidimicrobiales bacterium
CAAGCGCAGGGCGTCGAACGCTTTTACATCTGGTTCCTCGACTTCGCGAAGCCCGGTACGCTCGCCGCCTTCGGCCGCGACGTCATCGGCGCCTGATCGCCGGTTGGAGGACCGACGTCGCCAACCTCGTCCATTCTCAATCTGCCCCCTGTGGCCCTCGGTCCTCGGTTCTCGCTGTCAAACGTCGCAATATGTCCCACGTTCGACAGCGAGAACCAGGCAGACGTTCGACAGCACAACCGCATCTGCAACCTCGTGCTGCTCTGCCTTCTCTGCGGCACACCGCGCGTACCAACGCACGTCACACCAACCTGACGCTCCGTCAGAAATGTCCCCGCAGGGACGCTTGTTAGCGCGGCTCCCGCCGCAACGTTTCGTCGACACTGGTCAACTTCGTCGACACTGGGCGCGTCCGCTCGATGAGGACCCACATCCTTGCTGCTCCCGATTCAGAAAACGTCCCTGCGGGGACATTTTCGAGCGTAAGTCAGCGGCCGAGGAAGACGGGTGGCCGTTTCTCGGCGAAGGCCTGCAGTGCTTCGGGAAGATCGACCGTCGCCAGGTTGACGGATTGCGCAACGGTTTCGGCTTCGAGCGCTTGCGAGAGCGCGGCGTTGAACGAGTTGTCGAGCATTCGTTTGGTCATCGACAACGCAAGTGGCGGCCCCTTGGCGATCTGCGTCGCAATCGCGGCGACGGCGTCGTCCAGTTCGGCGACGGCCACCACCTCGTTGACGAACCCCAATTCCATGGCCCGCGCCGCGGGAATGATCTCTGCGGTGAATGCGATGCGCTTGGCTTGATGTAGCCCCATGCGCCGCGTGAGCACCCACGACGTGCCGAAGTCGAGGCTGAGCCCGAGCCGCGCGAACGCGAGGGAGAACCGCGCCCGATCGGAGCACCACAACAAGTCGGCCGCCAGCGCCAGACCGAAGCCTGCACCGATGGCAACGCCGTCGACCTTGGCGACGACCGGTATCGGACAATCGTGCACCGCGGTCACGACAGTGGCGAGATCGCGCATGCCGGCAAACCCGCCGCGCTCGAAACCCCCACCACTCGAACCGCCGAGGGACCCGCCTAGGTCGGCACCCGCGCAGAAGTCGTCGTTGGCGCCGGTGAGGATCGCCACTCGCGCACTCGAGACCGCGATGTCACGGAACGCGTCACGAATGCCGATCCACATGTCCATCGTGCACGCGTTCTTCTTTTCGGGACGATCGAGTGTCACCGTGGCAACGTGATCGACGATCTCGAGGCGGACGTTTTCGGTGCTGCCCAACGGGGCCTCCGGGTTCAGATCAGTCGGGTGGGCGGGCGAAGAAGTCGAGCACCATCGGTGGCTCGCGGTTCTTGAACAATGCGTCGCCGGCGGCCGCGAGATGGCGACCCCAGTACTCTTCGGCCTCTTCGCTGCGGCCTTGGCCGATGAGCGACACCAACTCTTCGTGTGCGCGAACGCCACGGCGACGCGCGTGCAGCGTTGGCGTCGAGCTCTCCTCGATGGCGCCGGCAATCGTGCGCTCGATGACCTCGCGCAGCATTTGTGCGAACAACAACAGCGCCCGGTTGCCGGTGAGCTCGATGAGCGTCTCGTGGAAGGCTGTGCTCGCACGCGCGTAGGCCGGCGGATCGTCGAGCGACCGCCGTTCGTCGTCGATCCGTCGCGTCAGCGTCTCGGCAGCGCGCCGCGGATCGGTCGTTGCCAGCAGGCGAACTGCCGGCGGCTCGATCATCGCCATCGCTTCGTAGACCTCTGTCGCCGGTGTGCCACTCAGGGCCAGCAGCAGCCCGTAATACCGCGACGCGAGCTCGACGCGAGGACGGTTGACGACGACGCCTCCGTTCGCACCGCGCACGATCGTGATGAGTGACTCGGTCTCGAGGATGCGAAACGCTTCGCGCAACGTGGGCCGCGACAACCCGTAGCGGGTCAGCAGCTCGTTCTCGGGGCCGAGATGCTCCCCGAATTTGAGTTCCCCGGTGATGATCTGCCGGCGCAACCGGGCGGCCACGATCTCGGCCGCCTTGGGAACGCGCACGACATCGTTACCGAGCCGGGTCGCAACGCCGTCATCGTCATCGACCTTGGGCGTGCCCTTAGCCATCGCCGCACCGCTGCCATCGGATATCCACGGCGTGGAGCGTAGATCCTTACGCATTACAGGCTCAGCAACTCCCGCGCGTTTTCACGCATCACTCGCGTCACCGCATGTTCATCGAAGCCCTCGAGCTCGAGCGCGAAGGACTGCGGGTCGGCCAGGCCCTCGCCATGGGGCCAGTCCGAGCCGAAGAGCACGTGTTCGACGCCGATCAGATCGGCCAGCGCCGCGAGGTCTTCTTCGCAGTACGGCGTGACCCATATATGGGCGCGTACGGTCTCGAGGGGATCCTCGACAAAGGCCGACGGTGTCTGATTCGCCAGCTTGCCGAGGCGCTTGACGAGCAGATGCACCCAGTCGGACCCGTTCTCGATGCTCGCAACCTTGAGGGTCGGGTGCCGGTGAAAGACGCCGTGCATGATCAGCGAACCCATCGTGTCGTGGATCGCACGATCCGACACCAGCAGCTTGCTCAACGCATCGTTGAAGAACGGCTCGTAGACCTCGGGGCCACCCCACGCCGCGGCGTAGCGGTTGTACCCACTGTCGCCGAGGTGGAACGCGGCGGGCACGCCCGCCTCGGCCAAAACGGCCCACACGCGATCGTGCTGCGGATCGCCGAGCGAGCGCGACTGCCCGTTGGGACCGGGCACCGGAGCGGGGCGGATGTGCACCAAACGTGCGCCTCGTTCGATCAACGATGTCGCCTCTGCTTCGGCCGCAACAGGATCGGCGAGCGATAGCATCGGCGCAGCGAAGATGCGCTGCTCGTAGGCAAACCCCCAGTCGTCCTCGAGCCAGCGGTTGAACGCGGACAACGATGCCATCGTCGCGTCGATGTCGAGTCGTAGCGACTCTTCGATGCCGCAGCCCATCGTGGGGAACAACACGATGGCGTCGAGACCTTGGCGATCCATGACCTCGAGCCGAGCGTCGCGATCGCGGTATTCGGCGTGGATGGGCTCGACCTTGCTCAGCGAACGCGGCTCGACGCCGGGCGGCACCTGTCCCCGAAAGAGGAGATCCACGCAACCGGGAACGATGACGGGGTCGAACGACGGGTTGGGAATGAAGCGGTTGACCTTGCCGCCCGCCACGATGACCGGGCGGCCCCCGTCCACGAGCACCCGCACGCCGCGCCGGCGAAACTCGGGATCGAGGTAGCGAGTGAAAGCGTCGAGCGCCTCGTAGTAATGGTTATCCGCGTCGATCGGTCGCAACATCACCGGGCCCCCGTTCCTTCGCCATGGTACCGCAATCCTCTAGATATTTCTGACCTAGGACAGGTAGTCCAGGCCGAGCAGGTGGATCGCGTTGGTTCGCACCAACTTGGCGATCGTGTCGTCCGGGAGATCGCTCATGATGTCCAACGCGACTGCTTTGGAATCGGGCCACGTCGAGTCCGAATGCGGGTAGTCGACCTCGAACATCACGTTGTCGACGCCGCACGCGTCGAGCGACGCCAGCCCGTGACGGTCGCGAAAGAAGCAGCCGAAAACTTGTCGGTAGTAGAAGGTCGACGGCGGTTCGGTCGCTTCGCGCGGACCGCCGATCCACGCTCGGTGTTGCGACCACACATCGTCGGCCCGTTCGAGCAGATACGGGATCCAACCGATCTGGCCCTCCGCGTACATCAATCGCAGCCCGGGGAATTGCGCCAGCTTGCCGGAGAAGAGAAAGTCCGCGAGCGAGTTCATGCAATTGCCGAAACCGATCGTCACGTTGACACCGAGCGGTGCATCGGTCGATGTCGACGGCATCTTGGTGCCCGACCCGATGTGAAGGCACAGCACCGTGCCGGTCTCCGCGCACGCCGCGAAGAACGGATCCCAGTAGCCGCTGTGGATGCTCGGCAGGGCCAAGTAGGGCGGGATTTCGCTGAACGCGACGGCCCGCACACCACGCGCGGCATTGCGCCTGATTTCGTCGGCAGCAAGCGTGGCATCCCACAGCGGTACGATGCACAGCGGGATCAAGCGACCCGCGCTGGGGCCGCACCACTCTTCGACCATCCAGTCGTTGTAGGCCTTGACGCACAGGAGCGCGAGGTCGCGGTCTTTTGCTTCGAGAAACGTCTGGCCACAAAAGCGGGGGAAGTTCGGAAAGCACAGCGATGCTTCGGTCCAGTTGCGATCCATGTCGAGGAGCCGCTCGGCCACGTCGTAGCAGCCAGGCCGCATGTCGTCGTACGTCGTCCCGGTCATCGTCATTTCGTCACGCGGCCGGCTGGCTGCGGCGACCGCGCGCTTGAGCGACTGCGTCAGGTCTTCGTAGACCCAATAGTCGACCAACGGCCCCTCGGTGCCGGGCCGCTCGACGTAGCGCGCCCCCTCGAGTCGCAGCTCGCCCGCAGGCATGCGAACGACGCGCGGACCGCGGTCGCGCATCGCGGCCGGCAGCCGATCTGTCCACACGTTCGGTGGCTCGATCACGTGGTCGTCGACGCTCACGATCAGTGGCATATCTCGACGCGGTGTTGTCATGCAGTGCCATCCCCCGCGGACCTCCCGGCGCCGTCGACCGGGATATAGCTAAATATATTAGAGGCTTTCCTCGTACAGCGCTTCGCCCCTGCGGAGTCGGCTGGCAATGCGCACTACCGAGGGGAGCTCGCGGCGCGTCGGCGTGTGGGCGGCCAGGAACCGCGCGACCGCGCTGAGCACGAGTGCGGCTTCCTCGGAGCCTTCGGGCCACTGCTGGGCCTGCCGCACCCCGGCCTCGACGGTTTGGTACCAGTGGAATTCCGCATCTTCGGCGAGCAGCCCCCGCCCGAGGGCGGCCACCAACTCGGCCCTTGCCCCCCCGCCCCGCAAGAACCCGTAGGCCTCGGTGCCGGCCTCGTCGACCATCCCCTGCACGTCGAAGCAATGCGCCAGCGCGTCGAGACTCCCGCTCGTCGCCTGCGGACGGCGCGCCGCGGGCACGTTGAGGAAGCGATCGAGATTGATGCGCATTGCCGCGTGCACTGCGCCGCGCAAGACGTCGATCGAGGGACGGCGTTGCAACGCGTGATGAAGTGCGTTCGCAGCAGTGAAGGTGTGGTGCACGCTGTCCCAATCGGCGTGATCGTTCTGCACGTGGAACCGAGCGATGCGCAGCGCGGCGGCGTATGCGATGGCCCGGCCAAGCTGTTCTTCGTCGGCGCCGGCGCGCAGCGCATCGAGCAGCGTCGACGCAACGATCTCAGGATCGTCATCGAGCAGGTGCCATCCGAGCGCACCAACGCTGTCGTAGTGGCCTCGTCGCGCGTGGCCTTGCTCGAGCGCACCGCCGAGCCCGTCGGCCGTACGTTGCGCGAGCCCGGCACGATCGTACGGGTGGCGCCATTCGCCGAACTCTTCGGATCGAGACGCTGCCGTGGTCTGCTGCACGAGGGTCGGGAGCATCTCGCGCGCCGCGACCTCACCGAGATGATCGACCGCCTCGAACGCCTTGTTGGTGAAGTCGATGGTGTGCCCGCCATCGATGAACACATGGTCGGTCACTGCCGCGAACATCATCGCCTCGACATCGGCGAGACGACCTGGCTCGGCGAGCGCCGTTTCGAGGGTCCGTTCGGCGGCATCGGACGAGCGAGTGTCGACGAAGCGCCGGTACCAACTCTCGAGGCGATCGAAGGGCACTTCATCGGTTTCGAGCGCACCGATGGCGAAGCGCGGCGCGTGATTGCGCGTATCGCGCGCGATGAAAGTGAGACCGTGCACGAGCGCGAGCGCTTGATCGTCAGTCGCGAGTTGCGGGAGCAGGTTGGCCATGGCGACGAGCACGGTGAGACCGGCACCCCAACCTTCGCTTCGATAGCGCGCGCCGAACTCCATACCGGTGCGCACGATCTCCGCCGGCGCAACACCGGTGTCGAGCAGTCCGAGCACCGACTTGGCGATCACGAGTGAGATGTCGTCTTCGAGCCCCTTGCGCAGCCGGCTCTGGAGATGCCCGACGGGATCTGCATGCACGCGGGCAGCCACGAATACATCGTCGCCGCGCACGCGCGCGTCGAAACCGCGCGCATCGTCGGCCCACAGGTCGAGCGTGCACCCCGACACGAGGTCGAAGCGTGCGTGGTGCCAATGACAGGTGACGAGGCCCGCTTCGACGGTTCCCTGATGGAGCGGGAACCCGAGATGGGGACAGCGGTCTTCGATCGCGAACGCCGTATCTGCGTGCCAGAACACGACGATAGGGATCGTTCCTACTTTCGTGAGCAGCCGACCGGCCGACCGCAATTCTGCGAATGATCCCGCTCTTACCTCGAGTGCTGACATCGGTCACCTCGTGGCGCGATTTAAGTCACGTCGAGAGTCAACCCGCAAGCGGTTGGAGCAATCGGATCGCGTCGGCGCCGATCGCGGCGTCGAGTTTGCCTTCCGTCAGCCACTTGTCCACGTCGTCGATCAAGCCCCTTGCGCGGTCAGTGACGTGATGATCCGTGTCGGGATGCTTCGCCCGCTCCTTTTGGAGATCACGCAGCTTGCTGAGCAGGTCCGAGCCGCGCTCGCCGTAGGCATCCGGGTTCGGCGCGAGTACGGCGATCAACCCGTCGATCGTGTTGATCGTCGATGTCGGAGCAGTCGAGGGCGGGCTCGTGGTGGGCACGGTTGGTGCCGGATTCGTCGGCGCTTGGCTCGTAGGCGGCGCACTGGCAACCGGCGAGGCGGCGGCCGGTAGCGTCGTAGAAGGGGGCGTCACAATTGTCGGCGCGCCGGTGCCGGTTTGCCCGCCGGTGGAGCTCACCTCTGCACCACCGGTTCGTTGCTGTTCGATCGTCGTCGTCGGTGAGCCGGTGAGCGACGGCTGATCAACGTCGCCCGACGCCGATGGGGAGACCGCGCCCTCCTGGCGCAGTGCGAGCGCGCTCGGGGCCGACGGCTGCTCCATCTCGATCGCGGCGGCCGCCACCGGCGCGTCGGGTTTGTGGCTCGCCGCGCTGACCGGCGCGGTCATGAGCAGTCCGGTCACCGCGACGGTGGCCATTGCCGAACCACCCGTGTTCGCCAATGTCGTGATGCCGTAACCCCACGCCTCCGGCGCCTTCGCGCTGGCAGTCAGCGCGTTGCCAAGGAACGGCACGTGGGCGAGCGAGGCGAGGGCGCCGCCGGCGCGGCGCAGCTTTGGGAGCGAGATGTTGAGGAACGCACGCACCATGTCAGGGCTGAAGTGCGTACCCGAACAACGCGTCAGTTCCGCACGCGCGTCGGCGAGCGACATCGCGGACTTGTACGAACGTATTGCGGTCATCACCTCGAACGAATCGGCCACCGCAACCATCGCGGCGGCGCGGGGAATCTCGGGGCCGCCGAGCCTGAGGGGATAACCCGTGCCATCCCAACGTTCGTGATGCCCGCCGACGGCATGGACCCACTCGCCCAGCCAGTCGGAAACCGGTGCCACGAGGTCGGCCCCTGCCGCAGGATGGTTTTGCAGGATCGCCCATTCCGCGCCGTCGGGCTTGCCCTTCTTGTTGAGTATCGCCGGGGGCACAGTGATCTTGCCCATGTCATGGATCAATGCCGCCCATTGCAGCTTTTGGCGTTCCTCCGTGCTCAAGTGGAGTTCTTCGCCGAGGAGCTCCGCGTAGAGACGTACGCGCTCGGAGTGCCCTCGAGTGCGCCGGTCGTGCGCTCCGATGGCGGTGGACAGCAACACCAGTTGTTCGGCGGCCTGCGCGCGGTCGGTGGACAATCCATTGGTGCGCACTTCGAGCACTTCTCGTTCCATGCGCTTGCCGCTGCCGGCTTTCAGCGCCATCTTGAAACGCGAGGGGGTGCGGTCGGGAAACACCAACGAGAGCCGCAACAGTGTGGAGAGCGGCAACAGGCGCCGCCCGGCGCGCTCGACGATCGTGATCGTCGTCATCGAAATCACCGCGATGAATGCCACCCGCACGATCGCCCGCGACCAGGACGACGCCGTCGGCAGCGTGAACGCCAATCCGAGCGACACCGCCGCCGCGATCACCATCGGCGCCAAGGTGATCGACCACTTGAGCGACTTCGACGCCAGCGCGCGTCCGGCCCACCCTTCAGCCAAGGCCGGGTCGCTCCCCGTGCCGGTCGGGCGTTCCTTCATCGCAATACCCCTCGTCAAAACCGTGTTTCGACATCGGGAGCAGGTGGCCTGAGAGGTGCCGGTGAGGAACGCAGAAATGAGCCCCGGGGACCGGGCTCTAGGCCCTAACTCCTATGGGTGACGGCGGCGCCGGGGCGGGACGCCCTGATGTCCTGTTGTCCTGACACGCGCTCACACGGTGGTGGCAGCGCGTGCAAGCGCCGTGTCATCGGTGACCGCGACACTGCGCGAATGGACGAATGGACAGATCGCATCTCCTCGCTCGGCAACATCGTCAGCGTGTGGGCGCACCCTGATGACGAGACGTATCTCGCCGGCGGTTTGATGGCGATGGCCCGAGCGCTCGGCGCCCGAGTCACGTGCATCATCGCGACCGACGGGGATTTCGTCGAATCACCGGCCGAACGTCGACTCCGTGGGCGGCTGAGGCTGTCCGAACTCGGGCAGGCGCTCGACGTGCTCGATATACACGATCGGCAGTTCCTTCATCTCCCCGATGGGGGCTGCTCGCATGTCGACGACGGTGGGCCCGTCGACGCGATCGGACGCATCCTCGCGAGTCGCGATCCCGACACGGTCATCACGTTCGGGCCGGACGGCTTCACCGGTCACGCCGACCACCGAGCGGTGTCGCGATGGGCAGTCGCGGCCGCCCGACAGGCCGCGCCCGCGAGCCGCGTCCTGCATCCAACGATCACCGCGGCGAGGCGCGCCGAGGATCGCGACATCCTCGACCGTTTCCGCATCTTCGACGACGGGCTGCCCACGACACACGACTACGACACACTCACACTCGCACTCGAGTTGCCGACGCACTGGCTCGACAAGAAAGTACGCGCGCTGCGTTGTCACGACAGCCAAACGCGCGAGTTGATCGAAGCCATCGGCTACGAGCGCTACCGACGTTGGGTGTCGGCCGAACTGTTCGTCGAGATCGCGACGAGGTGACCACGAGCGACAACGGCCGCCGCGAGAAAGTTGTTCTCGCGGCGGCCGTTGCGACCGGACTCTGCGTTCACGACCCCCGGGAGATCGTTACTTGTCGATCCATGCCTTGTCGAAGTACACGCCCGAACGGTGCGTCTGCTTCATGCCCTTGATGTTGCTCGACCACGCGATGAACTCTTCGATCTTGGCCCACGGCAGCGCGGGGACCTCGGCCGTCATCGTCTCGGCGATCTTCTTGTAGGCAACCTTCTTCTCATCGTCGTTCTTTGCCTGACGAATGTCTTTCAGGGCCTGATCGACGACGGTGCTCTTGAAACCGATGCGGTTGCTCGGGCTCGTGCTGGAGAAGTTTTGCGCCAACGCCCAGACGGCTCCGTCATCGGGCGGGATTGCCATACCCCAGCCGGTGACGTCGAAGTCCTTGAGCGTGGTCACTTGGGCGACCTGACCATTCGTGTCCTTCGAGGTGTCGAGGGTGACGACCATGCCCGCGGCCTGAAGCATCGTTTGGGTGGCGAGGCCGATCGCCTGGGCGACCGGCGAGCTGTTGTAGAGCAGACGAACCTTGCCGTCCCAGCCCGCGGCCTTTGCCTCGTTGACGAGTTTCTTGGCTGCTTCAACGTCGTACTTCGGGCCCGCCACGTCGGCGAACCACCGGAAGTCGCTCTGGAACAACTGGTTGCTGACCAATCCCTTGCCGGCGTAGCCGCGCTCGTTGATCACTTTCGGATCGAACGCGGCGGCGATCGCCTGGCGGACCTTGGGGTCTTTGGTCGGCGGGTTGCTCGCGACGATGCCGTCGGGCTTGCCGACGCACAATGGCTCGGGTTTGCCGGCCGCGCAGGTGACCGAGACGCCCTGGTTGATGAGTAACAGGCCGCCACCTTGTTCGAAGGTCGACACGCCGTCGAACTTCTTTTCGTGCGCGGCGAAGACGGCGGCCGGATCACGGAGGAATGCCATGTTGAACGTGCCCGTCGACAGCGCGGTGAACGTCTGATCGCCTCCGCCGTCGGCGATGCTGTTGACGAACTTGAGCCCGTCGAGATACGGCGCGCCGCCGAAATAGTCAGCGTTCTTGGTCATCGTGATCGAGTCCTTGGGCTTGAACTCGCCGATCTTGAACGGCCCCGCACCAACCGGCTTGAGGTTGGTCTCGCAGGTGCGCACGTCTTTGGTCGGGTCGCACTTCTTGATCGACGTCGGTGACGGGATCAACGATGCTTCGCCGGCCAACGCGTAGGGGAAGCTCGGCCACGGCTCGGTGAGTGTGAACTTGACCGTCAACGCGTCGACCACGTCGATGCTCTTGACGAGCGTCATATAGGCGCCCGACGACGTGCCGTTGCGGGGGCAGGCGTAGAGCTCGGCACACGGCGGCGCGCCGGCGATGCCCGAGCGGTGACGGTTCATACCGAACTTGACCGCTTCGGCGTCATACGGAGTGCCGTCTTGGAACTTGATGCCCGACTTGAGCTTGAGGGTCCATTCGCTCGAATCGGCGTTGGCCGCCAACGATTCAGCAGTGTTGTTGTCGTACTTGCCGGTCTGCACGTTGTAACGGAGGATCGTGTCGTAGATCGCGGCCATCTCGATGAAACCGGTGACCCCGTTGCCGGTGGAGACGATCGGATCGAGACCTGCGGTCTCGGAGAAGGTGCCGAAGGTGATCGTGCCCCCCGCGACCGGTTGCTTCGCCGTCGTCGCCGGCGTCGTTACACCGGGCACGGTCGTCGTACTACCGCTCTCCTTGTCGTCGCCGCATGCCGCGGCAACCAGCAGCAGTGCCAATACGGCACTGATCCATAGGCGCTTTCGTCTCACGTGTTGTTCCCCCTTGCGGAAATTTTCACGCCGCCGAACTACCAAGCCGAACGTCGGACCCCCGTGCCGACGACGTAACTACGCGCGTAGCGCCCTCCGCGGTCATCTGCGTGCCCCGCGTCACATACGATCGTCCGAGCGGCATAGCCCCAGGGGGAGATCGTGACGGAACTTCGTGAAGTGCAACTCGTTGCCGAGGGCCTGG
>JBDTLT010000192.1:0-11054 GCA_039934635.1 Acidimicrobiales bacterium
AACACAAGATCGGGCCGGTACAGTGCGGGGCTTGATCGAGGACGAGGCGGCGATAGCGGACGACGTCCGGCGGTGCTTCTTCGACTACGAGGCCGCGCTGGTCGCGCAGGATCATGCCGCGCTCGACGCGTGGTTCTGGGACGACCCACGGGTCGTTCGCTTCGGCATCACCGAGATCCAATACGGCGCGCGTGCGATCGCCGAATGGCGCACTCGATCGCCGCATGTCGGCGACGACCGCGCACTGCGCAACGTGCAAGTGCTGCCGCTCGGCGCTGATGTCGCGGTCGTGACGACCGAGTTCATCCGCGACGATGGCGTGTTGCTCGGACGCCAGACTCAGGTCTGGGCCCGTATCGACGGCCAATGGCGCATCGCACACGCGCACGTTTCGATCGTCGAGGCCGCGACGTGTGCCGTCACCGGTCAACCCGTCATCGTCTGATCACCTTCGGGTAACCCGCACGTCAGAATGCCGTGAGCAGATCGCCGTCGTGCCGTCACATGGGGGCAACAAGGGGGTAACTGCCGGCTTTTAGTTTCCTGTCTCGTGGATACCGGGGCGAATACCGCGTTGTATACGGTCGAGCGCGAGGCAGTCGCGGCGCCGTCGACCGCCAGCTTGGCGACGGACACCTACGAGGCACTGAAGCGAGCCATCGTCGTCGGCCACTATCGCCTCGGCGCACGACTCGGCGAAGAGCGGCTGGCCCGCGACTACGGCGTCTCGCGTACGCCCGTGCGTGAAGCGCTCGTGCGACTGCACGTCGACGGGCTGGTCACACGCCACCCGGACGGCGGTTGGACACCGACGGTGCCGAACCTGGCGGTCGTCCGAGAGCTCTACGAAGTGAGGATCTCGCTCGAGACCGGCGCGCTGCGCCTGCCGCGACGCCGCGGCGGCACCCACGACCGTCGGCTGCTCGATGATCTACGCCGCGAGTGGCAGGAATTGGCCGACGACCCACCGCCGCCCGACCCGGTGTTCGTGTTGTCGGACGAGGCCTTTCACGTACGACTGGCCGAGGCCGCGGGCAACCGCGAGTTGGCCGACGTGCTGCGACGCGTCAACGAACGCATCCGCGCGGTGCGCATGCGCGACTTCGTGACGCTCGAGCGCATGTCGCGAACGATCGCCGAGCACCTGTCGATCACCGATGCCGTCATCGACGGCGACATCGATCGTGCCTGCGAAGCCTTCGAACAACACCTCGGCAAGTCGCTCGAGGTGGTCGAGCAGCGAGTCGCGCAAGCGGTCCTGGCAATGGCGGTGGAGCAATGACGACAACAACGACGACGGTCCTCGAGGGCGTAGTTCTCGAGGCGAAGGCATTGACGGTTCGCTTCGGCGAAGTGATCGCCAACGACGCGGTCGACTTCGACGTGCGGGCCGGCGAAGTGCATGCCGTGCTGGGCGAGAACGGCGCCGGCAAGAGCACGCTGATGAAGCTGCTGTACGGCGTGTATCACCCCGAGTCGGGCGAGATGCTCATCGACGGGTCGCCCGTACACCTGCATTCGCCGGCGGACGCCCGGCGCTTCGGCGTCGGCATGGTCTTTCAAGACCTGCGCCTCGTCCCTGCGCTGACGGTCGCCGAGAACGTCGCGTTGGCGTTGCCGAAGTCGTGCAAGCATCGCCGGGGCGCCGCGCTGCGGCGCGCCATCGTCGAGGCGTCCAACCGCTATGGCCTCGCCGTCGAGCCCGGCGCGACCGTGCGCACGCTGTCGATCGGCGAGCGCCAGCGGGTGGAGATCCTCAAGGTGCTCATGGCGGGCGCCCGGGTCGTCATCCTCGACGAGCCAACGAGCGTGCTCGCACCCCAAGAGGTCGACGCCCTCTTCGCCGAGATCGAAGAACTCAAACAACAAGGCCTCTCATTCGTCATCATCACGCACAAGCTGCGCGAAGCGCGAGCCGTCTCGGACCGGGTCACTGTGATGCGCCAAGGCCGCGTCGTGGTGCGCGGCGAACCGACCTCGTCGTTCGACGACGAAAGCCTCGTTCAGGCCATGGTGGGTCGATCAGTGCAGTCCTTGCGCGATGTCCGTTCGTCGAGAACCACGAAGCATTCCGACGACACCGTGCTCGAGTTGCGCAACGCACGAGTACGCGGCGACCACGGCGCGCTCTCGTTGAAGGGCGTCGACCTCTTCGTGCGCCGCGGCGAGCTCGTCGGTGTGGCCGGCGTCGCGGGCAACGGGCAGCGTGAACTCGTCGAAGCCGCGCTCGGGCTACGCGCGCTCGAGTCGGGCACGCTGCACATCGCGGGGCAAGAGTTGCGTCGAGTCGATCCGCGCCGAGCGTTACGTCTCGGGTGCGCGGCGATCCCCGAAGATCCGAAGACCGAAGCGGTGGTGCCGGGACTGTCTGTGCTCGAGCACCTGGCGCTCGGCAGTCTCGACAGCTTGCGCCGTGGTGTCGGCATCGACTGGAAACGGGCGCGGCTGCTGGCGACGTCGCTCGACACGTCGACCGAGTTGCGCATGGCAGCACCGGCACGAGCGATGGCAACGCTGTCGGGCGGCAACATCCAACGGGTCATCCTCGCTCGCGCCCTCGGCGAACCGAGAGCACTCGTGGTGGCCGCCTATCCCGCGCGGGGTCTCGACATCGCGACGACACGGCGCACGCAAGAGCTCTTGCTCGAACAGAGAGAAGCCGGCGCCGGCGTGTTGATGGTGAGCGAAGATCTCGACGAGCTGATGGAAATGTCGGATCGCATCGTCGTGCTGCACCACGGCGAGGTGGCCGGCGTGGTCATCCCCTCACAGGTCGACCGCTATCAGATCGGCCGTCTCATGCTCGGAGCGGCGGCATGACCGCGATCGCGCCCACCGAAACCGTCGCCGACGTCACCGTCCTTCCGACCGCAGGGCGGCGCCGGCCCTCGCTCGACCTCGGGGCGCTCGCGCGCCGGCTCAGCTCGTGGCTGATCGCACTGGCGTTGTTCTGCCTGCTCGTCGCCATCAAGGGCAAGAACCCGTTGGCCGCGTTGTGGGACATGGTGCACTCGACGGCCGACTCACGCTCGCTGGGCGACGTGCTCGTACGGGCCACACCGTTCGTACTCGCCGGCCTGGCAGTGGCGATCCCTGCGCGCGCCGGGATGGTGAACGTCGGCGGCGAAGGTCAGATCGTCGTCGGTGCGGTTGCCGCCGCGGGTGTCGGCTTGGCCCTCGACCAGGACATCAACGGTGCAGTGGTGATCGTGTTGATGTTGCTCGCATCTGCCTTGGCGGGCGCGGCGTGGTCGGCGCTCGCCGCGCTGTTCCGCACTGCGCTCAAGGTGCCTGAAGCCATCACCACGCTGTTGCTCAACTACGTCGCGTTCGATCTCATGCTCTATCTGATCTACGACGCGTGGAAGGACCCCAACGGCACAGGCCAACCGACCAGCCGACCGCTGGCCAAAGGCGCGCATCTACCGATCATCTACGGCAGCCGCGTGCACCTCGGCATCGTGATCGCCGCCGCCGCCGCGGTGTTGATCTGGCTCGCCCTCAACCGGACGAGTTGGGGCTTCCGCCTGCGCGTTGTCGGTGGCAACGGTGAAGCCGCGCGGCGCGCCGGGCTGCCGGTGAACCGGCTCATGATGTCGGCGATGGCCGCCGGTGGCGCGCTCGGCGGCATCGCGGGCATGGTGCACTTCTCCGGTGCGGAGTTCAGCCTGCGCCAAGGGATGACCGCCGGATTCGGGTACACCGCGTTCCTCGCGAGCTGGCTCGGCCGCCACCAACCGCTGAAGGTGATCGTCGGTTCGTTGCTGTTGGCCTTCTTGGCCGTCGGTGGCAGCAGCTTGCAGATCGATTCGGGACTGCCGGCAGCGACCGTGAACGTTCTCATGGCGCTGGTGTTGTTGGCGGTTCTCGTCAACACCGCATCGCGCGGACGAGCCAGAGGAGCCACTGCATGAACCTGTTCCTCGAAGTATCGACCGGCGCCGTACGCGGCGGGACGTCGATCCTGTTCGCCGCCCTCGGTGAGACCATCGCCGAGCGCGCCGGCGTGATCAACCTCGGTACCGAAGGGTCGATGCTGGCCGGCGCGTTGACTGCGTACGCGGTCACCGCGCAAACCGGCAGCCCCTGGGTCGGCGTGATCGCGGGCGCGTCGGCCGGCGGTTTGATGGCACTGGTGCACGCGATCATGGTCGTGCGCTACCGCACGAATCAGTTGGCGACCGGGCTCGTCGTCTTGTTCCTCGGGCTGGGCTTGACGTCGCTCTTCGGCGCGTCGTACGTGAGCGAGATCATCAAGCCCTTCAAGACGTGGAAGGTGCCCGGACTCGGCTCGATCCCCTGGGTCGGTGACATCTTCTTCAACCAAGACCCGCTCGTCTACCTCTCGTACTTCGCCGCACCGGCCGTGTGGTGGTTGCTGTATCGCACACGCGCCGGGTTGTTGTTGCGTTCTGCCGGAGAACAGCCCGATGCGCTTTCGGCCTACGGCTACTCGCCGAGCCTCGTGCAGATCATCGCAGTCACTGTCGGCGGCATGTTCGCCGGCATCGGTGGTGCGCAACTGTCGACTGCCTACGCAAACGCGTGGTTCGAGAACATGACACAAGGTCGTGGTTTCATCGCAGTGGCGCTGGTGATCTTCGCCGCTTGGGACCCGATCAAAGCCGTGTTCGGTGCCTATCTGTTCGGTGCCGCCCTCGCCTTGGCGCCGGCATTGCAAGCACGCGGCTACGGCCTCAACCAGTTCGCGCTCGACGTGTTGCCGTACGTGATGACGCTGCTGGCGCTCGTGCTCTTCGGCCGCAAACGCGTCGACCACGCACCCGAAGGACTCAAGTCCGTATTCGAACTCGCTCCGTCCAGCTGACGCGGACGGAAACCAGATCGCCTCCCCGCGAAACCCAACTCAGGAGACAAATCACAATGCGACGAATCAGAGCGCTTTCTCTCATCGCCGCGCTGGCGTTGATCGGCGCGGCGTGCGGCGGCGACGACAAGGCGGCGGATACCGGGAGCTCGACCCCGGTCGCCACCAACGCGGTACCCGCGTCCGCGTCGGGCCCTGGCACCGGAGGTAAGGCCGTCGGCTTCATCTTCGTCGGCCCGAAGGACGACTTCGGTTACAACCAGGCGGCCTACCAAGGCAGCCAGGAACTGAAGAAGGCGTACCCGAGCCTCGAGGTGCTCACCGCGGAGAATGTTCCCGAAAACGACAGCGCCACGCAGGTAATGGAAGACATGATCGCCAAGGGAGCGAAGATCATCTTCGCGACGAGCTATGGCCACAAGGACCCGGGTCTCAAGGTCGCCGCTTCGCATCCCGACGTCGTCGTCGTGTCGCAGGGCAACTTCGTCGAGGGCAAGATGGCGGCCAACTTCGGCACGTACTTCGGCACGGTGTACGAGCCGGTGTATCTGGCCGGAATTGCCGCCGGCAAAGCGACCAAGAGCAACAAGCTCGGCTATGTGTACGCGTTCCCCATCCCCCAGACGCTGGCCAACATCAGCGCCTTCGAGCTCGGTGCGAAGTCGGTGAATCCAGAGGCGAAGACCTACGTGGTCAATACGTCGAACTGGTGTGATCCGGCCAAACAGGCCGAAGCCGCGAACAGCTTGATCTCGCAAGGTGTCGACGTGTTGACGCAGCACCAGGACTGCACCAAGACCGTGATCGCGACTGCAGAAGCCAAGGGTGCGATGACCGTCGGCTATCACGCGGATGCCTCTGCGCTTGCGCCCAAGGGCTGGCTCACCGGTTCCGAGTGGAAGTGGGGCCCGATGTACACCGACATCGTCAAGACGATCGTCGAGGGCAAGTTCACCGGGTCGAAGTACAACGCCAACTATCGCGTCGGCTACAAGGACGGCGAGAACCCCTTCATCCAGTCGAAGTTCGGTCCGAGCGTCAATGCCGATACGCAAAAGTTGGTTACTGATGCGAAGACGAAGATCTCATCGGCCACTGGTTCACCGTTCGTCGGTCCACTCAAGGATCAAGACGGCAAGGAACTCATCGCCAGCGGCAAGGTGCCCACCTATGACGAGGTCGAAAAGATCTTCGCCTCGAGCTTCGTCGATGGCGTGATCGGCAAGATCCCCAAGTCGTGAGCTCGGCGTCACCGTGTGCCGACCGATGGTTGCGCTCCCATCGGTCGGCACGCGGCCGGCCACCAAAGCCACTCTCCCACCGTTCGCTCCCTCTCTCTCCGCAGGTCCTGACGCATGTTCGTCGAAGCTGATCCCTACCCGTGGCCCTACGACGGCCCACTCGCCGCCGACCGGCTCGCCGTCGTCATCTGCGGCGCGCAGAAGTGGTTCTACGAACGCACGGCACAGCCCAACGATGCGCTCGATCGCGTCGCTCGCATCGTGTCGGTGCTGCGACCGTTGGGGGCAGCGATCCTCGCGGTGCGGCATGGCACGAACCATGGCCACCAAGGACGCCCGGTGCTACCCGCCGTCGAGTCGGAGGACCACGGACTGATCATCGATCCGTCGGCGATCGACATGATCATCGACGCCGCGGGGATGGATGCGTTCTACGGCAGCGGCCTCGACGCGTATCTCCGCGCCCACGCAATCGACACGCTGATACTCCTCGGGCTCGGCTTGGAAGGGCCGATCCATTCGACCATGCGCGCCGCCAACGATCGTGGCTATGAGTGCCTCCTCGTGTCCGACGCGTCGGCGCCGCACGTACCCGCGCTCGTTCGTGCATCGCTGTCGACCATTGCATATTCCGGCGGGATCTTCGGTGCGTTTGCAACGACCGCCGCCGTGGTCGGTGGTTGCGCCGGCCTGGCCTCAAATCCGACCTATTCAGGAGCTCTCCCGTGACACCACCACCATCGTCGCCGGCTGGCGCCGTCGACCCAGACGCCCGCTATTCGACGATCGACTCCGATCCCTACCCGTGGCCCTACGACGGTGTGATCGATCCGCGCCACACCGCGCTGGTGCTCATCGACTGGCAGACCGACTTCTGCGGACCCGGCGGCTACGTCGACGCAATGGGCTACGACTTGAACCTGACGCGCTCGGGGTTGGCGCCGACCAAGTGTGTCCTCGATGCCGCGCGAGAGCGCGGGTTCACCATCATCCATACTCGCGAAGGTCACCGCTCTGATCTGTCCGACTGCCCACCCAACAAGCTGTGGCGATCGAAGCGCATCGGCGCCGGCATCGGCGACGACGGGCCATGTGGTCGCATGCTCGTACGCGGCTCACCGGGGTGGGACATCGTGCCCGAGGTCTACCCCATCGACGGCGAGATCGTCATCGACAAGCCGGGCAAGGGCTCGTTCTACGCAACCGATCTCGATCTCATCTTGCGCACGCGGGGCATCACCCATCTGATCATCACCGGCATCACCACCGATGTGTGCGTGCACACGACGATGCGCGATGCGAACGACCGCGGCTACGAGTGCCTTCTGCTCACTGATTGCACGGGCGCCACCGACTACGACAACTATCTGGCTGCGCTCGAGATGGTGAAGATGCAAGGTGGCGTGTTCGGTGCCGTGGCCCCGTCCGCCGCATTGCTCGCCGCGTTGGGAGCGTGAGGTGACCGCAGTCGATCCGCGGCCCACGGGCAGCACTGCGCGCGAGGCCTTCGCCGATTCGGCGCGGGTACTCGCCGGCTACGAACCGAGTAGACCGTCGCTCGCACCCGCGATCACTTTTCGACCCTTACCCGGCCCGCCCCTGCCACCGCGGCGTCCGCACGACGACGTAGCGCATTCGCCCTTGACCGCCTCACCCCTCATCGCCGCCCGCGACGCGATCGCGACGGGCGCGTCGAGCGCGCGTGACGTCCTCGAGCGTTGCCTCGACCGAGTCGCCGCGCTCGACGAACCCTTGGTCGCCTTCGCGACGCTGGATATCGAAGGCGCGCGCAAAGCGGCCGACGCCTGCGACGAACAGTTCCGCAAGGGCGGTCCCTGCGGGCCGCTGCACGGCGTGCCGCTCAGTGTCAAAGACGTGATCGACGTCAGCGGGCTGCCAACTCGATGCGGATCACTCGCGTATCTCGATCGTCCACCGCGCGACGCGATCAGTGTGGCTCGACTACGCGCCGCGGGCGCGGTCATCGTCGGCAAGGCCACGACGCACGAGTTCGCACTCGGCGTGACGAACCCGCAGAGCCGCAACCCCCACGACCCGACGCGCATACCGGGGGGCTCGAGCGGAGGCTCTGCGATCACCGTGGCCACCGGCATGGCACTCGGCTCCCTCGGCACCGATACCCGCGCGTCGATCCGAGTGCCCGCGGCGTTGAGTGGGGTGGTCGGGTTCAAGCCGACATTCGGCGCGATACCCACCGAGGGTGTCGTGCCGCTGTCGTGGACGATGGACCACGTCGCGCCGATGGCGAGCACCGTGCCCGACGTCGCGACGTTGCTTCAAGTACTGACGCAGGACGATCGGACGAGCGCGTGGCTCGACGCGCGCGTCGACGGTTGGCGCATCGGCGTCGCGCAATCCACGCTCGACGATTGCGATCCCGAAGTCGCAGCCGCGTTCCTCGACACGTTGGATGTCTGTCGCGTGCTGGGTTGTCGCATCGTCGAGATCGATTCACCAACCGAGCACGACCTCGAAGACGCGAACGCCGCCGGCCTGATCGTCAGCCGCAGCGAGGCCGGGGCATTCCACCGGTCGCGGCGCGGCGAGCTCGAACGGTATTGGCCCGAGGTCGGCGAACAGATCGACGAGTCCTACCGCGTGCTCGCGGTCGACTACCTCGACGCGCAGCGTTTGCGCGTCGATCTCGGCCATCGACTGCTCGACGTGTTCGACGTGATCGATATCGTCGCCATGCCGACCGTGCCGGTGCTGGCGCCACCAGTCGACGACTTCGCGCGCTACCTGATGGTGCTGTCGCGCAACGCGATCCCCTGGAGTTTCCTCGGCTTCCCCGCGCTGTCGACGCCGTGTGGGCGTTCAGTGTCGGGCCTACCCATCGGCGCCCAGTTCGTGGGCCCTCCCGGTCACGATGGACCGGTCATTGCACTCGGTGCCGCGTTCGAACGCGAACGCGGCACCTGGTAAGCGCGGAGGATCCGCGCTGTCCGACCTGGGGAGGCGGGACGGCGCGGGTCCATCCGTAAACACGCAGTTGAGAGGGGTTGACAGTCGGGTCCGAGAGGTCCACCATCAAAGGAGACTTGCTCGTAGCTACGAGGAGGTAGTGCCAGTGCCCACAACCGCTCCATCCCAAGGTGATGCTCCACCCGGCTGAGTCAGCGGCGGTGACTGCCGGTCGTCGCAGACTGCCACCCGGGTGCTTCCAACCGTAGAGCCGAGCCTTCAGGGCTGGCGCCGTTGAGCCGCAGTGCGTGCATCTACCGACGACCGGATTGCCGTCGAAAAATCAGAAAAACCCGTGGGCCCCGAGCGATCGACGCTTCGGGGCCCACGTGGGTTTTGGGGGACTGGTTGGGACGTTTTGGCCGGGCCTTGGCCGCTGCTTTTTGGGTGGCTCAGCGGTCGTAGGCCGTGCGCCGCTCGGCGATGGTCCGCAGCTCGGCGGAGATGCGGGCGGTGTCGTAGCCGTGGCTGTTGCCCCCGGCGTCGATGCGGCGCACCACCCGTCGCGCCATGGAGCGCAGGCGGGCCAGCACCGAGGGAGAGTTCGTCCGTTTCTTCATACAACTGACTATACTTCACTAGGTCCTTTCATGCAACTGATTTCGTTTCGTAATTGAACCCGCTGGTAGGATGGCTGCTATGAAACGTCGGTCCTTCGAGGACATGAACTGTTCGGTCGCCCAGGCGCTCGAGATCGTGGGCGAGTGGTGGACGCTGCTCATCCTGCGCGACGCCTTCGTCGGTATCCGGCGCTTCGACGACTTCCAGTCCCGCCTCGGGATCTCGCGCAACGTCCTCACGACTCGCCTCGACGCGCTGGTCGAACACGGCATCTTGCAGCGAGTGCAATACAGCGAACATCCTCCGCGCGACGAGTACCGCCTCACACCCAAGGGCCGCGGCCTGTGGACCGTGCTCCACGCACTGCGGGAATGGGGCGACGAATGGGTCGTCGGGCCGGACAAAGCATCGATCGTGATGCTCCACGATGATCATGAGTCGACGACCGAACTCCATTGCCGCCAGTGCGGCGACAAACTCGGCATCCGCGACGTGCGACTCGTGCCGGGGCCGGGTGCCGATGAAACCACCGACTTACCGCCGCGAGTGCGCGCGCAGGCTCAGCCTCAGGCGACGTGATCGTCCGGGGGAGCGACTGCTTCTCCCACGAGCACCGTCTTGAGCACTTTGCCCGACGCGTTGCGCGGCAACGGCTCGGCGCGGCACTCCCACTCCGTCGGCACCTTGTAGGGCGCAAGCATTGCGCCGACCCACCGCGCGAGGTCGCCGGTATCGATGTCTGCGGTATCGATGCCTGCGCCGGCCGTGACCACGACGATGGCTTTGACAACTTGGCCGAGCACCGGATGATCCACACCGACCACTGCTGACTCGGCGATGCGAGGATGCGCGTCGAGGCGGCGCTCGACTTCGATCGGGTAGATGTTCTCGCCGCCGCGGATGATCATGTCGCGCGCCCGCGAGTTGATGGTGAGCATGCGAGCTCCCCGCTCTGAAGGGCCGCTCGGGCCCTCTTCGAGCCGGCCGATGTCGCCCGTGGCGAGCCAACCATTCGGCTTGAGGGTTTTCGCCGTGGCCGCGCGATCGTTCCAGTAACCCAACATGTTGTAGGCGCTGCGTACGTGGACCTCGCCCTCGATGCCGTCGGGCACAGGTCGGTCGCGCTCGTCCCAGATCTGCACCTCGCATGTGGGATTCACTCGCCCCGCCGACTCGGGCATCGCGTCGTACTCTGCGCCCGAGTTGGACGACACGGCCGCCACGGTCTCGCTCGAGCCGTAACCGTTCGCCATGTTGTTGCCGATCGACGGGAACGCGCGCTGGATCTTGCTGCGCGACGCGGGGCTCGTAGGACCGCCACCGAAGCTGATCATGCGGATGCTGGACGTGTCATAGTCGGAGAAACGCGGATGCTCGATCACACGCATGCCGAGGCCACCGACCGGTGCCCACGACGTGATGCGCTCCCGTTCGATGAT
>JBDTLT010000193.1:0-10999 GCA_039934635.1 Acidimicrobiales bacterium
ACCAGCCATCTCGACAGCGAAAACGAATCGCTGGTGCAGCGAGCGCTGGCCAATGCGCTCGCCAACCGCACCGCCATCGTCATCGCGCATCGCCTGTCGACGATCACCAATGCCGATCAGATCGTGGTCATCGACGAGGGCCGTGTCGTCGAGCGGGGTCGTCACGACGAGC
Source organism: Acidimicrobiales bacterium (assembly GCA_039934635.1). Taxonomy (GTDB): domain Bacteria; phylum Actinomycetota; class Acidimicrobiia; order Acidimicrobiales; family WLNW01; genus DATLFA01. The sequence continues at coordinate 173 of JBDTLT010000193.1, forward strand.
TGCGGGCGGCCGGCGGTCTCTACGCCGACCTCTACAACACGCTCGTGCGCGACAACGGCTCGGCCGACATCGTCGACACCATCGACGCCATCGACGCCCCGGTTGCCTAGCCATGCTCGACGAGCTGACCCACACGTATTCGGTGGCCGAGCTCGGTCAGCGGGTCTACGAGGCACTCGAGACGTGTTTTCCCGACGACGTCTGGGTCCACGGCGTCATCGTCAATCTCAAGCGCAGCCGCAACGGACACGTCTACTTCGACTTGTGTGACCTCGTCGAGGCCGGGCAGCCACCGCTGGCGACGTTGCCGGTCGCCTTGTTCAAGATGAACAAAGACGTCGTCAATGCACTGCTCAAGCGCACGGGCAACATCCGCATGGAAGACGGCGTGCAGGTGCGGGTGCGTGGGGTCGTCACGTTCTACGCGCCGACGGGTCGCCTTCAGTTGCGCATGACGAGCATCGATCCGTCGTTCACGCTCGGGTCGATGGCCGCCGATCGCGACCGTGTACTCAAGAAGCTCGCCGCCGACGGCCTGATCGAGTGCAACCGGTCGATCCCATTGAGCGCCGCGCCGTTGCGCGTCGGCCTCGTGACGGCCGCCGGTTCCGCGGCCTATCACGACTTCATGACCGAACTGACCAATTCCAACATCTCGTGGCAGGTCCAACACATCGACGTACAGGTGCAGGGTGGGCGCGCCGAGGCCGCCATCTGTGCCGCGCTCGCCACGTTCGCGCAACGGTCCGTCGACGTCATCGCGATGGTGCGCGGCGGCGGTTCGCGCACTGACCTGATGGCCTTCGACAGCGAGCTCGTCGCACGGGCGATCGCAGCATCGCCGGCTCCTGTCTTCACCGGCATCGGCCACGAGACCGATCGAGCAATCGCGGACGAGGTCGCGCACGCGTGCTACAAGACGCCCACCGCGTGCGCGCAGGCGCTTGTCGCGTTGGCGCAGCGCTATGTGCGCGCCTGCGAAACCGCGTGGGCCGACGTGCAACATCGAGCGCGCTCGATCCTCGACGACCACGAGCGCGCCACCATCGAGCTCGCCACGAGCACCGCGTCGGCCACGACCCGACTCCTCACCACACACCGCCAGCAGAGCCGCCATCTCGCCGAGCGCATCGCGGCCGAGACCAACCACGCACTCGCACGGGCCCAGTCCCGCCTCGACCGGCATCGGGCGAGCACCGTCGGCACCGGGCGCCGCCAACTGCGACAGGCACAGAGCGGCCTCGACCAACGGGGCACCGCGTTGCCGCTGCGCGCGGCGCGCGCCATGGCGCGGGCCGAGCGGGCCGCCGACACCACCGCCTCCCGTGTCCGCGCCCACGATCCCGCCCGCGTGCTCGCCCGCGGCTTCACCGTGACCCGGCGCGCCGACGGTTCCATCGTGCGCACCACGGTCGGGCTCGCGCCCGACGACGAGTTGCTCACCACGTTCGCCGACGGCACGGCCCGGGCCCGGATCCTGTCGGTCGAGCCCCTCGCGTCGGGCGACGCCGCCGATCCGGCCGACGAGCGAACAACAGGGGAAGATTGAGCGTGGCCTCCACCGACGACACCGACCATCCGAGCGGCCTCGGCTATGCCGACGCCCTCGCCGAACTCGAAGCCATCCTCGACGACCTCGAAGACGACAACATCGACATCGATGTCCTCGCCGGCAAGGTCGAGCGGGCGAGCCTGCTCATCCGGCTGTGCCGTGACCGCATCGCGTCGGCGCGCACCCAAGTCGATCGCATCGTGGCCGACCTCGAACAGCTCGGCAACGGCAACGACCCGCCCACACTGTTGTAGGAGCCGAGTTCTCGCCCGCACGTTGCGATCGGGGGCTCGATCGGGTTGGCTTGAGCCTCGTGAGCTCGTCCCTTGCCGATCCCGTCGCCGAAACCGCGCGCCGGCGCACCTTCGCGATCATCTCGCACCCCGACGCGGGCAAGACCACGCTCACCGAGAAGTTCCTCCTCTACGGGGGCGCGCTCGGCGTCGAGGCCGGCTCGGTCAAGGCCCGCGAGGGCCGGCGTAGCGCCACCTCCGACTGGATGGCGCTCGAGCAACAGCGCGGCATCTCCATCACCTCGACCGTGCTGCAGTTCCCCTACTCCGATCACGTGGTCAACCTGCTCGACACCCCGGGCCACCGTGACTTCTCCGAGGACACCTACCGCGTCATCACCGCGGCCGACGGTGCGGTCATGGTGCTCGACGCCGCCAAGGGCATCGAGCCGCAGACGCTCAAGCTGTTCGAGGTGTGCAAGGCCCGTGGCCTTCCCCTGATCACCTTCATCAACAAATGGGATCGCCCCGGTCGCGAGCATCTCGAGCTCATGGACGAGATCGAGCAGCAGATCGGGCTCGTGTGTTCGCCCATCTCGTGGCCGGTCGGCATCGCCGGTGATTTCCGCGGGGTCATCGATCGGCGCAGCGGTGAGTTCATCCGTTTCACGCGCACCGCTCGGGGCGCCACGATCGCGCCCGAAGAGATCGTCGACGTGCAACAAGCGGCCGACCTCGAGGGCGGCGTGTGGGCCACCGCGCAAGAAGAGCTGCAATTCATCGAGGGCGTCACGCCGCCGTTCGATCCCAAGGCCTTCCTCGCGGGCGAGATGACACCGGTCTTCTTCGGTTCGGCGCTGACCAACTTCGGGGTCCGGCTGCTGCTCGACGCGGTCATCGAGTATGTGCCACCGCCGAGCCCACGCCTCGACGTCGACGACGTGCCCCGAGCACTCGGCGCGCCCTTCAGCGGGTTCGTCTTCAAGGTCCAGGCGAACATGAACCCCGCGCACCGAGATCGCTTGGCGTTCCTGCGTGTCTGTTCGGGTCACTTCGAGCGGGGCATGGTGCTCACGCACGGCCGCACCGGCAAACCGTTCGCCACCAAGTACGCCCACCAAGTGTTCGGGCAAGAGCGCATCACGCTCGACGACGCCTTCCCCGGCGATGTGATCGGGCTCGTCAACGCCACCGAGGTGCGTGTCGGCGACACCCTCTACCTCGACGAGCCGGTCGAGTTCCCGCGACTTCCGGCGTTCGCCCCCACCAATTTCGCGAACGTGCGGGTCAAGGACACGCAGCGCTTCAAGCAGTTCCGCAAGGCCGTCACGCAGCTCGACGAAGAAGGCGTCGTCCAGGTCCTGCGCGACCTCGACATGGGCGATCAGATGCCGATGTTCGCCGCGGTCGGGCCGATGCAGTTCGACGTGGCGATGTGGCGCCTCGAGCACGAATTCAACGCGCCGGCGACGCTGTCGTCGACCGCCTACTCGCTGGCCCGGCTGACCGACGAGGCCAGCACCTCCAAGCTGCGCTCGATGCGCGGCGTGACGGTGGTGCAACGCAGCGACGGCGCCCTACTCGCACTGTTCGAGAGCCCCTATTGGCTCGAGCGCCTCAAGGCCGATCATCCCGAGTTGGTGCTCGACCGTCTCATCGCCGAGGGCTGAGCACTACCCTGCCGGGCGTGCGGATCCACAAGCTCACGAGCATTGACGCGTTCGTCGTATTCGACCTCGACGGCGCGTCGAGCGCCACCGGCGCGGTTCGTGCCGGCGACAAGATATTGGCGTCGACCGCGACCGAACTGGCCCGCTGCACGACCTACGCGTATGCCAGCTTGGGTCTGCAAAAAGGCGGGGCCTCGGCCGGCATCAACGCCCCCGAGGCGTCACGTCACGAAGCAGTCGCAAAGTTCGTAACCGAGATCGAAAAGCTCACCATCGACGGCACGTACTTTCCCGATCACAACAAGTTCGTCACTTCCGCCGATCTGGCGTCGTTGCGACCGCACGACCCGCGCGTCGACATCGACGACGACGCACTGATCGCGCAAGCAGGCCTCGACGCGCTCGATGCGCTCGGCCACGACCTGGCCGATGGGCGCATCGCAATCGAGGGCTTCTCGCCGTCGAGCTTGCCGCTACTCGAGCGGCTCGCCCGCCAAGATGCGCGCATCGTCGCCGTCGGCACTTCGGCGGGCACGGCGACGAACAGTGCGGGCTTCGACGCGGCCGAGTTGAGTCAGCTCATGACCGCGCACGGCGACGGGTGCGTCACCCATCTCAACGGTGAGCCGCTCGCCGCGAATCGCATCTACGGTGCCGACGCCGATGTGATGTTCGTCGGCTCGCGCCTCGGTGCGCTCAACGATCGATCTGCTCCGTTCATCAAGGCGCGCACCATCGTGCCGACCACGCCCTCCCCCATCACCGCCAAAGGCTTCGCCATTTTGCAGCAGGCGGATGTCACGATCGTCCCCGACTTCGTGGTCATGGCCGCGCCGCTCGCGGCTGCGTGGCAGACCGGTGACCCGACGGCCGCGGTGGCCGGCATCGTGCACGAGATCGTCGACGAAGACGAGGGCCTCTACTTGGCGGCGTGCTACCGCGCCGAAGCATTCTTGCGCACCTGGTGCGACCGGCTTCCCTTCGGACGACCGCTCGCCGGCTGAGGAGTACATCATCATGGGATTACGAGGCGACGCGGCGATCGTCGGCATCGCGGAGTACCGACCCGAGCGCAAGTTCAGCGGCACGCCGACCTTCTCGCTCGAACAGTGGGCCGACCTTGCGGCGCAGGCGCTCGACGACGCCGGCCTCGACGCGCGCGACGTCAACGGCATCGCGTGCGCGCACGATGTGCGCGAGTCGGGATTCTTCGTGCCCGCGACGGTGGCCGAGTACTGCGGATTCCGCGTCAACTTCGCCGAGCGTCTCGACCTGGGCGGCGCGTCGTCGGTCGGCATGGTGTGGCGCGCGGCAGCGGCCATCGAGCTCGGTGTGTGCGACGTCGTCGTCGGTGCTGTCGTGTCCCGTCCGCGTCCACTTGATCCGACACCCGGACCGATCGATCCACGGGTGTACTTCGGCTCATCGTCCAACGAGTGGGGCTCACCGCAAGCCGAGTTCGATATCCCGTATGGCAACCTCGCACAGAACTGTGGCTACGCGATGATCGCGCAGCGCTACGGAGAACAGTTCGGTTACGACCAGCGCGCCATCGCCAAGCTCGTGGTCGATCAGCGCACCAGTGCGTGCGCCAATCCCGACGCGGTGTTCTTCGGTCATCCGATCACGATCGACGACGTGCTCAACAGCAAGATGGTTGCCGACCCGATCCACATGCTCGAGATCGTGATGCCCGTCTCCGGCGGTGCGGCCATCGTGATCGCCAGCAAGGACAAGGCGCGCCGGTCGCGGCATCGCCCCGCGTTCGTCACCGGGTTCGGTGAACATCTCACGCACAAGACGCCGACCTACATGCCCAATCTTGTCGAGACGCCCGTCGGCCCTGCAGCGCGCCAAGCGTTCGCGATGTCAGGGCTCACGCCCAACGACGTCGACTGCGTCGAGCTCTACGACTGCTACTCGATCACCGCGCTGCTCTCGATCGAAGACTCCGGGTTTTGCGAGAAGGGCGAGGGCATGGCGTTCGTGCGCGAGCACGACCTGTCCTACAAGGGCGACTTCCCGTGCAATACGCACGGCGGCCAGCTCGGCTTCGGTCAAGCGGGCCTCGCCGGCGGCATGTCGCACGTGACCGAAGCGGTGCGCCAGCTGCGGGGCGACGTCGGTGAACGCCAAATCGCCGGCTGCGACGCGGTCTACGTGTCGGGCACCGGCGGCGTCATGTCCGAACAGTCGGCACTCGTACTGCAGGGCGCGTGATGGACCTCGAAGTACCGCGACCACATCCCACACCGACGAGCCAGCCCTTCTGGGACGGCCTTGCCCGCGAGGCGGTGTGCATCCAACAGTGCGACGACTGCTCCGCGTGGGTGTACTACCCGAGGGTGCGCTGTCCCCGTTGCCTCAGCGCCCGGCTGTCGTGGCACGACGTCGGCGCCACCGGCGTGATCCATGCGTTCAGCGTGGCGCGCCAGGCGACCTCGCCACATTTCGTCAAGGAAGTGCCGCAATTACTGGCCATCGTCGAGCTCGATGCGCCGTGCGAAGAGGTCCGCATCACCACCACGCTCGTCGACATCGAACCCGACGCCATCGCGATCGGCCTGCGGGTCGTGCCGGTGTACGACCACGGGGCCGATGGCGTCACGTTGTTGCGCTACCGGCCGGCGGGGTGATCGGCAGGCACGACTGCGGGCGCACGGGCACCATCTGGAACACTTTGTGCCATGCCAGAGTTCGTGTACCAAGAGCTGCTGCAGATCGACCACCACGACACCACGCCCTACCGGTTGCTCACGACCGAGGGCATCTCGACGTTCAGCGGTGGCGGTCACGATTTCGTGCAGGTCGAGCCGGCGGCGCTGACGCTGCTCGCCCGCGAAGCGATGCGCGACATCGCGCACCTGCTGCGCCCCGGTCACCTCGCGCAGCTGCGCAAGATCCTCGATGATCCCGAAGCCTCGGCCAACGACAAGTTCGTGGCTCTCGACCTGTTGAAGAACGCGTCGATCGCTGCGGGGTTCGTGTTGCCCGGCTGCCAGGACACCGGCACCGCGATCATCAAGGGCAAGCGGGGCCAATTCGTGTTCACGGGTGGTGGTGACGAGGCGGCGCTCGCGCAAGGCGTCTACGAGACCTATCGCGACAGCAACCTGCGCTACTCGCAGATGGCGCCGCTCGACATGTGGGACGAGGTCAACACCGGCACCAACCTGCCGGCCGAGATCAAGATCAGCGCGGTCGACGGTGATGAGTACCGCTTCTTGTTCATCACCAAAGGCGGCGGGTCGGCCAACAAGAGCCTGTTGTTCCAAGAGACCAAGGCGTTGCTCAACCCGACGAGCTTTGCCAAGTGGATCGACGAGAAGATCCGCACCCTCGGCACCGCGGCCTGCCCGCCATATCACCTCGGCGTCGTCATCGGCGGCACTTCGGCCGAACACGCGCTCGAGACGGCCAAGCTGGCGTCGGCGCGTTATCTCGACACGTTGCCCACCACCGGCAACGACCTCGGGCGAGGCTTTCGCGACCCTGAGCTCGAAGCCGAGATCTTGCGCATCTCACAGCAGACCGGCATCGGCGCGCAGTTCGGCGGCAAGTACTTCTGCCATGACGTGCGCGTCATCCGCCTGCCCCGCCATGGCGCGTCGTGCCCCGTCGCGCTCGCGGTGTCGTGTTCCGCCGACCGGCAGGCGTTGGGCAAGATCACGCGTGACGGCGTATTCCTCGAACAACTCGAAACCGACCCCGCGCGGTTCCTCCCCGAAGTCACCAACACGATGTTGAGCGACGATGTCGTGCACATCGATCTCACGCGACCGATGAGTGAAATCCGCGCCGAGCTCAGCCGCTATCCGGTGAAGACCCGCTTGTCGCTGCATGGCCCGGTGGTCGTCGCCCGCGACATCGCGCACGCCAAGATCAAAGAGCGGCTCGACCGCGGCGAGGGCCTTCCGCAGTACCTCAAGGATCACGCCGTCTACTACGCCGGCCCCGCCAAGACCCCGACCGGTTACGCGTCGGGTTCGTTCGGTCCCACCACTGCCGGTCGCATGGACAGCTACGTTGATCTGTTCCAGGAGAACGGCGGCAGCTACGTGATGCTGGCCAAGGGCAACCGCTCCAAGGCGGTAACCGACGCGTGTAAGCGCCACGGCGGCTTTTACCTCGGCTCGATCGGTGGGCCGGCCGCCCGCCTCGCGCAGGACTGCATCAAGAAGGTCGACGTGCTCGAGTATCCCGAGCTCGGCATGGAAGCGGTGTGGCGCATCGAGGTCGAAGACTTCCCCGCGTTCGTGGTGGTCGACGACAAGGGCAACGACTTCTTCGCCGACCTGAGCCGGCCCATCGATCTGAAGCGGTAACGCTCCATCATGGCGCGGCCGACGCTCTCGTTGACGTTGCCGACATTCGGGTCGACGGTGCCGGCGAATCAGTGGCATCGGTTGTTGGATCTGGCGCGGGCCGTCGACGATGCGGGTGTCGATCGCGTGCTGCTCACCGACCACGTCGTAATGGGTGAGCACCTCGACCGCTATCCGTTCGGCGACTTCCACTTCCAACCCGATGCGCCGTGGCTCGAACCGTTGTCGGTCATCGCGGCGATCGCGGCGGTGACTCGCCGCGTGCGCATGTCGACGAAGATCCTCATCGCTCCCCTGCGCCCCGCGCCGTTGTTGGCGAAGACGCTCGCGACGATCGATCAGATCTCGCAGGGCCGCGTCGAAATCGGTGTGGCCACGGGTTGGCAGCGCGAGGAGTACGACGCCGCGGGCATCGATTGGTCGCAGCGCGGGCAGTTGCTCACCGACACGCTCGCGGCTTGCCGAGCATTGTGGACGTCATCGCCCGCGACTTTCCACTCGACGAGCTTCTCGTTCGACAATATCTGGTGTGAGCCAAAGCCCTTCCAAGCGCGTTTGCCGATCTGGATCGCGGGCGGTCCGACCCGGCGCAATCTCGCGCGCGTCGTCGAACTCGGCGACGGTTGGATCCCGCCGGCGCACACGGACCTCGGCTCGTTCGCGCACGACGCGGCGATCGTGCGCGACGCGTGGACGCGCGCAGGTCGCGAAGGCGTGCTGCAGATCCAAGGCGATCTCGATGTCGTCGTCGGAACGAACGGGCGGCCCGACATCGCCGCATCGCTCGCCGCCGGAGTACCGCACCTGCTCGACGCGGGGGCGACCACCGTCAACGTCGTGCTGCCGCTGTTCGTCGGGCGCCTCGAGCGCGCGCCGGCATTCTTGGACGAACTCGTGACGCGTTGGAGCGAACTCACAGGGGGCGAGAGCGACGATGGCTAGAGCATTGCCCGAGATCACGCCGATGCCGCCGGTGGCAGCCATCGCCATGCCGTGGGACGAATCCATCGCCGATCCAGTCGCCGAGATCGCCGCCGCGCGAGCCTCGTGTGGCGACACGTTCGTCGTCGAGAGCGGTGACGATCGGTACCTGTTCTTGTTCTCGCCCGCCGGTGTGCACAGCTTTTACGAACTACCCGAGAACGAAGCGAGCAAGGGCTATGCCGACTACCGGTTGTTGGTCCGCAAGCTGCCCGAAGAGCTCTTCGTCGGGCGGCGCACGATCATGCACACGCTGTTCGGTCGTGAAGATGTCGCGAGCTACCTGACCCATCTGGATCGCGCCATCGACGTGCAGTTCGAAGAGCTCGGTGATCGCGGCGAGTTCGAGGCCTTCGCGTTCACGCGGCGCCTTGGTCATCGGCTCGGGTTGACGTGCTGGGGTGGGTTGGCACCGACGCGCAGCGCGCGCTTCGACGAGCTGGTCGTGGCACTCGATGCCCTCGATGGCGCGGCGGCGTTCGTCGATCCAGGCGCAATGGCGGCCGTCGCCGCCCAGGGAAAGCGCGCTGAACGCGACGCGCTGGCCCATGTCGAGGCATTGATGATCGATGTGATCCGCGCCCACGACGCCGGCACCACCGGCGCGAACGAGTTGTTCTCCCGCATCGTGAATGCGTGGAGTGACACGGACGAGCCCGATCGATCGATCGGCATCGCGCGTGATGTGATCGTCGCGCACCTCGGGTCGATGTCCAACCTCTTCGCCGCGATGGGTTGGATGATCGTGCACCTCGTCGAGCGGCCCGATGTGTTGGCGCGCGTTCGTGATGGTGAGGCGGGCTTCGTCGAGAAGTGCGCGCTCGAATCGACTCGCATCGCGCAGCGCTCGATCATGCTGCGATCGGTGATGGCGCCGACGACTGTGTCAGACGAGGACGGCACCTACGAGGTCGCCGCCGGAGCGATCATCGGGACGTTGCTGCCGCTGACCAACATGTCGGCCATGCCCGGCCTCGACGGCTACGACCCCGACCGCTGGCAACGGCGGCGGTTGCGCGACGAACGGCTGCTCCCCGCGCGCGAGCTCGTCACCACGTTCGGCCACGGGTCGCACACCTGCCCGGCCCAGCCGTTCTCCCTGTCCGCCATGTCGAAGTCGGCCTCGCGCCTGGTCGAGCGCTATGACCTCGAGGCGGCCTTCGACAATCCCCGCCCGCTCCCCGGGCAGATCGGCGGCGTCGCCCGCAGCCAGGATCCGTGCACGATCCGGTATTCAGCGCTCGAGTCGAAGAACTCACGTTCAGCAGAGGCGGACGCTCGCTAGAATTCATCGACCTCGGGGACGTAGCTCAGCTGGCTAGAGCACCTGCTTTGCAAGCAGGGGGTCGTGGGTTCGAGTCCCATCGTCTCCACTCATTTGTGCAGGTCAGGGTGCTGGAGTTTTACACAGCCCGCCGGCGGACGTGTTTCGTGCCCCCGGCGTGCCCCTTCGGCCGTGCCCCCTCCGAGATGGGAATCGGTTTTGCGACTGGCGTGTAGTGCGCCGTCCGCCCGAGTCCGTCGAGTGCCTCGGCGAGCGCGCGATCGGCACCCTCGAAGAGATGGCCGTAGCGATCGAAGGTCATGCGTGTTGTCGAGTGTCCGAGTCGGCGGGACACGATCAGGGGGTTGGCGGCGCCACTCGCGATCGCGACGGCTGCCGCCGTGTGGCGCAGATCGTGGAATCGGACACCGTCGAAGCCGAGCTCGGTTCGCGCGGGGATCCATACGCGTCGGGTGAAGTTCGATCGTCGCATCGGGCCGCCTTCGGGAGCGGGGAACACGAGGCCGCTCGGACCCGCGTCCGAGTAACAGCTGAGGTGTTCGCTCAGTTCCTCGAGTACGAACTGCGGCAGCGTCACCGTGCGCCGAGACGCGTCGGTCTTGAGCGCGGCGAACGAGAGCACGCCATCGACTTCGGTGAGTTGCTCGACAACCGTGATCGTGCCCCGCAACCGATCGACACGAGACCGCCGAAGGCCCATCAGCTCGCCCCAACGTAGACCGGTGTACGCGGCGGTGAGCACCAGTGCCCGCCAGCGCGGCTCAACGGTCTCTGCGAGCCC
>JBDTLT010000194.1:0-10983 GCA_039934635.1 Acidimicrobiales bacterium
GGGATCGCGGAGATCACCTACGGCGACATTCTCGAGATCGAGGATTGCGCCCGGCTCTCGAAAGAGACCGGGGTGCGCATCACATGGGGCTCGGTGCTGCCGGGGCTTTTCGGCCCGCCCGGTGCCGCGATCGAGATGCTCGAACGCGGCAAGTCGGTGGAAGGCGGCGACATCTGGCCCCAGACGAGCACGCGCTTCATCACCACGCTGCACAGCATGAAGAACCCCAACACCTGGGCGCGAGTGCCGACCCATCAAGCGGTGATCGGGTGTTCGGCGGATGTGCAGATGTCGATCTATGCCGACCGTGCGTGGCGCGAGCGAGTGATCGCCGAAGGCCAGGCGTTGTGCGAAACGACCAACTTCCTCGACCACGACATGGATTGGTGGTTCGAACGCACCTCGGTCGTCGAGACCGAACTGCACAAGGACTTGATCGGCATCCCGTTGCTCGAGCTCGGCAAGAAGCGCGGCGAGCATCCCTTCCACACGATGATCGAGTTGGCGCTCGAAGAGAACCTCGAGACGCGCTTCCAAACTCGATCGCGCGCGACCTACGACGAATTGCGGGCGCTCGTGCAGGATCGCCGGACTGTGCTCGGCGCGCACGACGGCGGCGCCCATGTCGACATGTTGTGCGATGCCTGTTTCCCGACGTACACCTTGCGCTATTGGGTGCGTGAGGAGGGAGCGTTGACGGTCGAGGAGGCGGTCTACCGCTTGTCCGGTCAGCCGGCAGAGGTCTTCGGCCTCACCGATCGTGGTTTCATCAAGCCCGGGCTCGCCGCGGACCTTGTCGCGTTCGACCCGGCGATCGTGGGCGAGACCGACTTCGAGCGGGTCTATGACTTCCCTGCCGACGGCGACCGCCTGATCTCGCGTGCAAGGGGCATCAACCACACGTGGGTCGCCGGCATCCCGATCGTCACCGACGGCGAGTTGCTCGCCGATGCTTGTCCCGGTGCGGTGGTGAGCGCGTGAGAGGTCCCGGCGGCCCCGCCGTTCGTGAGGCGCGATGAGAATCAACACGCCACATCGTCTCTAGCGACATGAAACTCACCGTGCAGACGTTCCTGACCCTCGACGGCGTGATGCAAGCACCCGGCGGACCTGAAGAAGATCCGAGCGACTCCTTCACCCACGGCGGCTGGCAGGCCCCGTTCGACGACCCGGCCATCGGCGAGTTCGTCACCGAGCTCAACAGCCATGCCAGCGCGTTCTTGCTCGGTCGCAGGACCTTCGACATCTTCCGCGGCCACTGGCCTGATCAGACCGACCCCGCCGACCCCATTGCCACGGCGATCAACTCGCTACCCAAGTACGTCGTGTCCAACTCGCTCCGCGAGGCCGACGCCACGTGGCGCGGCGCGCACCCCGACACTGCGCGCGTCGTCAACGGTGATGTCGTGGCAGCGATTCGTAGGCTCAAGAACGAGCCGGGCGACGAGCTGCAGATGTGGGGGAGTGGCAAGCTGCTCGAGACACTGCTGCGCCACGAGCTCGTGGACCGCTTCCGCCTGATGACGTATCCCGTAGTTCTCGGCTCTGGTCGTCGCTTGTTCAACGACGGCAACCTCCCGGTGACGATGCGCCCGGTCGATCTCGCCGTTACGGATCTCGGCGTCGTGATCGGTACCTACGAACCAGCCGGTCCGATTCGCCACGGTCAGATGTAACCGCAAATGGCATCTATCGGTTCGCGCGATGCACCTGTCTCGAGCGCTATCGGTTGATGATCGCGAGCGGCAGCAGCGCGGACACGAGCAAATTCGGAACCTCGACCATCTCACTGACTTCGAGGTCGACGGCGACGCTGTAAATCGCTTGTGATCCCCGTCTCCGATGTCGATCGCGCCAAGCACTTCTACGCGACGGTGTTGGGCTTCCGGCTCGACGCCGACTTCCCGGGCGACACCGGCTTTCGGGTGGTGCAGTTGACACCGCCCGGCTCGAAGTGTTCGGTCATCTTCGGCCAGGACGTGACGGCGCCCGCCCCGGGCTCGGCGGACGGTTTGATGCTCGTCGTGAACGACATAAACGCGGCGCGCCGCGAGCTGTCCCGTTGCGGCGTTCAGTGATCCAGACGGCAACGGCTGGTTGTTGCAGGAAAGGGGACGTCGTCGCGCGTTGATGACAGCACACGTCCCCGCGTGCGACGCTGTACCCCTTCCGTCGCGCCAGCGACGAGCGCCACGATGGGCAGTCCGGCAATGACCGCGTCGGTGTCGCGGCCCGAGCGCAATACGATGCAGTTGATCTGAACGCTCGGAGGTACGGGGATGAGCATCGAGGTTCGTCGACTCACCGGAGCGATCGGCGCACGGGTCACGGGCATCGACTTGCGCGAGCCGCTCGACGACGGAGCAGTGGCCGACATCCGCAAGGCGCTGCTCGACCACGAAGTGCTCGTCTTTCGCGATCAGCCGATCACGCCCGAACAACACATTCAGTTCGCGCTGGCGTTCGGCGAACTGCACACACCACCGGTACGCACCAAGCACAGCCCCTGGCCCGAGATCAACGTGCTCGATCAGGTCAACGCACGGGGCGAGGGTGCCGACAACTGGCACAACGACAACACCTATGTTGCCGTACCACCAATGGGATCTGTGCTGCACCTCGTGCAGGCACCGTCGGTCGGCGGTGATACCTGCTTCGCCAGCATGACCGCGGCCTATGACGCGTTGTCCGCCCCGGTGCAACGCATGCTCGACGAACTCGTCGCCGTACACGACGTCACCAAGTCGCTCACCAAGGCACTCGCGTATGGACATCTCGACGCGGACCTCGACGCCATGCGCAAGCAGATGCCGCCGGTGCGCCATCCAGTCGTGCGCACGCACCCGGAGACCGGCCGTAAGGCGCTCTTCGTGAACCCCAACTCGACCGTGCGCATTGCCGACCTGAGCGAGGCAGAGAGCGATGCCATCTTGGGCTTCCTCTACACGCATGTGAAGCTGCCCGATTTCCAATGCCGCGTCGAATGGGACGAGACCACGCTCGTCTTTCTCGACAACCGGTCGTGTCAGCACTACGCCGTTCCCGACTACGACGAACGTCGGGTGCTGCATCGCGTCACCATCAAAGGCGACCCACTGGCCTGATCGCACTCGGCGGGCCACTACGCGCCGGCGCTTTCGTCGACCACTTCTTGGTAGAGGTTGGCAAACGCGTCCGCCGACGAGGCCCACGAATACTGGTCGCGAACAAACCGGGCGGCGCGTTTGCCGCGGGCGGCTCGATCAACAGGGTGCGACACCGCGTCTGCGAGCGCCTGCGCGGTTGCTGCGACATCATCGGGCGGCACGAGCCATCCGGTGGGTTGCATCGGATCGACATTGATGAACGACCGCGGGCCGCCGGTGTTGGTCGCGATCGGAGGGAGCCCCGCGGCCATTGCTTCCAAGTAGACGAGGCCGAACGGCTCATCGACCGACGGCGCAGCGAACACGTCGCCACTGCCGAGGATCTCCGCGAGATCGTCGTGATCACGCCAGCCGGTGAAGAACACGTTGTCATCGCCGAGTCGGCGCACGGTGTCGTACGGGTGCTCGCCTTCCCATTCCCCCGGGAATCCACCAACGACCACGAGCACGGATCGGTGGCCAGTGGTCAACCGCATCGAATGGTGAGCTTCGATCAGCAACTGCAAGCGTTTGAACCGCAGGAAGCGGCCGGCGAACAACACGACCGGCACCGGTCCCGCTCCCTCGTCGGTGAATGCCGAGAGATCGGCTTCCTCGTAACGGATCGATCCCTCGGCGCCCCCTCGATACCACCCTCGAGGATCGTCGACGAGCCAGCGCCTCCACTGGGCGAGCCGCTCAGTCGGTGAGCGAACTGTCGGAGCGAACAGCTCCGGATCGACCCCGTTGGCGATCGTCGTGACGCGCGCAGGTTCGACGCCGAGCAGCGCCACCGCGAGTTGATGTCCTTCCGCAGAGATGACCACTACTCGGTCCGATTCGCAGGCCCATCGCCGCATCCGCGCCACCCATGCGCCGCTGAACCGTCCAGGGTGCTGCGGAAGGGTTCCATCCACCACGGATGCCAGCATCTTCAGTTCGGTTCCGTGGAGGTGCGTAACAACTGGCGCGTCCGGCCACAGCGCACGCACCGCCTCGTGCATGGGGGTCAGGTGATGCAGGTGCATCACGCTCGGGATGGCGGTGTGCTGCGCGAAGTGTTGGGTCCAACTGCGGACCTGTCGGGCGAACGCGGCATCGTCGAGGTCGACGAAGACCCGATCCGGCGCGCCGGGCTTGTCCTCATACGAGGCGTGCAGCGGAACTGTCGCTGACATCGGATCTTCACCGTCGGCCCATCGGTCTGTCGCGGCCGAATAGTCAAGGGATTTGGCCCGGGTGCCGGCGAAGAACCGGGCCGCGTTCGAGTTCTCCGACGCGGTTCCGAGCGAACCGGTGAACAGCGTTGGCTCCCAGCGGCTGCCCGCAAGAGCCCGACAGAGATACCGAGCCACCTGCGCGCTACCACCGCGAGGGAAGAAGTAAAAACCCATGACCGCTTCGGGCCCCACTGATGACGACATCCACTCTCCGATCGGTCGATCAGTTGTCACCTCTTGGCGGTCAGGTCACGGCAGCGAGCAGTTGGTCTCGTGTCGGCTGCACCGGTGTCCACGCCTCGGCGCCGAACTCGATGACCCGCTCGAACACGCCTTTGCGCGCGAGGACCTCGGCAGTAGTCGCCTTGAGGGTTGCGATGTCTCGAAAGTTCTCGTACACGAACTGGTCGCGGTGGCGCGCGTTGTTGGTTGCGATGAACCCGAGCGCGGCCGGGTCGGTGTGTTGGTGGATACGACCCTCCATTGCGGCCTCGATGTCTGGTCCGCGAACGCGGTCGTAGTCGATGGTCGCTCGAATGAACGGCCGGGCCCGCCGATCGGTGGCGGTCGACCACGCAGTAGAGATCGCGGCCGCGTCGTCGAGCACCGGGGCGATCGCGTCGACGACGTCGACGGTATGAATGATGCCGATCGCGATACCTCGGCCGATCGAAGGGTTGGTGAAGGCGAACGCATCGCCGAGCGGCACCAATCCGGTCGCGACGGGCACGCCGTCCGCAACGAATTCGCGGATCGTGTTGGAGGTGCTCGTCATCGACGTCGGCTCCGTGATCGGTTCGCCGTCCACCCAGTGCGCGTGGTCAGGAAGCAACCGGTAGACACGCTCGAACACTGCGGGGTCGCGGAGATTTCGCAACGCCTTGTCGGCCGGGTGGTTGTACAGGGTTGCGCCCCAGATGTTGTCGTCGCCGTGGATCGTCAAGGCCGAGATGCTGCCGAGCGGAGTGAGCATCTCGCCGCGGTACTCCGGGAGCTCGCCGCGGTAGAACCTGGTCGTATACACAAAGCCCACTTCGGTCGACTCGGTGCGCATCTCCCTGCCGCCGGCATCGACGATCATCTGTCCGATCGCCGAGCGACGTCCCGACGCATCGACGACGAGATCGGCCGACAACGTCTCTCCACCCGCGAGGCGAACCCCGACGATGTGGGGAACGCCGGGAACGACCTCTGGTCCCGTCACCAATGATTCGACGACCGCGCCGCGGCGAATTTCGACGCAGGGTGTCTTCGCGGCGGCACGCGCGAAGGCCAACTCGAGAACGGGGCGGCGTGATGTGGTGAGTGTCGCGTACTTCGGATCGGGATTGGGCGCTGGATCTGGTGCACAGAAGATCACGTCGGCATGTAGCTCTATCGCGCCCACGCCGCGAAGCTCATCGATGACCGACGGAAGGTGTTCCTCGAGAGCCCATCGACCACCCGGTTGTAGATAGTGAATCTGGCGAAACTGCGGAACGGCGCGACGTTCCCATCGCTCCCACGCGTCGGTTGGCGAGTCGGGCATCGGCGCCGAGTCGCGTTCGAGCACGGTCACGGCTGCGCCCGCACCCGCGAACTTCATTGCCGCGGTCAAGCCCGTCGGTCCGCCTCCAACGACGATGACATTCGCCATGCCCCACCCCACGTTGTCGATGCTGGTGCAGCACCGTATACCCGGGCACGGCGGCAATCGTCCCCGGCACGAAATGCACGACGAACCGCTTCGTCAGACGAGGAGTGGTTCCACCCACGCTGAGTACTTCTTGCGCCACGACAGCGCCAGCATGAGTCGGATCGGTACTGGTGGTGGTGGTGGCTGCTGCGCTCGAGGAATGCTACGAATCATTTCGTCGAGCGACGCCACCGCTATCGATAGGTGCTGCCGCGGGATCGACTTGAGCGCTTCTTTGTCCATCTGGTCCCACTGCTTGGGCAGTACGGAGTCGGCGATGGCCGGCACGATCTTTTCGTCTTCGATGTCGAGGTGAGGGAAGAACGCGTCGCGCACCGCGATGAGCGACTCATATAGCGCCCTTTGATGGGCCGCATCAGGTGTGCGTTCGATTGCGGCCACCGCGGAATCGACGGCCTCGATGCTTTGAACCAGTTGCTGATGATCGTCTTCTAGTTTGCCGACGAGTTCGCCCATGTCGGGCCGCACCGCCACAAGCGCCGGGAAGATCTTGTCGTCCTCGGTGTGATGATGATGGTGCAGGACCTCGGAGTAGAAGGTCCAGCGTGGTCTGAAGACGGACTGGAGCTGCGAAGGCTCCAGCTTTTCGCTCGCATCGACCAGGCGGGTCGTCGCGAGGCGAAACGTCTTGTGGACCACTTGGTAGATCCGCGTGTCTGCCTGAGATGAGTGCTGTGCTGCCATGTGCCATCTCCCTTCGCTTCCCCACAATGGCGCTGGAATTCCGTAGCACAGTACTCAAACGCGACGGGCGACCGCAGTAATGTCGATCTGTGCCGTCTCGCGATGCGCCATCTGAGTCGTGGACGAAAGAGCTTCGAAGCCGCCTCGACGAGTTGATCGAAATGTACCGCTCCGCGCTGCACGACAGTCTCGACGGATTGACCGACGAAGAATCACGGCTACGCCTCGTGCCGTCGAACACAACACTGCTGGGTTTGGTCAAGCACGCCACGTTCGTCGAGGGCGTGTGGTTCGACCAAGCCGTCAGTGGCCGAACCTACGCCGAGATCGGCATCGCGAGCTCGGTCGAGCGGTCCTTCGCGCTCAACGATTCGGATACCATTGCGTCCATTCGGCGGGCCCATCGAGAACGCTGCGAGATGTCGAGGCGCACGATGGCAGAGCTGCAACTCGATGCAGTGGTCCACGGACGCGGCGAACGGGCGGTCTGGGCCCTGCAACTCCAAGTGCTACGTGAGCTGGCACAGCACGCGGGTCATGCCGACATCTTTCGCGAGCAGATCCTGGCGCGACGAACCTCTGGCTGATCCGTCAGCTCATCTCGTAGGCATCGGGGTCGAGTTGCAAGGTGAGCTCCCAGTACTGGTCGATCGGCCAGGGTGACAGTGTGTAGACCTTGCCCTGCGGGTTCTTGTAGTGGCTGTGCTTGACCGACGGGTGGGCCCAGATCAGTTGGCTGATCTCGCGTTGGTGCCACTCGGCGTACGCGTCGTGCACGTCGCGCTTCACCTCGGCGACGCGGCTGCCATGCGTGAGCGTGCGCCGGATCACCTCGAGTGCGTGGGTCGTTTGGTACTCCGAATGAAAGAACAGGCTTGCGCTGTGCGCGAGGTTGGTGCCCGGACCGTACAAGCAGAACAGGTTGGGGAAGTTGGGCATCGTCACGCCGAGGTACGCGGTCGGCTCGTCGCCCCACTGGTCTCGCAACGAGACGCCGCCGCGGCCGGTGACCGTCATCGGTGCGAGGAACTCGTTGTGGCGAAAGCCAGTGGCGTAGCAGATGACGTCGGCGTGTCGATGGGTACCGTCGACGGTGATGACCCCATCGGGCACGATGCGCTCGATGGCCGTGCGCACGAGCTCGACGTTGGGCCGCTTGAGCGACTGCAGCCAGAACCCGTCGTCCTGCAACGGGCGCTTGCCGCCGGCGGGGTAGTCGGGGATCGATTTCTGGATCAGATCCTGGTGCCCTTCGAGCTGGGACTCGAGCCACGCTTCTTGCAGCACGCGCCGCGCCGCGTTGACCGCGTTGATGGCCTTGCCGTCGGAGTCGTCGTAGCTGGGGTCGCAGACGTACGACGAGGTGCCCATCGCGATCCCGGTGTAGGTCATCAAAAAACGGAACCAGCGCGCATAGAACGGCAAGTGGCGCAGCGCCCAGTGATCACCAGCGGGGACTTTGGACCGATACACCGGGTTGTAGCTGATCCACTGGGCGGTGCGTTGGTAGATCACGAGGTGTCCGACCGTGGTCGCGATCTCGGGCGCGATCTGAAATCCGCTCGCGCCGGCGCCGATGAGCGCGAAGTCGGTGCCGGTGATGTCGAGGTCGTCGGGCCAGCGCGTCGAGTGGAACGACCGGCCCGCGAACGTGCCCATACCCGCGATCTCGGGCGTGTGGGGCAGGTTGAGCGAGCCGACCGCGCTGATCACAAATCGGGCGTCGAGCGTCTCGACCGACCCGTCGGGTCGCTGCACGGTGACGCGCCAGAGTGCAGCCGCGTCGTCCCACACCACGCTCGTGACCGCCGTGTCGAAGCGGCAGTGCCGACCCAGGCCGTACTTGTCGACGACGCGTTCGAAGTACGCGCGCAACTCGGGTTGCTCGCAGTAGTACTGACTCCAGTGATACGAGGGCTCGAACGAATAGCAGTACTGATGACTACCGACGTCGACGCGCGCTCCGGGGTAGCGGTTTTCGTACCAAGTGCCGCCGGGCCCTGCGTTCTTCTCGATGATCGTGTACGGCAGCCCGGCTTGCGCGAGGCGGATGCCGGCGAGGATGCCTGACTCGCCGCAACCGATCACCACCACCGGCGACGCGGCCTTGACGGCGGCAGGAATCTCGTCGCCCCACGTGATCGCCCGGCTGTCGCCGCCGTTGAATTGCATGTCCTCGAAGAACATGCCGGCGAGGCGGCCCTCGACGGGCTTGGTGGCGAGAAAATCCATCATCTCGGCGAGGACCGCGTCGTCGAGCGCGACCGGCTCGCAGCCGCCGTCACGGTACGCGGCGATAGCCGGAACGGCTCGTCGCCGGATGTCGGCCTGTTCGTCGGCGGTGAGGCCGCACTGGTAGTCGAGCGAGGACGGCACGGTGCGGGTCGGGTGGTCGCGGATCCACGACATGTCGCCGGTCATGTGCACGAGCGAGCACAACAGCGCCGGTATCGCGACGTCGTCGAGGGCCGCGGCGATGGCTGCGTCGCCGTCGGCGAAGGGCTCGCCCGCGTGTGGGTTTCTCATGGTGCTCCTTTCGTCCCCGCCTCTTGTAGCAGTACCGAACGCGCCTTGCTCGCTTGGCGCAGCGAGCCCTCGACGAAGGCATCATCGAGCGCGGACCGCCTGACGCGTACGCGTGGACTACTACTCGACGAGGAGCACCAAGGTCTCGGGAAGTACGCCATCGTGTTCCATTGCCGCGGCCGCGGCGGGGGTCTGCATCGCCGCCATGACGTCGTCCATGTCGGCGACGTCCATGAGCACGGCGACGCGTGTGGGGTTCTGCGGGTCGACGAACGTCCGGATGTTGGTGACGCCGAGAGGCCCGAAGAACTCTTCGCGTCGCGATGACGTCAGCCAATGCTTCGTGTCCTTGACATCGTGGTGTCCGATCACTGACGTCATCGTGTCTCCAAATCTCGTGCGGGCTGCGGATCATCCCACGAATCGGCGGACGCGGCGCGTCGTCGACCCGGCTCCGGGCGCGCGGCTGGGCGCGCGCGCGATTCAGGTCGTGAGGGGGACAAGCTCCGATGGCGCCCACGTAGGCCAGCGGATTGTCCCGAACGGTCGCCCCGAGATGAACTGGGCGACCACTCGGTACGGGCGGGCGGTGTTCGAATTGTCGTAGACGGTCGCTTCGTGTGCGAGCGCGATCGCCTGGGCAACGAGGGGCCAGAGCCGGGCGTAGCGCTCTCGGATCTTGTCCTCGGGGACGGCGTGACCGCCGTTGTCGACGCGGTTCATGACGCGGGCGACGGTGAGACCCAGGGGAACGATGATCACGTGCAGGTGGATCCGGTAGCCGCAGCGAAGCAATCGGGAGACGAGCTCGACCTTGGACGAATGCGAGAACACTGTTTCGGTGATGAACGACTGGCGTTCGGCGATCAGCGCGTCGCGCACTTCCGCGGCGGCGATGCTGGCGGCGCGCCCGTTTCGTTGCTCGTCTCCGGGCCACCGGTCGGCGGCGATCAGGTCCGCGTTTACGAATGGGAGCCGTGTCGCTGGCCCGAGCACCTTGTCGTGCAGAGTGGTCTTTCCGGCGCCGTTGGGGCCGGCAAGGAGGTGAACGACCGGGTCAGTCACTCCGCAGTGACGGCATGCCCGTCGATCGCAAGGATCGAGCCGTTCGCGGCGTGGAGGATCACGCGGCCTTCGTGGTCGAGGTCGACATAGGTACGGCCCTCGGTGGCGAATTCGGCGGCGAGGTTCAGATTGGCGAGAAGCTCGGTGGCACGATCGGCCCACCGGGCTCGGATGACCGCCTGCTCGTCCGGGTTCAGGTCATCGTAGGAAGTACGGCCGGCGAGGGTGTCGGCGATCTTGGACTGTGTCACGCTCGATCCCAGTTCGATCTCGCGGCCGATGCGAGCCCAGTGGGCCAGCTGCTGGGGTGCCGATCGACTCATCGTGTCGCCGACGACCCGGGCGGAGTCGAGCAGGTCCCGGTCGACCCGGGTGGGGATCGTTGGCGCCATCAGACCTCCCGGACGTGGGTGTAGCAACATGCTACAGCCTCGGGTGGCCAGTCGGCGTGCGTGCACAAACTTTCACCGTCGTGTCGACGTGTGGTCGACGTCAGGTCGCCGCCCGTTGACGCTGGACTGTTGGCTCTCTTCGGTACATCAACAGAAGGAGCACTGATGATTCCGAAGAAGACGCACGGTCGACGAGCGGGGCGAATGACCCTGGCTGCACTGGGGGTGGCCAGCATCGGCCTGATCTCGTCGACGGTCGCCGGTGCGTGGCCCAG
>JBDTLT010000195.1:0-10688 GCA_039934635.1 Acidimicrobiales bacterium
TGGCGATGCATCCGTTCTTGGCCAAGGTGTCGTCGCAGGATTTCCTCGACTCGCTCGTCTCGCTCGAAGCGTTCAAGCGCGCCGCCGAGCCATGGGAGATCGCCAACGTGATGGTGTTCCTCGCGAGCGACTACGCCTCCTACATGACCGGTGAGGTCGTGTCGGTCAGCGCCCAACACCCGTAGAGCGTCGCCACTCGCTCAGTAGATCGCGCCGCGGTGGGGTCGGTCGACGCCGCTTTTCATCGTCGCCTTGGCCCGGCGCATGTCCTTGCGGATGCGGCGCCGTTCTCGTGAACCCTCGGCAGTCCCGAGTTGGGTCTCGAGCAGTGCGAGCTCGTCACGGGCCTTGCGCGCGACCTCGGGATCGGGCTTGAACATCTTCGGATCGACGATGCCGTTGGAGTGCTTGGGCAGGTGCACGGGAACCTCCTTACGGCCAGCCCGGCAGCAGGCTGCGGCGCTTGGTCTCGCGCTGTGCCATGACGATCTGCCCGCGCAGAGAGTCGGCCTCGCGGTCCTCGACGAGCCAGCGGATCGCGGCGCCGATGACTGGCGGTGTTGCCGGCTTGTAGTGCTGCGCAAATTGCCCGCCGCGCCCGAGGGCCTCTGTCTTCTCGGTGACGACGAAGCCGGGATCGACGCTGAAGACACGAATGTCGAAGTCTTCGAGTTCGCGATGCAGCAGCGGGGCGACGCGCGCCAACGCAGCTTTGGACATCGCGTAGCCCATGCCCCAACCACCATTGCCGATACGCGCGGGCGGATCTTGATAGGCGGTAGCCGAGATCATGTTGATGATGGTGCCCGAGTTGCGCGCTCGCATCTGCGGCAAGACCGCGCGAATCAGCGCGAGCTGCGCGTAGACGTTGCCTTCGAAGATGCGCCGCAGATCGTCTTCGACCAGGTCGTCGAACTCGACCATCGTTCCGAGGCCCTGATAGATCGCGTTGTTGACGAGCACGTCGATGCGGCCGAACCGGTCCATCACGGCCGCGACGCCGTCGAGCAACGACTGCCGATCGAGCACGTCCATCCGCACTGCGAAACCTTCGGTGCCGGCGGCGTCGATCGCAGTGACCGTCGTGTCGAGACTGCCCGGCAGGGCGATGCCCTCGGTGTCGGAGCGCCCCTCGCCCTCGTGCACGGTGCGCGCCGAGACGGCGACGTCGTAGCCGGCCGCTGCGAGCATGATCGCGGCGGATTTGCCGATGCCGCGACTGGCGCCCGTGACGAGCGCGACTTTGCGGGACGTTTCACTCATGGCCGAACCCTAATCCCGCTCTATCGAGGGCCGCTCGGGCCCTAATCCCTTCATTCTCACCCGCGGCGCGCCGATGGTGGCCCGGTGAAACGGCAGAAGCGGGTGCTGGCAGCGATGATCCTCGCGCTTGCCGGCTGCGGGAGGGGCGGATCGGGCGCGGCGGCGCCCGCGGGCGTGTCGCCCATCACGGCGCCGACGGCATCGCCGTGCGCCGCGACCCGTTCGGCACCGCCGGGCCAGACCGCCCATACCGTCGTGGTCGGGTCGGTGACCCGCTCATGGGTCGAGTACGTACCGGAAGGCTACGACGGCGCGACCGCACGGCCGGTCGTCATCACGTTGCACGGCCTCGGATCGGACGGCGCGCAACAGCTCGCCGCAACGGGATGGACGACGATTGCCGATCGCGACAACGTCGTCGTGCTGTCGCCCGATGCGCTCGGCAAACCATCGCAGTGGGATCTGCTAGCGGCGCGGCGCAGCAACGCCGACGTCGACTTCGTCGAGGCGATGCTCGGCTCGGTGGGCGAACGGCTCTGTGTCGCGCCCCGCGTCTCGCTCAATGGCATCTCCAACGGCTCGGCGTTCGCGGGGACGCTCACGTGCGCGCTCGGCGATCGAGTGCGCGCGGTCGCGTTCGTGGCGACCACCTACCAGCCTCGCGACTGCGGGCGAACGTCGCCGGTCACGGTCGTGGCGTTCCACGGGACCGAGGACAAAGTCGTCCCCTACAGCGGCGGCCGTTCGTCAGTGTTACCCATTGTCGTGCCGGCGGTCGAGAGCGCGATCGTGGACTGGGCCTACGGCGACGGCTGCGCCACCAAGTCGGCCGACCAACAGGTCAGTTCGGAAGTGACCAAGCGAACGTTCTCGGGATGTCGCGGTGGAACGACCGTAGAGCTCTACATCATCGCCGGGGGCGGACACACATGGCCGGGCGGACCGGCAGCCGAGAAGTACGGCCGCACGACCACGGAAATCAACGCAACCGAGGTGATGTGGAAAGCCTTCTCGCGAACCTGAGCGCTTACGGCCGCACGTAGGCGATCTCGACGCGACGCGCCCTGTCGGGCGTGACGGTGGCGTCGGTGCCGGCGGCAGTGATTTCGTACCTCGCGTCGGTGGCGCCCTTGGCCTTGAGTGAATCTTGCACGGTCTGCGCTCGCTTTTGTGAAACCTGAGTGTTGGCGGCGGCGCTGCCGCTGCTGTCGGCGACGCCCGTCAGTTTCACCGTCACCCCGGGATTTGCTTTGATCTTCGCCACGGCAGCGTCGATCACCGCGGCGCCCTCGGTCGAGATGCTCGTCGATCCGGCGGCGAAGTAGACGATGTCGGTTGCGAGCGGGGCCAATGTCACCGGCGGCGTGGTCGCGGTCGCGGCGGGGGCTTTGGTGGTCGCTACCGCTGTCGTCGGCACCGTGACAGGACTTGCCGCCGTAGTGGCCACCGACGTTGGCGTGGTCGTCTTCGTCGTGGAGCGCCCATTGGAATCGCGCAGTGACATGTAGGACAGCGCGCCGGCGGCGAGCAACATCAACAGAGCGATGATCCATGCGGGGGAGATGCGCCGACGCTGTTGATAGCGGGTGGGCGGGGGCATGTCGGACACGATCGCGGCGGGCGGTGTGCGGGGCGTGTCCTCGAGGCTGAAGACGTCGTCGTAGAAGTCCGATGGGTGCACCGTCGAACTCTCGATGCGTCCCGGGGGCGCGAGCGGCGTGAGGATGAGCTCGGACGGTGTGCGGCGACCCGCGGACTCGGCGGCGGAGCCGTCGGTCGCGGCGGCGGGGTCGACATCGACCAACGTCTCGAGCGACCAGCTGTCGAGTCGTTGCTGCATCCACTCCATGTCGCCGGCGTCGATGCGCTGACGGAGTTGGCGGTAGTCGTCCGCGGGAATGATCGGCTCGAGCCAACCGAGTTGGCCGAGGCCGTGGGCGATACGCAATGCCTCGCCGTCATTGCGCTGCACCGCATGTTTGATCCACGTGATGTCGGACGAAAGAAAGCGGCTACGCAACCACTGCATGTCGCCGGCGTTGACGCGGTCACGCAGCGCGAAGTACTCACGCGGCTCGAGTCGCTCGCGCAACCAGTCGAGCTGTCCGAAGTACACGAGCTTGCGCACACCGCTCAGATCATTGGCCGCCAGCATGCGGCGCAACTCATTGAGCGAACGGGTGACGTCATCGACGGAATCGAGCGGCATAGGGGGTGGACCTCGAGCCTCAGCCGCCCGCGAGCGGGGCGTTGGGGGCGAGCGAGTACGTGGACCGTAGCGTGGGAACCGCGGTGTCGCAGAGCACCCTGCCCTCGTCGACGAGCTTGACGAGGTGCGAAAGCACGGAACGTGTCGCCGGCCGGTGCAGGGCCACGCCCACGTCGGTGTACATCACCTTGACCATCGTAAGGATCGTTCGCCGGCCCGCGGCCAATTGCTCGAGCACCTGCGCTTCTCGTTCCCGGCGGTGCGCCAGCAAGGCCGTCACGTACTCGTGGCCTTGCGGGATCGGCGGGCCATGCGTCGGGTAGTACGTGGCGTCGCGGTAGTCGAGCAAGCGCTGCAAGCTGGCGAAGTACGCGACCATGTCACCGTCGGGCGGCGGCACGATCGTCGTCGACCAACCCATCACATGATCGCCGGTGAAGATGGTTGGTGCATCGGATTGCGTGCGGGGCTCGAGCGCGAAGCACAAGTGATTGGAGATGTGACCCGGCGTGTGCAGCGCGGTGAAGCGGAAGCCGTCACCGTCGATGTGCTCGCCGTCGCCGACGACGACATCGGGTGAGTATTCGTAGTCGGGATGTTCTTCGAGCTTTGGCGCTTCGCTGAGTGACGCAGCCGCATCCGCGTCGGCGGCCGCGATTGCGGCGTCGAGCTCGGGATCGGGTTCGTCCGGATTGGACTCGGCCCATGCCCGTTCGTCGTCAGGTCGCAGCGGATGCGGACCGAATCCGTACGTCGGAATGTCACCAAGGCGCTGTTTGAGCAGCGCGGCCGCCGGTGAATGGTCGCCGTGGGTGTGGGTGACGAGGAGGTGCGTGACCCGCTCTCCCTCTACGGCGCGTACGAGCGCGTCGACGTGCGCGGGGTCACGGGGGCCGGCGTCGATGATCGCGACATCGCCTTCGCCGATGATGTACGTGCCGGTTCCCTTGAAGGTGAACTTGCTCGGATTGTTGGCGACGACGCGTCGGATGCGCGGCGCGACGCGATCACAGCGACCGTATTCGACGTCGATGTCGTAGACGTACGGGATCGCCATTCGACGTCAGTGGCCGACTCGGGTGACGTCGCCCGTCGACGCGCTCAGATACGACGGGATCTCACCACCGCCGTCGACGTGCACGTTGGTGGCGGTCATCCATCGAGCGAGTGGCGAGCACAACATGAGCACTGCGTCGGCGATGTCTTCGGGCGTGCCCATGCGCCGCAGCGGGATCGTGTTGGCCACTGCTTGCATACCGGCTTCGTCGCCGTAGAAGAGGTGCGCTTCTTCCGTGACGATGAGCCCCACGGTGACGGTGAGTACCCGGATCTTTGGACCCCACTCGACCGCGAGTGTGCGGGCCAGGTTTACGAGCCCGGCCTTGGCGGCCCCGTAGGCGATGCCCATCGGGTTGGCCCGCTCGCCGCTGATGCTCGAGATATTGATGATGAGGCCGCCCTCGCCCTCCATCATCGCGGGGTAGACGGCCTGGGAGAACGACATCGCGGCGAGAAGGTTGAGTTGCACGACGCGCTCGTTGAAGCGAGGCGACACGGTGGCCGAATCGGCCGGCGGCGCGCCCCCCGCGTTGTTGATGAGGACGTCGATGTGGCCGAACTGGTCGACGGCGGCTTGCGCCACGGCCTTGCACTGGTCGGCATCGCGCACGTCGCAGGCCACGAACGTCGCCGTCTTGCCGGCAGCGGTGACGGGTTCGGCCGGTGGGTTGCGGGCACAGACAACGACGTCGGCGCCGTACTCCATGAACGTCGTCGCCATGACCCGGCCGATGCCCTTGGTGCCTCCGGTCACGATGACGCACTTACCGCTGAAGTCGAGAGGGTTGGGAGCCATGATCGCGTCGACGATAGTCCGTGCTGGCCGGACAGGTCGCGCTCCCCGGGCCTGGCCCGAGCGGCCGCGCTGAGCGGGGAGGCATGGGCTCATCGTGGTCCGGGCCAGTATGGTTCGCTGCCTATGGCCGACAAGCGAATGACCGAGGACGAGGTCGTCGCCGAGCTACGTGATGGGATGACCATCGGCATCGGAGGTTGGGGCTCGCGCCGCAAACCGATGTCGCTCGTGCGTGCGATTCTGCGTTCCGACCTGAAAGATCTGTCCATCGTCGCGTACGGCGGTCCCGAGGTCGGGCTGTTGTGCGCCGCGGGCAAAGTGCGCAAGGTGTCGTATGGGTTCGTGTCGCTCGACTCGATCCCGCTCGAGCCACACTTCCGCAAGGCCAAGCAGGCCGGCGCCATCGAGTTCATGGAACTCGACGAAGGTGCGTTCCTTCTGGGGCTCATGGCCGCGGCGCACCGCATGCCGTTCTATCCGACCCGGGCCGGCCTGGGGAGCGACATGATGACGATGAACCCGTCGCTCAAGACGGTGAACTCGCCGTACGACGACGGCGAAGAGTTCGTGGCGGTGCCCGCGTTCGATCTCGACGTGGCGTTGATCCACATGAACCGCGCCGACATCCGCGGCAACGGGCAGTTCCTCGGGCCCGACCTGTTCTTCGACGACATCTTCGCCATGGGCGCCAAGAAGACGTTCATGTCGACCGAGCAGATCGTCGACACGACCGACTTCCCCAAGTACGGCTCGGTGCACACGCAGAAGATTGCACGCATGTATGTCACCGGTGTCGTCGAAGCGGCGATGGGCGCGCACTTCACCGAGTGCCCGCCCGACTACGAGCGCGATGAGGCGTTCCAACGCGAATACGCCGCAACGGCGCGCGACGAAGAGGCGTGGAAGACATTCAAGGCGTCGTATCTCGATCTCGACAGCCATGGCGAATATGTGAAGGCCATCAACGCTCGGGGGCAACGATGAGTGACGTGATGCTCGACGAGATCTGTTGTGTCGCGATGGCCGAGGCTTTCCGCGGCGACGGCGAGATCTTGTGCAATCCCATCGGCACCGTTCCGATCATCGGCGGGCGACTCGCCCGCGCCACGTTCGAACCAGACTTGATGATGACCGACACGGTCGCGGCGCTGATCGCCAACACCATTCCGGTCGGCGTGGCTCCGGGCGAAAAGGTCGTCGAGTTCTATTCGCCGTATCGCACGATCTTCGACATCGTGTGGTCGGGCAAGCGCCACGTTGTCATGGGCGCCAGTCAGGTCGACATGTGGGGCAATCAGAACCTCGCGGCCATCGGCGATTGGCGTAAGCCCAAGGCGCAGTTGCTCGGTTTGCGCGGCGCTCCCGGCAACGCCATCAACCACACGATGAGCTACTGGATACCGAACCATTCCAAGCAGGTGTTCGTCGACAAGGTCGATGTCGTGTCGGCGCCCGGTTACGACCGCATGCGGGCATTGGGTCCGCTGGCATCGCGTTGGCACGAGATCCGCCGTGTCGTGTCCAACCTCGGCGTATTCGACTTCAACACGCCCGACAACCGCATGCGCCTGGTGTCGGTGCACCCCGGCGTCACTGTCGATCAGGTTGTCGACAGCACCACGTTCGAATTGGTGATCGACGGCACGATCCCCGAGACGCGCCAGCCGACGGCCGACGAATTGCGGATGATTCGCGAGGTCATCGACCCCAAGGCAACCCGCAAAGCAGAATTCAAGTGAGCTCCACTTCTCCGGTAGACCCCCGCCTGCAAACCAGGGCGACCAAGCTGTTCGGGTGTCGCTATCCCATCGTGCAGACGGGCATGGGGTGGGTGGCCAACTCCAGGTTGACCGCGGCGACGTCGTCGGCCGGTGGTCTGGGCATCCTTGCGTCGGCACCGATGACGTTCGAACAAATGGTGCAAGCCATCGACGAGATCCGTTCGGCCACTGACGCGCCGTTCGGCGTCAACATGCGCACCGATGCGCTCGACATCGACAAGCGCGTCGACTACGTCATCAAGACCAAGGTGCCGGTCGCTTCGTTCGCGCAGGCCCCCGGCGAGAAGATCGTCAAGAAACTCAAAGACGCCGGCATCGTCGTGATGCCGACCATCGGGGCTCGCCGTCACGCCGAAAAGGTGGCGGCGTGGGGCGTCGACGCAGTGATCGCGCAAGGCCAAGAGGGCGGCGGGCACACTGGTTTCGTGCCGACGACGATCCTGGTCCCCCAGGTGCTCGACGCGGTCGACATCCCTGTGCTCACGGCCGGCGGCATCTTCGACGGCCGTGGTCTCGCCGGACAACTCGCGGTGGGGGCGTCGGGTGTCGCGATGGGTACACGGTTCTTGATGACCAAGGACAGCTGGGTCGCGGACGTAGCGAAAGAGCGGTACCTGCAAGCGAGCGTCACCGACACTGTCGTCACTCGCGCCATCGACGGCGCACCACAGCGCGTCATCCGTACGCCGTTGATCGACCGGCTCGAAAAGGCCAAGTTCCTCGCGCTGCCCAAGGCCGCGGCCAACGCGCTGCGATTCCGCAAGATGACCGGTACGTCGTTCGCCTCCTTGCTCAAGGAAGGTTTGGCGATGAAGAAGGCACAAGACCTTTCGTGGGCGCAGATGGCGATGGCGGCCAACGCACCGATGATGACCAAGGCCGCAATCGTCGACGGTCATCTCGAAGTCGGTATCTTGCCGACGGGTCAGGGTGTGGGTGCGATCGACGATCTGCCGACGTGTCAAGAGCTCATCGACCGCATCGTCGCGCAGGCGATCGAGCAATTCGACCGTCTCTGCGGGCCGAAGTGAGCGAATCGTGGACCTGACGTTCACCGACGCAGAAGAAGCATTTCGCCACGAGGCGCGCACGTGGCTCAAGGCCAACGTTCCCAAGAGCCGGTTGAAGTCCTTCGACACTCCCGACGGTTTCGAGCAACACCGCGAGTGGGAGAAGCAACTGTTCGCCGGTGGCTGGGCCGTGGTGACGTGGCCCAAGGTGTACGGAGGTCGCGACTGCTCGCTCATCGAGTGGTTGATCTGGGAAGAGGAGTACTACGCCGCCAACGGACCCTTCCGGGTTTCGGCCAACGGCGTGACGCTGCTCGGCCCGACGTTGTTCGAGTTCGGCACGCAGGAACAAAAAGATCGCTTCTTGCCGAAGATGGCGAGCGGTGAGGAGATCTGGGCGCAGGGTTGGTCCGAGCCCAATGCCGGCAGCGATCTCGCGGGCATCAAGACCAAGGCCATCCGCGACGGTGAGTACTTCGTCGTCAACGGACAAAAGACGTGGACAACACGCGGCGCTTTCGCCGACTGGTTGTTCTGCATCTTTCGCACCGACCCCGAGGCCGAACGTCATCGCGGGCTCACGTACTTCCTGTTGCCCGTCGATACGCCGGGGGTGACACGCCGCGCGGTCGGCCGCCTCGACGGCGAACCCGGCTTCAGCGAAGTCTTCTTCGAAGACGCTCGCGTGCACGAGTCGGCGATCCTCGGCGGTGAAGCCAAGGGTTGGAACGTCGCCATGGCGACCGCATCGAGCGAGCGTGGACTCAACTTGCGCAGCCCTGGCCGCTTCGCGGCGCCTGCGCAGCGCGTCGTCGATCTCTATCAACGACTTTCGGCGTCGCGTGACGAGACGGCCGGCGATCTCCACCCGTCGTTGCGGGGCCAGGTCGCTCGCAACTGGATGCACGCGCAGGCCTACCGCTGGTACACGTACTACACCGCGGCGCGCTTGATGGGTGGCGGTCAGATGGGACCCGAAGCGAGCTTGATGAAGATCTTCTGGAGCGAGCTCGATGTCGAGATCCACGCGACCGCGCTGCGGTTGTTGGGCGCGCAGGGCGAGTTGATGGGCGATGCGCCCGACGCGGTCGACGGCGGCGAGTGGCTCGACGGGTACAACTTCGCGTTGGCCGGCCCGATCTATGCCGGTACCAATGAGATTCAGCGCAACATCATCGCCGAGCGTGTGCTCGGCCTGCCGCGGTGAGGTGACTGATCATGCAGTTCGCATTCACCGAAGACCAGTTGTTGTTCCGTGACGCCGTCCGCGATTTCTTGGCCAACGAGTGCAAGCCCGAGGCCGTGCGCGCCGCGTGGGAGAACGACATCGGTCGTATCCCCGGCATGTGGCAACAGCTCAGCGAGATGGGTGTCATCGGACTACTCGCGCCCGAGGCGGCGGGCGGGTTCGGTATGTCCGAGATCGATTTGGTCGGTCTGCTCGAAGCGACCGGTCGCGCGGCATTGCCCGAGCCCATCGTCGAGCACGCGGCGGTCGCTATCCCGCTGTTGCGCGATCACCATGCACACGCCGACGAATGGTTGGCCCGTGCCGCATCGGGCGAAGCGCTGGTCGGTGTCGGGCTCGCGCGCTCACCGTATGTGGCGTATGCCGATCAAGCCGATGCATTGCTGCTGGCGCATGGCGACGACATCTATCTCGTGCCCCGTTCCGAAGTCACGCTCACCGCGCAGCGCGCGGTCGACTTCTCGCGCCGGCTGTCTTCGGTGCAGTGGACCACCGGCGCCGGGGTGCGCATTGCCAAGGGCGACGAAGGTCGCCAAGCGCAAGCCGACGCGTTCAATCGCGGGGCGCTCGGTGCCGCCGCGCAATTGATCGGCCTCGCGCAACACATGGTTGATGTCACCGTCGACTATGTCGGCCAACGCGAGCAGTTCGGCAAGGTCGTCGGCAGCTTCCAAGCTGTCAAGCATCACATGTCCAACGCGTTACTCGCAGTCGAGTTCGCGCGGCCGATGGTTTACGTCGCGGCATATGCCGTGGCCAACGCCACTCCCCACCGCGACCGCGAAGTGTCGGCGGCCAAAGCGATGGCGTCCGACGCGGCCGATCGCGTGTGTCGCCTCGCGCTGCAATGCCACGGCGCCATCGGCTACACGTTCGAGTACGACTTGCATCTGTGGATGAAGCGGGCGTGGGCATTGTCGGCCGCGTGGGGCGACGCGCCATTCCACCAAGACCGCGTCGCCGCCGCGTTGGGTCTCTAGGGGTCTACGGGTCTCTAGGGGATCTGCGCCTAGCGGCGCCAGTGTGAGAGCTGGTTGGTCGCTTGTGTGAATTGCATCGCTGACGCGCGACCGTCGGTCGCGAGGTGGGTGCCGCGCCGTGCCTCACAACTATCGCACGTGAGGGCATAGCGCCCGAGACGGCCGGCGCGTTCGTGGGCGTGGGATGCGGCGCAAAGTCGACAGATCTGCATCTTGGTTCCTTCGGCATCGGAGGGATCCTGTCTGAATACGTCGTTTGGACCATTGCGGTTCTCGAGGTGTTCGCTCGACCACTTTCCGTGACTGTCAGTGGTCGTCTTTACAATTGGGGTATGTCGTTG
>JBDTLT010000196.1:0-10665 GCA_039934635.1 Acidimicrobiales bacterium
ACGCTGCGCATCGTGCGCACGATCACCCGCAGATCGAACGCCAGCGATTGCCGGCGCAGGTAGTAGAACTCGTACTGCAGCTTCTCCAGCGCGTCCGACTCGTTGCCCGCGTACCCGTACTTCACCTGGGCCCAGCCCGTGAGCCCCGGCCGCACCAGATGGCGCAGTCGATAGAACGGCAGCTTGTTCTCGAGTTGCTCGACATACTGCGGTTGCTCTGGCCGGGGGCCAACGATCGCGAGGTCGCCCTTCAGCACATTGACGACCTGCGGCAGCTCATCGATGTGGGTGCGGCGCAGGAACCGTCCGAACGGCGTGATGCGGGGATCGTCCTCTTCGGTCCAGGTGCCCGTCGGGACACCGTTGGCCGTCATCGAGCGGAACTTGTAGATCGTGAAGTTCTTGCCGTTGCGCCCGACGCGGGTTTGGCGGAACAACAGCGGTCCCCGATTGGCGACGATGTTGCCGGCGACCACGAACGGTGAGACGGCGGCGAGCAGCACCACGCCGCCGGCGGCGATTGCCACGTCGAGCATGCGCTTGATGCGGCTGTAGCGCACGCGGTGCAGCTCGCCGATGTCGAACATGAGTGATACACGCTCGAGCTCGGAGACCGGCAGCTTGCCGAGCCACTCTTCGTAGAACAACGAAAGTGTGCGCACCCGCACGCCACTCTCGTGGAGGCTCGCGACCTGGTCGATGATCGACTGACTCAGCTGCGCATCGCGATCGAGCACGACCACGGTGGCGTCGCCCGCCCGCACCGACTCGATGAGTGCCTCGCGCGCGGGCAGGCCCGCGAGCGCTTCTTCGAGCGACAACACGTCGATGACGGTCGCCGGCCGTTCGGCTTGCTCGAGCTCGACGGCCAGCGTGGCCGCGTCGGCCCAGCTGCCCACGACGACCACACGGTCACGCGCCTCGTCCCGCGAGCGGCCATCGCTCGCCAAGACCGCGCAGAGCCCGTACCACGGGATCAAGATCGCGGTCGTCGCAAACACGACCGACCGCGGCAATAGTGCCGCGCCGGCGATGAGCTGCAGCGCGGAGAACGACAGCGCACCGGTGCAGGCGGCGACCGCGGACGTGAGCGCGATCGCGCCCCGGCGCCGCGGGAGGTCAGGGAGCCCGGCGAGGTACGCCGTCACCGCCATGGCAACGGCGAAGGTGATGGCCCACCCAAACCGCGACGAGGCGGTGAAATCGTACGAATGGCTGGCCGCATGCAGCTTCGAAAACGCAGCGACGACCGCCGCAATGCCGACAACGAGCAGGATTCGACTGAACCTGCGCACTGTCAGCGCCTCTCGCCGCTCGCCATACCTCTACATCGGCCGGCCAGGTCGAGAGGATGAGGCTTACGTTCGGACCTTCTGCGCCCTTGGCCGCCCTGGCGCCTTGCTGGCGGGCCGGGCCAACATCGGCTTCAAGAAGCGGCCGGTGTGGCTGTGGGGATGCTCGGCAATGGCCTCGGGCGGGCCTTCGGCGATCACGGTGCCGCCACCGCTGCCGCCCTCGGGACCGAGATCGATGACCCAATCGGCGGTCTTGATGACGTCGAGGTTGTGCTCGATGACAAGGACCGTATTGCCCTGCTCGACGAGCCGCGACAGCACCACGAGCAGCTTGCGCACATCTTCGAAATGCAGCCCGGTGGTCGGCTCGTCGAGGATGTAGATGGTGTGGCCGGTCGACCGCTTGGCGAGCTCGCTGGCCAGCTTGACCCGCTGGGCCTCGCCGCCCGACAGCGTCGGCGCCGGTTGGCCGAGGCGCACGTAGCCGAGCCCGACATCGACGAGCGTCTTCATGTGCCGAGCGATCGGCGGCTGATTGGCGAAGAACTCGGCCGCCTCTTCGCACGACAGGTCGAGCACCTCGGAGATGTTCTTGCCCTTGAAGGTGATGTCGAGGGTGTCGCGGTTGTAGCGCTTGCCCTTGCACACCTCGCACGGCACGTAGACGTCGGGCAGGAAGTGCATCTCGATCTTGATCGTGCCGTCGCCTTGGCACGCCTCGCAGCGACCGCCCTTGACGTTGAACGAGAACCGCCCGGGCAGGTAGCCGCGCACCTTCGCTTCGGTGGTCTCGGCAAAGAGCCGGCGAATGTTGTCGAAGACGCCCGTATAGGTCGCGGGGTTGGAGCGCGGCGTGCGCCCGATCGGCGACTGATCGATGTCGATCACCTTGTCGAGCAACTCGATGCCCTCGATCTTCTTGTGCAGGCCCGGCACGATCTTGGACTTGTAGATCTTCTGCATCAGCGCGTGAAAGAGGATGTCGTTGACCAACGTCGACTTGCCCGAACCGGACACGCCCGTCACCGCCACGAAGCACCCGAGTGGGAACCGCACGTCGATGTCGCGGAGGTTGTTGGCCCGCGCGCCGCGCACTCCGATCCATTCGGCACCGGGAGTGCGCCGCTTTTGTGGCACCGGGATGCTGCGCCGCCCCGAGAGATATTGGCCGGTGACCGACAGCTTGTTCTTGAGCAGGCCCGGCACCGCGCCCGAGTAGATGACCTCGCCACCGTGTTCGCCCGCACCGGGGCCGATGTCGACGACGTGATCGGCGACGCGAATCGTCTCTTCGTCGTGCTCGACCACCAACACCGTGTTGCCCAGATCGCGCAGCCGCACCAGTGTGTCGATCAACCGCTGGTTGTCGCGCTGGTGCAAACCGATCGAGGGCTCGTCGAGCACGTAGAGCACACCGACGAGACCGCTACCGATCTGCGATGCCAAACGGATGCGCTGCGCTTCGCCGCCGGCCAGCGTGCCGGCGTTGCGCGACAACGAGAGATAGTCGAGGCCGACGTCGAGCAGAAAACCCAAGCGGGCATTGATCTCTTTGAGCACTTGCTCGGCGATGATGCGATCGCGCTTGTTGAGCTCCATGCCGGCGAGGACCTTGGCCGCCTCGCCGATCGACATCGCGCAGATGTCGGAGATGTTGTAGTTGCCGATGGTGACGGCGCGTGAGAGCGGCTTGAGGCGTGCGCCGCCACAGTCGGGGCACGGCACCTCGCGCATGTAGCCCTCGATCTGCTCGCGGGCTGAGTCACTCTCGGATTCGGAGTGACGTCGCTTGAGGTACGGGATGATGCCTTCGTAGTTCGCGTTGTAGGTGCGCACTCGCCCGTAGCGATTACGGAACTTGACGACGACCTTGTTCTTGAGGCCGCTGTGGAGGAACACCTTGCGCGCCGACGCCGGCAGCTTGGACCAAGGCGTGCTGTTGTCGACACCGAGCTGTTCGCACACGGCATCGAGCAACCGGTGGAAGTACTGGCTGTGCCCACTCGCCCACGGAGCGATCGCCCCCTCGGCGATGGTGAGATCGCCATTGGGCACCACGAGTTCGGGGTCGACTTCGTAGACCGTGCCGAGGCCATCGCAATGGTCGCACGCGCCATACGGCGAGTTGAACGAGAAGTTGCGCGGCGCGAGCTCTTCGAACGATTTGCCATCGCTCGGGCGCGCCAAGTGCTGTGAAAACACGATGTTCTCGGTCGCTTCGCCCTCTTTGGTGACGATCTCGATCTCGGCGACGCCCTCGGCCAACGACAGCGCCGTCTCCATCGACTCGGTCAGGCGACGCTCGATGTCGCGGCGCAAAACCAGCCGGTCGACCACGACCTTGATCGTGTGCATCTCGTAGCGGGCGAGATCGAGACCCGCGCTGCCACCGGCGCGCCGGGTGTCGGCCAGCTCGCTGAGATCGTGCGTGACCCCGTCGACCTGCGCCCGCTGAAAACCTTTGGACGCGAGATCGGCGAGCAACGTGTCGTAGGTGCCCTTGCGACCGCGCACGACCGGTGCGAGCACCTGGAAGCGCGTGCCGTCAGGCAACTCCATGATGCGATCGACGATCTGCTGGGGCGTCTGACGAATGAGTCGTTCGCCGGTCTCGGGATCGTGCGGCACGCCGATGCGGGCGAACAGCAGGCGCAAGTAGTCGTAGACCTCGGTGATGGTGCCCACCGTCGAACGAGGGTTGCGCGACGCCGACTTCTGATCGATCGAGATCGCCGGCGACAAGCCTTCGATGAAGTCGACGTCGGGTTTGTCCATCTGCCCGAGGAACTGGCGGGCGTAGGCAGAGAGCGACTCGACGTAGCGCCGCTGCCCTTCGGCGTAGATCGTGTCGAACGCCAGCGACGACTTGCCCGAGCCCGAAAGGCCGGTCAACACGATGAGTTTGTCGCGCGGAAGCGAGACGTCGATGTTCTTCAGATTGTGTTCGCGTGCACCTTGGACGACGAGCTTGAGAGTCACGAAGGGCAGCCTATCCCGGGGACGCAAACCATCGAACGCATGTTTGCACTTCTGTGTGGGTGACTCAAGGCGGACGGCCTGATGCCGACGTACTACCCATGACGTCGCTGGCGACCAAACCCGCCGCCCCTGCTGCACTGACGGCCTCCGATCCGTCACCCTCCGAGGTCGCCCTCGCGCTCCTCGTCGCCACGATCGTGCTGCTACCGATCGCCACCGGAACCGTCGCCTGGTCGGCACCGGGCGGCGACGCCGATTTCACCCGACGGGTCACCTTCCAGTTGTTCGATCTCGCGCTGGTTCTGATGGGTTGCGCTCGCATCCACGCCCTACTCGCCGAGGGGCGCGGTCGCGGCACCGCGGCGGTAGCGCTCGCGGCCACCGCCCACCGTGCCGTCGGCTCCGCGCTCGCGCTCTCGATCACCGTGCTCGGTACGGCCGGCGTCGTTGCGCTCGCCGCGCACCCGTCGCCGCGCGGGGCGGAACTCGCGGCTCGCATCGGCGTGGGTGCACTCGCAGCACAGGCGGTGATCGCCGCCCCATCACAGTGGCTGGTGCGCGTGCAAGCAACGGTTGCGCTCGTCGCGTCGGCCGACGCACTACTGGCGATCGCGCAATCCGCGCACGGCGCGCCGCTCGGCCTGCGGTGGCTCGAGTTCGACGGCCCGCTGTATCCCTTCGGCTCGTCGCACGCGGGCCGCGGCGGTCTCACGCATCCGTATCACCTCGCGATGTTCCTCGAGGTCGGCATCGTCGCCGCCCTCCTCGCGCTACGCCACACACGCCGGCGCCTGCCATGGCTGGTCGCGCTCGCGACGTGCAGCGCCGGCCTCGGTGTCACCTATTCCCGCGCGGCGGCAATCGGTGTCGCCGCGGCCGTCGTCGCGTTGTCGTGGCCGCGCCGCAACCGGCGCGACGACCCGTCGAAGCACATGTACATCGTTGCCGCGTGCGTGATGCTCGCCGGCGTCGCCGTGACCGGCCTCACGATGGGCAATGGTTGGTACAGCCGGGCGAGTTCGTCCACCAACCTCCAGTCGGCCGACAGTGGACGGCTCGATCGGGCACGCGAGGGCCTCGACATGATCCGCGACAACCCGATCGTCGGCGTCGGGCCGGGGCGCTACACCATCGTGCGCGCCGAGAACGGTGACGTCGCTCCGCTGCCGCCGCACAACGTCGTGCTGCACGCCGGCGCCGAAGCCGGCGTACTGGCGGGTTTCGCAGTTGCCGCGATCGGGCTGCTGCTCGTGCTGCGCTACTTGCGGGCGCCGCGCGAAGTAACAGCGGCGTTCGTGCTCATCGTCCCCTACTTCGCCTTCGACGCGTATCCGTACATATTCCCCGCGGGTCTGTTCCTGAGCGCGCTCTGGTTCGGGCTGCTCGAACGGGCGAGGCACTGATGACCGTCACCACCATCGACATCGAGTCACCGACCGAGCGCGCGGCGTCGTTGCCGTGGGAGGCGATCGTCCGCTTTGCCGCGCTGGCCACGTTGTGCATGTCGGCGTACGTGCTGCTGCACGTCGCGCAAAGCAGCGCCAACCCGCTCGACTTCATTCAACCCGGCACCAACGGTCCGTCGGCCGACGTCATCCACGCCGACTTCCCCGAAGACGACCTGCCCGCGGGCCTCGGTCTCGATGGCCAGCAGTACTACGCCGTCGCGCGTGATCCGATGCACGTGCGCGACAACGCCGCCTATCTCGATCGGCCGCGCTACCGCATGCAACGCCCGCTGTTCCCGTTGCTCGCCTGGGCGCTGCATCCCACGGGCGGAGGCACCGGGCTGGTCGTCGCGTTCGTCGTCGTCGGCATCGCCGCACTGTTCGTCGGATCCCTTGCCACCGGCGCCTTGAGCATCACGCTGGGCGGGCCGGCGTGGGCCGCCATGTTCTTCGCGGCAGCGCCCGGCGCGTTCTGGTCGTTGCGCGTCACGGTGGCCGACTCGCTCGCGCTCGCACTCGCACTGTGCGCAGTCGCCTTTGCCGCGCGGTCGCACCACCGCCGCGCGCTCATCTGCGCGCTCTTGGCCGTGCTCACCAAAGAAGTCGCGCTGCTCATTCTCATCGGCTGGTATCTCAGCAACCGGTCTCGGCGCAACGCGTTCATGGCCGGCGCCGCAACGGCAACGATCATCGGATGGGCGGCCGTGCTGCGGGTGCTGCTACCCCCGGACCCCGCGGGTGTCAACGAGTTCGGGTTTCCGTTCGTCGGTCTCGTCCGCGCCGCCTCGCGCCATTGGTTCGACCACCAAG
This sequence comes from Acidimicrobiales bacterium, assembly GCA_039934635.1. GTDB lineage: Bacteria > Actinomycetota > Acidimicrobiia > Acidimicrobiales > WLNW01 > DATLFA01. Next base: position 6,533 of record JBDTLT010000196.1, read on the forward strand.
AGCTGTGGGGCGGCGCGACGGCGGTCACTGCGCTGGTGCTCGCCGCGTTCGTGCTCGCTCGTCACCAGCTACGCCATCCGCTGTCGGGCATCGTTGCCGCGCTCGTCGCGTTCGCCGCCATCATGAACAGTGACGTCATCGGACTGAACTTCGGCGCGACCCGCTCGATGATGGGCCTCTTGGTCGTGGCCGCGCTCGCCGTCGTCACGCCCCGCGCGACACGGACGATCAATCAGTGACGACGGTCGTCGGTCCGCGCCACGGGCCCAGTCTGAACACGACGGCGCGGCTCGCGGCGCTGAAACCGTGGCCCGACTTCCGGCCGCGCCTGCACCACTTGGTGCTGCTGATCCTTGCCGCGCAATTCGTCACGATCGGCTTGATCGAAGCCAGCCGCGACAGCGCCACCGTCGACGAAGCGGTCGATGTCGCCTCGGGCATCACCATCGTGGCCCGTCACGACTTCCGCATGAATCCCGAGCACGGACCGCTGCCCAAGGTACTCAGCGCATTGCCCGCGATGCTGGCGCATCCGATCATCCCGAACGACGAGACCTACCGCGACGGCGCGTGGTTCGACTACACCGATCGATTCATCTCGCAGAACCGTGCCGCCGGACGACTCGACAACGTGCTCTTCCTGGCGCGTACCGTCGCCATCGCCGAGGGACTCACCGCCGCACTGCTGCTCTACCTGTTCGGCCGCCGCCTCGCCGGGCCGTGGGGTGGCACCGTCTCTGCTGCCCTCTGGCTCACGACCCCGGTCTTCATCGGGTTTTCCCACTTCGCCATGATCGACATCGCATTCACGGTCGCGCTCCTTGCGCTTTCCTATCGCCTGTTGCGCTTCTTCGACGATCCGAATCCGATCACGGCGGCATTGTGTGGAGTTGCGTGTGCTGCTGCGCTGTTGACGCGCCACAACGCGCTGCCGATCGTCGGAGTCGTCGTCGTTGCTACTTTGATCGTGAGCCTCCGTCACAGTTGGCGCGCCGCGCTGCGCAACGCGGCGATCGTCGGCCTCGTGGTGTTCGGGCTCGTGTGGCTCTTCTATCGCGGCATCGACCCCACGCCACCCGGCGGCGAGATCGGACAACGCTTCGACGCGGTCATCGCGACCGCGCAGCACGATTCGATCACCGCGCGCGCCGCGTTGACCGTGCCTCTGCCGCAAGAGTTCCGCGCCGGCCTCGGGTATCTGTTCGTGACCTCCGACGATCGGCCGGCCTACGCGTTCGGCCACGCGTGGGATGGCTCACGCGTGTGGTTCTTCCCGGCCGCCGCGTTGGCGAAGCTCTCGTTCGTGGTCATCGGCACCTGCCTCGCCGGGCTGTTCTGCTTGCGGCGGGTCGATGGCGCGACACGCCGCTCCGTCATGGCCGCATTGTGGTTGCCCACCGGCGCGCTCGGGGTCATGCTGCTCGGCCAGCCGCTGAACCTCGGCCTTCGCTACGCCTTCCCGATCGTCGCTGCTCTCTTCGTGGTTGCCGCGCCCGCAGTACTCATCGGTCGCGTCATCGTGCGTCGCGCGCTGGGCGCGGCCGCGCTCGGACTGCAAGTGATGTTCGTCTGGATGGCCGCGCCCCATTCGCTGGCCTGGACTCCCCCGCCCTTCACACCTGCCTATCGCTTCGTGACGGACTCCAACGTCGACTACGGCCAGGATGTCGAACTCTTCATTCGCTGGGCCGAGCAACACCAAACGGCGGCGGCGATCGTCCGCGCACGCGGCTTCTCATTGCCGGCGTCGGTCCAACCGCTGCTCGGTACGGCACCCGCCGCGCTCGACGGCTGGGTCGCCGTGAGTGTCACCAACCTCACGGCGTTGCACCGCGACGAACTGTCGTGGCTGCGGGCGTATTGCCCCGTCGACTCGATCGGCGGCAGCATCCTGCTCTACTACTTCGACTCGCCGCCCGACGGCGCGCCCGGCCCTACGACGCCCGCCCGACCCTGCCCTGCCGCCGCCGCCGCAAGTCACCGAAGCTGAACCGCGTCGCTCACCGACACATCTGACACGCTGTGGCCGGTGACCACTGCGTATCTCGCGGCCGACGGCTTCGAGCAACAACTCGCCGACGAGTTGCGCTTTGCCGGCGTCGCCGTGACGACTCGCCACGGCCGTCTGTTCGTCGCCGCCGAGCGCGTGCACGCCGCCTGGGCGATCAACACGTGGTTCGACGCCGAGCACGTTCCCATCTCTTCGATCGGTGACGCCGCCAAAGCGCTGCGCGAGCGCCAACGCAATTGGGCGCTCTACGCACCAGAGCATCGTGGCCGTGCCGAATTGATCGCCGCCCGCTTGCCCCACGTGTCGGCCAAGCCATTGGTGTTGGGGGCGAGCCCACCGCGTGCACCATTGGGTTCGTGGACGCTGCTCGCACCCGACTTGTTGCTCGCGTCGACGCAGTGCTCGAGCCCGTTCCCCAACGGCGAACCGCGTTTCGTGGAAGATCGTGAAGGGCCGCCCAGCCGCGCGTATCTCAAGTTGTGGGAAGCAATGGTGCGCCTCGACCGCTGGCCCAAGGCGGGCGACCTCTGCCTCGATCTCGGCGCCAGCCCCGGCGGTTGGACATGGCTGCTCGCGCAATCCGGCGCGCGTGTCATCGCTGTCGACAAGGCGCCGCTCGACCCGCGCGTCAGCAACCTGCGCAATGTCGAGTGGCGCAACGCCAGCGCATTCGCTCTCGAACCCGCATCGTTCGACCATATCGACTGGCTCTGTAGCGACGTCATCGGCTATCCGTCGCGGTTGCTGGCGCTGGCCGAACGCTGGCAACGATCCGGGCGCGTGCGCAACATGATCGTCACCGTGAAGTTCCAAGGCGAAACCGATCACGATCTCGCCCATGCGTTCGCAGCCATGCCGGGTGGTCGCCTCTTTCATCTGCACAACAACCGCCACGAGTTGACGTTCGCTATCGTCGACACCGCCACGTCGGATGGCGATTGCTGATGGGGGTCTCGATGGCACAAGCCGCTCACATTCCGGTGATCGACGTCGACACTCACGTGACAGAACCACGCGATCTCTGGACGAGCCGCCTTCCGAGGAAGTACTCGGAGCGCTCTCCGCGCGTGGAAGCCGACCCTGACTCGGGGGTCAAGCGGTGGATCGTGGGCGACTTCGCGTTGAGCCCCGAGGCGCAGAGCTGTCATGCCGGATGGCGCGAATATCATCCGTCGTTCCCCCCGACCCTCGAAGACGCGGACCCGGCCGGATGGGATGCCCACGCGCGCCTTCGCCGCATGGACGAGTTCGGGATCTTTGCGCAGATGCTGTACCCCAACTTGTTGGGGTTTCAGTTCTACGCGTTCATGGACATGGGCGACATGGAGCTGAGCCTCGCCTGCGTGCGCGCCTACAACGACTTCCAAACTGATTTCTGTAGTGCCGATCCGCGTCGGCTCATCCCGATTGCCAACCTTCCCATCTGGGATGTGGCTGCGAGCGTCAGCGAACTGGAACGCTGCGCCGCCATGGGGCATCGAGGTATCAACTTCGGTGTGGAGATGGAGCGTCTCGGCTTCCCTCCTCTGAAGTCCGGGCATTGGGATCCGTTGCTGGCCGCCGCTCAGGACCTGAGCATGCCGGTCACGTTCCACATCGGCTTTCAGGTCGGCACCAAACAGACGAGTCTCGAACGCCGCGAACGCGCGATGACCGATCCGGTCGAGGGTGCCAAGCAATCCGCACTTCTCTTCGCCGGCAATATGAACGGCATCGCCGAGGTGATCATGACCGGCGTGTGTGCGCGGTTCCCTCGTTTGAAGTTCGTTTCGGTCGAGAGCGGATACGGCTATGTGCCGTTCCTTCTCGAAGCACTCGACTGGCAGTTCCGCAACAGCGCGGCCCACTCGATCCGCAGTGACTGGCTACTGCCGAGCGAATTCTTCCGGCGCCAGATGTATGCGACGTTCTGGTTCGAGCAGGGAATCCATCGTCAGATCGATCTGTATCCCGACAACGTCATGTTCGAGTCGGACTTCCCGCACCCGACCAGCTTGTCGCCCGGACTCGGGTCGCACGCGGCGTCGGCAAAAGACACGATCGCGGCGAACCTCGCCGCACTCGACGAAGCGACCCTGCGCAAGGTGCTGCACGATACGGCGGCGTCGGTCTACGGCCTGTA
>JBDTLT010000197.1:0-10585 GCA_039934635.1 Acidimicrobiales bacterium
CATCACGAAGCCGGGCATCATCGGCTTGACGCCCATGCCTTCCAACCTCGGCTCGAAGCCCAAGCGGACGCACTCCGATCGGTACAGTTCGGCTAGTCCGCGATCGGCAGTGGCGGGGGAGAACGGCGCGTCGAGGCGGGCGGCCCGGCGCGCCGCGATCTCGGTCTTGCCGCCGATCGCGAGGTGCGGCGAATCGGGTGCACTCGGCACCGGTGTGACGAGCACGGTGCGCCCGCGCCACGTGAACGGCTCGCCCTTCCACGCCGTGCGGCAGACTTCGTAGCACTCCTCGACCAGCTTGCCGCGCTGCGCGCGATCGACGCCGGCCATTTCGAACTCGACCCTGCGATAGCCGGCGCCGAGCACGACCGAGAGACGCCCCGGCGCCATGCAATCGATGGTGGCGATCTGCTCGGCCAACCGCACAGGGTCATGCAGCGGCACCAACGCGGCGGACACGGTGACGGTGACTCGCTTCGTGCGCGCCAGCACTGCCGCGGCGACCGTGAGCGGCGCGGACATGAAACCTGCGGGGTCGCCGTGGTGCTCGGACAATGTGATGCCGGTGACGCCGATGCGCTCGGCCCAATCGACCATCTCGAGTGCGGTTTGATATTGCGTGGCGTAGGTGGTGTCGGCGAACGGCGGCACTCGCAAATCGAAACGCATCGTCATGTCGAGCAACGGAGCCTCGCAATATCGAACTCGCCTAGCGGCAAACTGTGGCGAAGCTAGCAGCGCCGACGAAGGCCGCGATGACCGCGGTCAGCGCACCATCGACACCACTCGCACCACGGCGAACGCGCAGCCCGCCAGGCCGAGTAGCCGGCGCCACGGGTTGACCCCCCGGACCACCTCGTCGACCGCCCACCACGCGAGCGCGGCGACACCGACCCACGAGATACAGGTGCGGACCGCACCGTCGGGCACGATCCAACGCAACGCGACCGTGACGAAGAAGGTCCATAGCGCGAGATTGGGGAACTGCGCAATGGTGATCTCGTTCGTCTGACGGTTGCGGAAGAACCAGTTGAAGAGTGATTTGCTCAAGGCCGACAACCATGTCACGTCAGCGGAGCGAAGGGAGTGCATCCGGATGCAGCGGGCCAAATCGTGACTTGAAGATCTGGGCTTTGGCTATGGGGCGTCGCCCTAAGGGCTGCGCAGGATGATCGACGGTTGCGTACGGCGCACCATGATCATCGCCACCCCGACGCTGAGGCCGAGCGCCAGCAACACGCCCAGCACGAGACCGAGCATCAAGAGCGGTGGGGTGGAGGCGCCTTCGATCACACCGAGCCGACGTGCGAATCCGGCGTATTGCTGCCGCCCTACCCAGATACCGATGGGGATGCCGATCACGCTGCTGGCCAACGTGAGCGGTAGCGATTGCCACGCCACTACCGATGAGAGTTGGCCGCGGGTGAAGCCGATGGCGCGTAGCACGGCCATGTCACGGCGCGAAGAGCGAACCTGCGCGAGCAGGGCGTACAGCACGATGGCGAGTGCGATTGCGAAACTCACCGTCGCCGCGCCGACGAACACTCCGAGCACCACCCTGAGTTCGCGTATCTCCGCGGGTGCGGCACTGTCGAACCACTCGGTCGGTGCGCCGCCCCGCGACGGAATGCCATCGGGATGTGCCGCGATGAACGCGTCGGGACGAACGCCATCGGCCAGTCGAATTGCCGTCCACTCCGGGTCATTCGGGTCGACGCCGAGAGTCTGCCTCGCCTCGGCCGTCAGGAGAATGCCATCGCCGAGGCGGGGTTGGTCGTTGCCGGTCTGGCTGACCGGCGGGAACGTGACGGTTCCGACGATACGAACGGTTGCCGCGGCCGATGAGGCACCACTGAGGGTGAGTTCTTCGATCGTGATCTGGTCACCGATGTCCGCGCCGATCGAACGCAGCGTTTCACGACCGAGCACCACCTCGTTAGCGGCGCGAACTTCACGACCCGCGATCAGCGTCGGTTGCAACGTTCCTTTGACCTCCGTGATCGCGAATCCGGGCGCGACGAAGTCGGAGTTGATCGCGTAGATGTTGGCGGTGAATCCCGTAGCGGCGGCGACGTCGGGGTCGTCGCCGAGGATGGACCTCAGCGCCTCGGGCCTCTGATCATCGAACGCGTTGAGAACGACGAGATCCCAGTCGAAGCCATAACGCTTCGGTTCGTTCACGAGCGCCCTCGCCGAAGATCCGACCGCGACGACGCCCGCCGTGAGTGCGACCGCTGCGACTGCGAACGCGATCGAACTCCACTTCCGGCCTGGGCTCTGGCCGCCACTCGGGTTGGCGAAGCTGAGCCCGGCCATCGCAGTGGGACGCGAGTTGAACATGGTCACCGGGCGCGGGCGACCGCGCGGACGTGTCCCTGTGGTTGGCGATCGAATGTTGGCGAGGACCGATGTCGCGGTCGCGATCACGAGAATTGTTGCGATACCGGCCGCGAGCACGGCTAGGTCGAGATGAATTCCCACAACCGGATCAGAGGCGTGCAGCGGGCCCACTGGCGCGACTGGTGAGGCCACAATCATCACGACAACCGCCGTGAGAGCGGCGGTCAGCGCGGTGACCATCGCACCGGCGACGCGCACTGCGATCACTTGGCGCGGCGAAAGCCCGAGAACCTGCAGCGTCCGGTCGTCGGCGCGCCACGCGACGGTGCCCCGCGTAACAACCTGGAACGTCCCGATCGCCGAGCCGATGAGAACGACCAGACCGAACGTCGTGAGCAGTGCCAGCAGCGGCCGCTCGGCGGTCTGTACCCGATCGATGTCTTGCGCGAGCGTTTCGTTGAGCTCGAGCCCGCGATCACGCAGCTGGGGGTAGAGGTCGTTCTGCGGATCGATGCCTGGCGCCAAGCTGAAACCGGTACTTCTGTACGCGGCACCCGAGTTCAACTCGCGAACAACGGTCGAAGACAAGACGATCAAGCCGAATCCGCTCGTCTCGTCGGCGACGAGTTCGCGCGGGATCTTCCCAATGCCGGTGACGGTCATGGTTTCGGTGTGGTAGTCGTCGGCATCTATGAGATACAGCGAGACGCGGATTTGGTCACCGACCGCGACGCCCGCGTGGTCGGCGAAGTACTCGTTGACGAACACTTCTTCGCGCTTCATCGCGTCGGGCAGGCGGCCATCGCGCAGCTTCGGGAGTTCGACCGGGAAGTAGTTGCCCCATGGCCCGAACAGCACCCGGTTGTAGGAAGGATCGACACCTTCGACGAAGCCGGTGAAGCCGACCAGGCTGCGCAACGATTCGACGCCGTCAATCCCGGCGAGTTGCGACTCCACCTCATCGGTCGGCTGGGTGTAGCCGCTGGTGGCGTCAGGTGCCTCCGCGTGTTCGACGATCCGTCGATAGGCCGACGCCGTGTGGCGGGCAGCCGCGAGGGTCGAAAACGCGATGCCGAAGCCGATGCCGAGCAGCAGTCCGAGGCCGATCCAGGAACGCCGGCGACGCGCGAAGCGTCCGCGAAACGCGAACGCGATCGGCCCCATCAGGTTGTGACCATGCCGGTTGTCAACCGCCTGCCCTCCGGAGGACAGTCTGCTGTTTGACCGATGGCAATGCCACCCGGCCCGCACGGGGGTGAGAGGGGGTGGTGGCATCCCCCTCGCCGCAACCGTGCGGGCCGTCGAGTGGCGATCACACCATCGCGGGTGTGGCGCGCACCGTCACCTCATTTGTGTGGCGGCGAGTCGACGTGGCTACAAAGGCGACGACGATCACCCAGATCGGGAACAAGAGGAATGGTGCGAAACCACCGGGTCCGAGCGGGGCCATTGCGCCGAGCACGATGGACGCGATCGCCAGCCAACGGGGCAATGCACCGCTGTGATACGCGCTGACGCCGGTGGCGATCAGCACACAGGCGAGTCCGAGCATGGCCGTGACGAAGTTGTTGCCGTCATGGATGTTGAGTGTCTGCGCGATGACGGCGTCGCCGGTCGAAATCCCATCCTGCACACTCTTCGCCGCGCTCACGAAGATGGTGAGGGTGACGGCGTGGACAATCGCTCCGGCGAACGCGACGTCGGGAAGCCAGTCCGGGCGGGCGGTCTTCGACCGCAGCATTTGCCGCAGCCACCCACCGAAGAAGATCAGCGCGATGGCCGCGATGATCAATGCGGTACCGGCTACGAAGGTCGCCCCGTCGCTCTTCGCGTGCTTGGCAATCAGCTCGGCTCCTGCGGTTTCGGGGTCGGCGTCGTCGCTGCCGGCGAATGCGACGAGGAACAACAGGGCAAACGCGATCGCGAGTATCGGTGCCAGCCACGATCGTCGGGTAGCGGGGTCTGCGGGTCGAGATGTCTGGGTTGTGGACATGATCCTCCTTGGGTCGATGCGCCGTGCGAGCGACGCTTGCGATCGATCATCGACGCAGTGGAGCGCCGCGTCATCGGGGTAGGCCCGAGTCGAGGTCTCGGGGCTGGCACTGAGGCGCGTTGCCCGGTTCGGCGCGACGATGGATGGGTGCGTGCGCCGTGGATCGAGCGAGTTCAGAGTCGGCGCGCCGTGTCCACGATCGTCGCGGTGGTGGTCCTGATCGAAGCCGCGTCGTTCGCGATCGGGTTCGCCTTCGAGTACCACCTGCGGTCAGTCGGTCGAGAGGATCTCGGCTCACTCGGAGAGGGCTTGTTGGGGTTGGCGATGGTCGCCACGACGACTGTTGTCGGCGCGGCGTTGATGCGGCGCCGACCCGGGCATCCCGTGGGATGGCTGTTCGTCGCGTTGGGGACGAGCATCACTACGTCGGCTTTCCTCGACCCCTACGCGCTGCAGGGTGTGGTCGTCTCGCCCGGTTCGTTGCCAGGCGCATCGCTCGTGGCGGTCGTCGACTCATTGAGTTTCGTTCCGTGGCTTGTCCTGATCGCGCTGATACTGCACCTCACACCGTCCGGTCGGCCGCTGTCGCGCAGATTTGCGTTCGCAATGCGCGTCACGATTGTCGCGGGACTCGTTACCGTCATCGGCGGTCTCCTCTCGAACCGCGTGCTCGATGCACCATTCGATGAACTAGACAATCCGCTCGCTGTCGGCCCGCTTGCCGGCATGTTTCGCGTCGTCTGTGCCGTCGCGATTTCGGTCGTCGGACTCGGAGTGCTCGCCTCTGCGTTGTCGCTCGTCCTTCGCTTTCGTCGCGCGCAAGGGATCGAGCGGTTGCAGTTGGCTTGGTTCGCAATCATCGCGTTCCCCGTCGCGGTACTGATGGCTGCGTCGTTCGTGCCGGGTCACACGCGCTTTCACTTTTCGCCGCTGATCCCGACTGCCGGCATCGTGGTGCTCATCGCGGTCGCGACCGGGTTGGCCGTGCAACGGTATCGCCTGTATGACGTCGAGCGGATACTCAGTCGCACGCTCACCTATGGACTATTGAGCGGATTGGTCATTGCGGTGTTCCTTGTCGTCACCGTGGTCGGGGGGGCGGTCTTCGGCCGGCGGAGTGACGCGTCGCGGGTATCGGTCGCGTTCGCGACGTTGAGCGCGGTGGGTGTCGCCGAGCCCGGACGGCGTCGCTTGCAAGACCTCCTCGACCAGCGTTTCGACCGCCGCCGCTACAGCGCGCTGGCGGTACTGCGGCGCCACCTCGACGCGCCCGGCCCTGTCACCGACATCCAGGCCGTGTTGCGCGAAGCGCTCGGTGACGACTCGCTCGAGATCAGCTATCCACTCGACAACGGCGACTCTGCAACGTCGGTGTGGGCCACCGCGTCTGGCCGGGCGGCGACCTCGAGAGAAACAAGCATCGATGTGCTCCGCGGGGATCGCCTCGTGGCGCGGGTCGCGTACGCGCAGGACGTCGTCGAGGCTGATGTTGCGGACGAACTATTTCGCGCGGCCGCGACCGAGCTCGACAACGCGGGGTTGCGAGCCGCACTGGCGGTGCAGCTGGTCGAGGTGCAGCAATCGCGGGCGCGCCTGGCGGCGGGTCAACACGAGGAACGCCATCGCATCGAGAGAAACCTGCACGACGGCGCGCAACAGCGCCTGTTGGCGCTGGCCCTTCAGCTCCAGGCGGCTTCGGTCAACGGGACCGAGCAACGGCTCAGAGACGCGGTCGATGCCGGTGTCTGCGAGGTTCGCCAAGCAGTCGTCGAGCTGCGGGCGCTGGCCAATGGTCTGCGTCCCACTGTGTTGTCCGACGGCGGCCTTCACGGTGCGCTCGAGGACCTGGCCGACCGCAGCCCGGTAACGGTCACGATCGAGTCGCCGTTGGGACACCTTGCCCCTGATCTCGAGGAAACGGCATGGTTCATCGTGTCCGAGGCCGTGGCCAATTCGCAAAAGCACGGTTCGGCCGACACCATCGAAGTCACGGCGCGATTGCGGGACGGACTGTTGACGGTGGCGATATCCGACGACGGTTGTGGCGGAGCCGATGGCGAGGGCCGCGGGTTACGCGGACTTCGTGATCGGGCCGAAGCAGTGGGAGGCTCGCTCGTCGTGCGGTCCTCGGCTGCGACAGGAACAACGATCGAGGCATTGTTGCCGTGCGGGTAGTGATCGCTGATGATTCGATGTTGTTGCGCGAAGGGCTGGCGCGGCTTTTGGGCGAGGGCGGCGTCGAGGTAGTAGCGCTCGTTCCCGGAGTGTCAGAGCTCATGCTGGCGGTCGCAGAACACGAACCGGACGTCGCCATCATCGACATCCGTATGCCGCCTACGTTCACTCATGAGGGTGCCGAAGCGGCACTGCGCTTGAGGACGGAACGACCGAGCCTCGCCATCTTGTTGCTCTCGCAGTCGCTCGAGCGTCGATTCGCCGCACAGCTCGCGCAGGAACATCCCGGTGGGTTCGGCTACCTGCTGAAGGACCGCGTGATCGACGTCGCCCATCTCGTCGGCGCGCTGAAGACAGTCACAGAGGGGGGAACAGTGCTCGACCCCGACGTCGTCGCGCATCTCCTTGGTCGTCGTTCTCGTACCGCGCCACTCGCACGACTCACGCCTCGTGAACGCGAGGTTCTCGGGCTACTCGCCGAAGGACGCTCGAACGCGGCCATCAGCCGGCTGTTGCATGTCAACGAGAAGACCGTCGACACCCATATCTCTTCGGTCTTTTCCAAGCTCGATCTTCAACAGGACGACGACAACCACCGCCGCGTGCTCGCCGTGCTGGCTTGGCTCGGCAGCTGACATTCACACGAGGTCGCAAGTCAGCTGAGTCGAAATATCCGCAACAACTTTGGTCATGACTGCCTCCTGCACTGAATCTCCACGACTCACGCGCAACATCTCGACGGGTGGCGTTCTACCGTATTCGCCGATGGGGCACCGTATTCTCGTGATCGAAGACGACGAGATGATCGCGCATGCAGTGGCCGAACGGCTGCGCAGCGCAGGTTTCAGCGTCGAAGTGGCAATGGACGGCCCGTCGGGCGTAGAGGCCGCACTGCGCCTACAGCCCGATCTCGTCGTCCTCGATCTGATGCTTCCGGGCCTCGATGGGCTCGAGGTGTGCCGGCGCATTCAACGCGATTCTCGGGTGCCGGTGCTCATGCTCACCGCGCGCGACGACGAAGCCGATGTCCTCGTCGGGCTCGCTGTCGGTGCCGATGACTATCTCACCAAGCCGTTCTCACCGCGCGAGCTCGTCGCTCGTATCCGTGCGATCCTGCGACGGGTCGACGATGCGACAATCGCGCAGGCGGTGATCAATCGGGGCGTCATGCGCATCGATCAGGATCGCCGGCGCGTGTGGCTCAGCGACGACGACGAAGCGCAGCTCACCGCCACCGAGTTCGATCTGCTCGTCGCGCTCGCGACTCGGCCCGAGGTGGTTCGGACTCGCGAACAATTGCTCGCCGAGGTTTGGGGCTATCGCGATGGCTCCGGTCTGCGAACGGTCGACTCGCACATCCGTGCGCTGCGAAAGAAGCTCGGTGATGGATGGATTCGCACCGTCCACGGAGTCGGATATGCGTTGGAGGTGCCGCAATGAGGCCACTCGATCGCATTCGTTCGATCAAGACAAAGCTCAGCATCGTCATCGTCGTCGCAGTTGCCGTCACCGCCGTGACGAGCACATTGGGGTTCCGCCTCGGCGTGCCGCTCTGGCTGCGGCCGCTCATCTCCGCGTCGCTCGCGCTGCTGATGGTCCAGTTCCTGGCGCACGGTATGACGCGACCGCTACGCGCAATGGCGAGTGCCGCGCCGTCGATGGCCCGCGGTGACTACAGCTTGCGCGTGCACACCACCGCGGTCGACGAGGTCGGTCGGCTCGCCGAGGCGTTCAACCACATGGCGGCCGAGCTCGCCGAGACAGAGCGGCAGCGTCGAGACCTCGTCGCCAATGTGTCGCACGAGTTGCGCACCCCGATCTCTGCGCTGCAGGCGACACTCGAGAACCTCGTCGACGGTGTCGCGGCGCCCGACTCGGCCACTTTTCGAGCGATGCACGCGCAGACAGAACGCCTCGGGCGGCTCGTTCGCGACCTGCTCGACCTGTCACGGCTAGAGTCCGGCGCCACGCAGCTGCGCATCGAGCGGATCTCGCTCCGCGACTTGGTGAACCGCGCGATCGAGGAATCCCGACTGCACCATCCCGATCTCGGCGTTGCTGTCGCAGTGGCTCCCGCGCTTGTCTTCGATGGCGATCCGGATCGCCTTCATCAAGCGATCGTCAACCTCCTCGACAACGCCGTTCGCTACGGCGGCGACAACGCATCGGTGCGCGTCGACGCGCGGTGTCGCCATCGCTGCCTGCGCGTAGAGGTCAGCGACAGTGGACCGGGCATTCCTTCTGGCGAGCGGGGGCGCGTCTTCGAGCGCTTCTATCGCGCCGATCATGCACGTGCGGTCCATCGGGGTGGTGCAGGGCTCGGGCTGGCCATCGTTCGATCGATCGTGGAGCTTCACAACGGCGCCATCCGCGCCGAAGCCAACGAGCCGAGGGGCTGCCGGATGGTCATCGAACTGCCGAATCGCCAGGAGCTCGCCGCGTGACACTCACCCAACCAACGCTCGATCGCCCGACGAGTGAACGCACTGACGCGTGGCGCCACCGGGGGCGACGCGTGGCCCTTGCTGTCGTCGGTCTCGGTCTTGCCGTCGACCTCACGCTGCACCGCTCGGTCGATGGCCGGGCGGGCACGATGCTCAGCGTTGCGGCGGCGACGGTGCTGCTGATCGGTGCCCGAGTAAGGCGACCGGCAGTCATCACCGTCGCGTTGCTGGCGCCGGCGTTCGGCATTTGGCTGAGTCTGCGTGAGAGCCCTTGGCTGTTGGCGCTCGACGTTGTCGCGATCATGGGCCTGCTTCTGGTCTCGGCCGGGTTCAACCAAGGCGGGGATCCTCTGCACATCACTTTCGTCGATCTCGCTCGACGCGGGCTCAGCGGCTTGGGCGCAGTGGTCCGTGCGCCCATCGAAGTGCTCTCCGCAATCGTCGCAGTCGGCGCAGCGCAATCCGATGGCCGGCATCGACACATCTGGCGCGCCGCAACGCGTGGGTTCGCGTTGGCAGCTCCGATCACTTTGGCGGCCGGGATACTCCTCGCATCGGCGGACGGTGTATTCGCCTCGCTCGTGCATGTCCCGATCGACGGCGGCGATCTATTCGTTCACACGGCGGCCCTCGGTATGGGAGTGACCGCCGGGCTCGCTCTCATCGCGCATGCATACTCACCACCCCCGCCGAGCAAGGCGTCTCGGCTTCCTGCGCTCGGCGCGCTCGAGTTGACGATGGTGCTCGGCGCGCTGGTCGGGCTCTACGCGATGTTCGCAGTGGCGCAAGCAGTGGCGCTGACGCGAGGCAGCGACTACGTGCAACGAACAACCGGCCTCACCTACGCCGAATACGCACGGCGTGGCTACTTCCAACTTCTCGCGGTTGCTGCCTTGACGGTGATGGTCCTACTCGCGGTGCGTCCTTACGCTCGCCGCGCGGGGTTGCTGGGTCATCGAGCGCTCGTGTTGCTCGGCGAGACCGCCATCGCGCTGACGCTCGTCATCATCGGCGCTGCCGTCCACCGACTGAACGTCTACGACGACGCGTTCGGCCTTACGATGCTGCGCCTCTCGTGCATCGTGTTCGCGTATTGGCTCGCCGCAGTATTCGTGTTGGTGGCGGTCGCCTACGTGAGTGGTTCGCCGCGGCAATGGCTTGCCCCGGCCGTTGTGGCGTCCGCACTGGTGACGCTGTTTGTATGGAATGCGGTGAACCCCGAGGCCATCGTGGCACGGCACAATGTGATGCAGGCGAGCTCGACCGTTCGTTTCGACCCCGAGTATCTGGCGTCACTCTCGGACGACGCTGTGCCCACGCTCGTCGAGAACCTGTCACGTCTGCCCGCCAACGAGCGCGTCGCGCTAACTCGTGCGCTGTGTCGCGAGCAGAACGACACCCAACGGGGCTTCTGGTCGGCCAACCAGTCGCACTCAGGCGCCAGGCGCGCGCTGCAAAAGGTGTGCTGAGTCGCGCGCCTTTCATCCCGATGTCGGTTCGGTGACGATAGGGCGCGGATTATGGACAGCACGGCATCGTGGCGCGATCGTCGCACGATGCACAGGTGGCTCGGCGGTGCGGGGAAGCTCCTGATCGCTGTCGTTGTGCTGGCTGGGTGTGGTAACGACTGCAT
>JBDTLT010000198.1:0-10464 GCA_039934635.1 Acidimicrobiales bacterium
GATCGTGGTCGTAGGGATCGTGGTCGTTGGGATCGTGGTCGTTGGGATCGTGGTCGTAGGGATCGCCGAAACGACGGTCACGGATGGTGACGGCGCGGTGGTCGTCACCGGCGCGGCTGCCGGTTCCCCGTCGCCACCGCTGCGAGCAACGATCGCCACGATCGCGACCGCGATCACTGCGGCGAACGCGACCAGCGGCCACCGGCGGCGCACGCTCGGTCGGGGCCCGTGCGGGCGGCGCGACCGCGCAAGCGGCGCGGCGCTCGGGCGCGGGCCGGGGTCGAGCATGACCAACTCGATCAACGCCGGCTCTTCACGGCCAGAGGGGCGATCCCCCCGATTCCCCACGTCAGCCATGGTACGCCGCGGTCTCGTGGTCGGGCGTCGCCACGGTGACATAAGGTCAGGACCGATCGCCGATGTTGCCCTTCGAGCCTGCGCTGCCCTTCACCGACAAGACACTGTGGCGACTGATCGAGCGCCGCGCGTCCGAGACACCCGATGCGCAAATGGTCGTCGACGAGCGCGGCCAATCGCTGACGTTCGCCGAATATCGCGACGCTGCCGAACGCGTGGCGGCGGGCCTTCACGCACGCGGTGTCGGCACCGGCACGATCGTGTCGTGGCAACTGCCCACGTGGATCGAGTCGATGGTGCTCGTCGCGGCACTCTCCCGCTTGAGTGCGATCCAGAACCCGCTCGTGCCGATCTATCGCGCCCGTGAGGTTCGTTTCATCGTGCGCCAGATCGGCTCGCAATTCTTGATCGTGCCGTCGGCGTGGCGCGGGTTCGACTACCTCGCGATGGCACGCGAGATCGCGGCCGACGTCGGCGACCTCGAGGTGATCATCGCCGACCGGTCACTGCCCCAAGGCGACCCCGCGACATTGCCGCCTCCTCCCCCGGTTCCCACGAGTGCGGACGACGAGCCGGTGCGGTGGATCTATTACACCTCGGGCAGCACGGCCGACCCCAAAGGCGCGAAGCACACCGACGCGACGCTCGCGGCCGCGGCGATGGCCTTCGGCACCCGGCTCGAGCTCGGCCCCACCGACCGCGTGGCGTTGGTCTTCCCGTTCAGCCACATCGGTGGATCCAATTTCCTCTTCAGCGGTCTCATGTACGGGTGTACCTACGTATGCACCGAAGCCTTCGACGCGGCCGCGACGAGCGAATTGCTCTCACGCGAACGCGTCACGATCGCGGGCACGGGCGCGCCGTTCTTTCTCACGTTCCTCGCCGTACAACGCACGCAGCCCGATAGGCCGCTCTTCCCGTATCTGCGCGCGTGCAACGGCGGCGGCGGACCCAAGCCGTCGGGCATGCATTACGACGTCAAGCAACAACTCGGTGGCATCGGCATCGTCTCGGGTTACGGGCTGACCGAGGCACCGGTGCTGCTCATGTGCGACCTCGCCGCGAGCGACGAGCAACTCGCGCGTTCCGAAGGCCGCCCGTCGCCCGGCGTCGAGATGCGCATCGTCGATCTCGCCGGTGAGGAGTGCGGTGAAGGCCAAGAGGGCGAGATCCGAGCGAAGGCACCGCAGTTGATGGTCGGTTATGTCGACGAATCTCTGCACACCGACGCGTTCGACGACAAAGGATTCTTCCGTACCGGCGATCTCGGTCACTATGACCGCGACGGCTACGTCACGATCAGTGGCCGCGTCAAGGACATCATCATCCGCAAGAACGAGAACATCAGCGCGAAGGAGATCGAGGACCTGCTCTACCAGCATCCCAAGGTCGCCGAAGTCGCGGTGATCGGGCTACCCGACCCCGACCTCGGCGAACGGTGCTGCGCGGTCGTTGCCCTCCGCGATGGCGACGATCCGCTCACGCTGCCGCAGATGGTCGACTATTTGAAATCGGTCGGCCTCATGATGCAGAAGATCCCCGAGCAACTCGAGATCATGCCGTCGCTGCCGCGCACTCCCACCGGCAAAGTCCTGAAGCTCGATCTCAAACGGTCATTCGCGCGATGAGCGCTGGCGCGAAGGCAAGGAAGCCATGACACGAATGCCATTCACCCCATCCGCGACGACGCCGGTTCGCTATGTCGATGCGCACGTGCACTTCTGGGATCAATCCGAACCGGGTATCGATTGGCCCATGCTCGAACCCAACTTCCGATTTCCCTTGCACCGCTTCAACGAGAGCGGTCACTACAACGCCGCCGATCACCGCCGCGAGTCGAGCGGCGTGCCCGTGACCAAGGTCGTGCACGTGCAGGCCGCCGAAGTCGCGGACCCCGCCGTCGAGACGGCGTGGCTGCAACGCATGGCCGACAACGATCCGCTCGGCTGGCCCAACGCGATCGTCGGGTCGGGCACACTGTGCGCCGACGACGCGCCGGCGATGCTCGAGCGGCACGCGCAATACGCCAATTTCCGCGGAGTCCGCGACCCGACACTCGCCGATCATCTCGACGACCCCGCGCTCGACACCGCGCTCGCGGTGATGGCGCGCCTCGGTGCGGCGTGTGACGTCGGCGCACGGTTGCCGCGATTCGAAGCGCTGGGCGCGGTCATCGACCGGCACCCGGACGTGACATTCGTGCTCAACCACGGCGGCACACCGAACGAGCGCACCCCCGAGTTCCTCGCGCAGTGGCGCGCCGGGTTGGTGCAGTTGGCGCAGCGTCCCAACCTCGTGTGCAAGGTGTCGGGCTTCGCGCTCGGCGACAAGGAGTGGACCGTCGAGAGCCTCACACCGGTCGTCAACGCGTGCATCGACATCTTCGGCGTGGATCGCTGCCTGGTCGCGTCCGACTGGCCCGTCGACAAGTTGTACTCGACCTACGGCGAATTGTTCGCGGCCTTCGCCGCGATCACCGCCGGCGCCTCGGCGAGCGAACGCGACGCACTCTTCGCGGGTACCGCCGAACGCGCGTACCGCCTGTAACCGGTCCTCTACCAGCAGGAGCCTCGATGGCAGTTTTCGACACCTTGATACGCGGCGGCACCGTCGTCGATGGCACCCGCGCGCCGCGCTTCGTCGCCGACGTCGGCATTCGCGATGGGCGCATCGCCGCCATCGGCCGCCTCGACGCCGCGGACGCGACCACGGTGATCGACGCGCACGGGTCGATCGTCGCGCCGGGTTTCGTCGACCTGCACACCCACTACGACGCGCAGATCTTCTGGGACCCGTACTGCACGATCTCGGGCTGGCACGGAGTCACGACGGTCGTCATCGGCAACTGCGGTGGCGGTTTCGCGCCGGTGAAGCCCGAGATGCGCGAGCGCATGATGTTGTCGCTGACGCGCGTCGAAGCGATCCCGCTGGCGTCGATGCAAGCATCGCTGCCGTGGGACTGGGTCACCTTTCCCGAGTTCATGGACTCGTTGCGCCGCATCCCCAAGGGCGTCAACGTGATGTCGTACCTGCCGCTCGGCGCGGTGTTGGTGTGGGTGCTCGGCCTCGACGATGCCAAAGCCGGCCGCGCGCCGACGCCCGCTGAGCTCGTCGAGATCCGCCGCATCCTGCACGAGGCGATGGACGCCGGTGCCGCCGGTTGGTCGGCGCAGCGCCTGCCCGCGCACGGCGGTGTCGGCAACCAGCGCGACTACGACGGCACGCCGATGCCGACCGACAACATGGCCAACACGCTGGCGGAAGCGCTGGCCGCGGTGTTGGGTGAACGCAATCAGGGCTTCATCCAGATGAACCTGATCACCGGCAACCCCAAAGCCGACGGTGCGCAATTCGCCGAACTCGCCCGGGTGTCGGGCCGGCCGGTGCTCTACAACGTGGTGCAGACCAACGACTTCTATCCGCATCGTCATCGCAACATCTTGAAGTTCCTCGACCGTTGCCGCGCCGAAGGGCTGCGCGTCTACGGACAAGCGCACATGACCGCAGCCGGCCTGACGTGGACGTTCGAAGACTGGAACCTCTTCGACGACAGCGACGCGTGGATGGATGCGACCACGGGCACGGTCGCAGAGAAGTTCCAAAAGCTCTCCGACCCGGCGCGGCGCGAGCGGTTGCGCAACGAGGTGTCCACCGGCGTCATCGGGCCGATGGAGAACATCACGGTGCTCAAGTGCGTCAACCCGGCACTGCGCAAGTACCACGACCTGCTGCTGGGCGAGATCGCGGAGAAGGAAGGCAAGCATCCGGTCGACGTGATGCTCGACATCGCGGTCGCCGACGATCTCAAGGCCACGTTCTACGCGGACTCGTTCACCAACTCGATCGACCTGTTGCGCGAGGTCGTGGGCAACCCGTTCACGATCTACGGCACATCCGACGGTGGCGCGCACACGAAGTTCATCACCTCGGGTCGCTACCCCACCGAGACCATCGTGCGCTTCGTGCGGGAGAACAACGTCATCGAGCTCGAAGAGGCGCACTATCGCCTCAGCGCGTTTCCGGCGTACCTCGCGGGGTTGCGTGATCGCGGTGTGTTGGCCGTGGGCAACGTCGCCGATGTGATCGTGTACGACTACGACCGGCTCGCGCTGCAAGACCAGGTCATCGTGCACGACGTGCCCGGCGACGAGTGGCGGCGGGTGCAAGGCGCCGATGGCTATCGCTACATCATGGTGGCGGGCGAGGTCACGTTCGTCGACGGTGTGTGCACGGGCGCGACGCCGGGCCAAGTGCTCGGACCCGCTGCCGACGTCAGCTGAGCGGTATCGTCGGCGTCGTGGATTTCTCTGTTCGTTATACGCCCGCGCAAGAAGCATTTCGCGCCGAGGTGCGCGACTGGATCGAGCAGCACGTTCCCGCCGAGCTGCGCCTGGCGAGTGAGCACGGCGAGCCGGTCGAGCGCTATCACGCGCGCCGTGCCCTCGGCCGCAAGATGGGCGCGCGGGGCTGGCTCTATCCGATGGCACCCGCGCAATACGGTGGCGGCGGGCTCACCCTCGACGAGGCGTTCGTGCTCGTCGAAGAGTTCGGTCGCTACGAGCTCGATCTGCCGCCCTACTACGACTCGGGTGGTGCGCTCGGCCACATGGCGATCCTCGTGTGGGGTAGCGAAGAGCAAAAGGCCGCGCTCTTGCCGCCCATCTTCTCCGGCGAGCAACGCACATGGCAGTTGCTGACCGAACCCGGTGCGGGCTCTGACCTCGCGGCCGCGTCGACGCAGGCCATCCGCGAGGGCGACGAGTACATCGTGAGTGGCACCAAGGTGTTCGTCGGCAGCGACCACGGCGCCGATGCGTTGTGGACCATCGTGCGCACCGGCCCGGCCGAGGCCCGCCACAACAACCTCAGCTGGCTCATGATCGCGGCCGACAGCCCCGGCATCACGTACCAGCCGATGAAGCTCATCGGCGGCATGGAGAAGTACGCCGTCTACTTCGACGAAGTGCGCGTGCCCGCCGACCGCCTGGTCGGTGGCGAGAACAAGGGATGGACCGTCGCATCGACGCATCTCGAGCTCGAACACGGCATGCGCACCGACCATCTCATCGGCACCCGTCAGTCACTGGCCTGGGAGTCGCTGGCCAATGTGTGTCGCGCCGATCGCCGGCTGCTCGACGACGAAGTCGCGCAAGACCGCGTCGCCGAGGCATACGCGCGGACGCAAGTGGTCAAGTTGCTCGGCTTGCGCAACTACTGGTTGGCCATGGCCAAGCAACCGCTGACCTACGAAGGACCGCAGGCGTACCTGATGGAAAAGACATCGGCGCAATGGTTCGCCAACGCAGTGCTCGACGTGTTGGGCCCGGCGGCACTCTACGAAGACGGCTCGCGCGATCAAGGGGTCTTGAGCGCGTTCCAAGCGACCGCCATCGTCGCTATGCATGGTGGCGGCACCGGCGAGATCCAAAAGCTGATCATGTCGCGGCGCCTCGGTATCGGGCAGCGCGAAGCACACGCCGCCGGCAAGCTGAGCTGAGCCGACGATGGAGCTGACACTCGACAGTGATCAAGGCGAACTGCAACAAGCGGCCCGTCGCTTCGTAGCTGACCATCCCGACCCCGAATGGTCGCGCCTCGCTGACCTCGGCTGGCTCGGTCTCGCCGTTCCCGAAACCCACGGTGGTGCCGGGGCCAGCCGTAGTGACATCGCGGTGATCTTCGAAGAGCTCGGCCGCGGCGCGGTGCCCGGGCCGATCTTCTCGTCGGCTGTCCTCGCACCCGACTTGCTCTCGGCGGTCGCACCCGAGTGGTGCGACGAGCTGTTGCCGCTGATCGCGGACGGCAGTGCCCGCATCGCGGTCGTCCCCGACGGGTTGTTGCGTCCGGGTACGGGCCTTGCCCTCGACGCGCAGGGCAATCTGTCGGGCACGATCGACGTGTTGGGCGCCGACGACCGCTGCACCCACTACCTCGTGGTCACCGACACGCACTGTGCACTCGTCGATGCGGCCGCCGCGTCGATCGGTCGCTATCACGGCTTTGTACCCGAAGCGCTCACCGCGCATTTCGACGCTGCGCCGGCGCGCACGCAAGCGATCGACCCCTCGGCGGCGCTCGCCGCGGTGCTGCGGGCCACACCGATCTTGTGCGCCTACCAAGTGGGCAGCTGCCAGGCCGTCTTCGAGATGAGCTTGGCCTACAGCGGCGAGCGGGTGCAGTTCGGCAAAGCGATCGGCACGTTCCAGCGCGTGCAAGATCACATCATCGATCTGGTCAACGCCACCGAGAGCGCGCGGTGGGCCACCAACTACGCCGTGTGGCGCACCGATGCCCCCGACACTTCGGCACACGACATCGCCACCGCGGTACACGTCGCCAAATCGGTGACCGCGACCTCGCACGTCGACGCGTGCACCAGCGCGCACGAAGTGCACGCAGGCATCGGTGTCGATCTGCAGTATCCGCTGCCGCGACATACGCACGCGTCGCGCTCGTTGTATTCGTACCTCGGCGACCCGCGCTGGCATCGTCGCCGCCTCACCGTCGAGCTCGATCTGTTGCCGCGGTCGCGATGACAGAGCCCGCCGCACCGCTGCTCACCGAACTCGTCGACGGCGTCCTGTCGATCAAGCTCAACCGGCCCGAGCGCAAGAACGCGCTGACGCGTGAACTCATCACGATGCTGCGCGAGGCACTCGACAACGCGGGCGACGACGTTCGCGCCGTCGTCATCTCGGGCAACGGCGCCACGTTCTCGTCGGGCGTCGATTTGAACGACCCCGCCATCCTCGACGGCCCACCGTTCGCCGAAGTGCTCCACGGCCTGGCCCGCGCGGTTCGTGCCCTCGACAAGCCGGTCATCGCCGCGGTGCAGGGCTACGCCTATGGCGCCGGGCTGTCATTGGCGCTGGCCTCCGACATCCGCATCGTCGCGCCCACGGCACAACTGTGCGAGGCCTACATCCGCATCGGGCGCTACTCCGGCGGAGGCGACACCGTCATGTTGCCGCGCACGGTCGGCACCGGTCGCGCGTTGCGCCTGTTGTGGTCGGGCGACTCGATCTCGGGCGAGCACGCGCTGGCCATCGGCCTCGCCGACGAGCTGGCCGATGATCCTCCGGCCGCCGCCCTGGAGTTGGCCCACAAGATCGCGGGCAAGAACCCGAGCGCCATCGCGTTGACCAAGCGAGCGGTCTACGAAACCTCGTCGCTGTCGTGGGACGACGCGCTCGACCGCTCGATCGAATTGGCCCTGCTGCAACACGGCACCGTCGAAGGCACTACAACCCAAGGTCGTGAGGCCCAAGTTCGTGAGGAACGGTGAACTCGCTCGCATCGATGCTCGCGCCGAAGAGCATCGCCATCGTCGGAGCGTCGCGCAAACGCACCGGCCCCACCGGCATGCTGCTCGATCTGGTGGCCGAATACCCGGGCTCGCCGCCCATCTGCATCGTCAACCCCAGCGGTGAGAGCATCGACGACCTGCCGACGTATCGCAGCGTTGCCGAGATGCCCGACGCGGTTGATCTCGCACTGTTGTTGGTGCCGGCGGCCGCCGCCGAAACCGCGGCGCGCGAATGCGCGGCGCGCGGCATCGCCAATCTCGCGGTGTTCAGCGCGGGTTTCGCCGACGATCGCGACGAAGCGGGCCCGCGCCGTCAAGCGGCACTCGCACAGGTGGCCGCCGAGACCGGTGTGCGCATTCTCGGCCCGAATTCACAGGGGTTCATGAACCTCATCGACGGCGTGCCCGCCACGTTCAGCCCCGCAGTGATGCCATCGGCGCTGGCGCGCTACTTCGACGGCGACCGGGAGGCCGCGCTCGAGCGAGCCAAGGGCAACGTCGCCATCGTCACGCACAGCGGCGGCATGGGCTTCGCGCTGTTCAACCGCGGCGTCGCGCGTGGCGTCGGGTTCAGCTACGTCATCTCGACGGGCAACGAGGTCGACGTCGAGGTCACCGATTGCCTCGAGTTCCTTCTCGAGGACAGCCACACCGAGGTGGTGATGCTGTACCTCGAAGGCTTACAACGGCCCGATCAGTTTGCCGCGTTGGCCGCGCGCGCACAGGCCGCGGGTACGCGACTGGTCGTCGCGAAACTCGGACGCTCTGCCGCCGCCGCGCGCGCCGCGCTGTCGCACACCGGTCATCTCGCCGGCGACGACCGCGCCTACGACGCCGTGTTCCGCCGCTACGGCGTGGCCCGTGCCAACGATCCCGACGAGATGCTCGACATGGCCTCGGCGTTGTCGTTGTGCCCGCGTGCGCGCGGTCGCGGCGTCGGCGTCGTGAGTGCGTCGGGCGGTTCGGCGGTCTGGCTGGCCGACTCGTTGGCCCACGCCGGCCTCGACGTCCCCATCCTGCACGGCGACACGCAACTCCTCATCGAAAAGGCGCTGCCGTCGTTCGCGTCGGTCGTCAATCCGGTCGACATCACCGGCGCAGTCGCAGAGGGCGCAGCCGAGATCCTGCGGACAATGGCCAACGATCCCGGGATCGACATCGTGGTGTTGTCGACCACCATCGCCAACGTCGCTCGCCTCGAGGGCGACCGCGACGCACTCGGCGCGTTGGCCGCGGACGGCTCGATCCCGACCTTCGTGTACAGCTATACCGAGCCGTCGACCGCCAGCCGCGCCATATTGCGGGAGATCGGCCTACCGTGCTTTTCGAGCGTCGCCGGCTGCGCCCATGCCGTCGCCGCGCTCGTGCGCGTCAGCCAACCGGTTGTCGAAATGACCGTAGGCGACACCGCAGTGATGGCGCGGGCGCGGCATCGACTGATCGAGTTCAGCCAGCGCGACGGCGCGTTGTGCGAATACGAAGCCAAGCTCGTGCTGCACGAGTTGCCCGATCTCGCGGCTGCCATCCCACCGGAACGCCTGGCCACCGGTCGCGACCACGCCGTCGCAGCCGCGGCCCAGCTCGGCTATCCGGTGGCGCTCAAGGTGCAGTCGCGCGCGATCGCGCACAAGGCCGCCGCGGGTGGCGTTGCTCTCGCGCTCGGCGACGCCGACGCGGTGCGCGAGGCCTACGACCGCGTAGTCGAGGCCGCCAGTACGCACCTCGACGGCACGCACTTCGACGGAGTGCTCGTGCAGTCGATGGCCAAGTCGGGCCTCGAGCTGCTCGTCGGTGTGCAGAATCGATCGGGCCTCGGGCCCGTCGTGGTCGTCGGTTTCGGCGGCGCCCTCGTGGAGGTCATCGACCGCACCGCGATGTTCCCCGCGCCGTTCGGCGAAAAGATTGCGGCCGAGATGCTGCGCGAGATCGGTGTGGACCGCGCCCTCGGACCAGAGTTCGCCGAGTACGCCGGCCTCGGCCCGGCCGACGTCGACCGGGCGCTCGCCCCGCTGTGCCGGGTCATCGCCGGTGTCTCGCAGTTCGCCTGGGCGGCCCGCGACACGATGAGCGAACTCGACTTGAACCCCATCATCGTCGACCGTGCGACGGGCACGCCCACCATCGTCGACGCGTTGATCGCCTGAGCGTCGTACCATCGCGGCAGGCGCCGGCCAGACCACCAGGGGGGACCTGACGATGAGCGACACCACGAGCCCGACGAACAAGCCCGGAGAGGTCACCGGCTGGCCCAAGCTGCAGATGGTCTATCGCAGCGACCCCGACCGCATCGCCGACCTGCTCCCCCCGGGCATCACGCCGGGCAAGAGCGCCAACGTCTACGTCAACATCTATTGCGTGCCCGTGCTCGGCGAACCCGAATACGGCGTCAGCACCAAGGTCGAGGCGATCTACGACGGCCTGCCCGGCCTCTACTGCCTCGGCATGGGCATCGACCAAGAGGCGGCGGTCTTCATCAGCCAAGAGCTCAACGGTCAACCGAAGTTCCCGTGCGCCATCAAGTTCTTCCGCCTCGGCGATCAAGTCGAAGCAGTGTGTACGCATCAGGGCTACACGTTCCTCGAGTTCCGCGGGCAGTCGACCGGCGCGCTCGATGTCTCCTCCGAGGCGTACGAAGAGAACGAGTGGTGGATCAAGTGCTCGCGCGCTGTCGGTGGCGTCGAAAAGAGCTACGACTTCCCGCCGCATGTCGTGCGCGTGCACACGAGCAATCAGGTGCAACACGCCGAAGGGCTCGACGGCGTCATCACGCTGCGCGACAGCCCGTGGGACCCGTACACCGA
>JBDTLT010000199.1:0-10417 GCA_039934635.1 Acidimicrobiales bacterium
CCCTCTTCGGGCATGCAGTAGGTGCAGCGGAAGTTGCAGCGATCGGTCACCGAGATGCGCAGATCGCGGTGGACCCGCCCGAACGTGTCGACGAGATCACGCCGTTGCACTGGCCCTAGCCCGTCGCCCATGGCCCCTAGGTTAGGACCCTTCGAGCAAGAGCACGTCTACGGCCCCTCCCGGGGCGATGGCGTCACCGTCGGGGAGCACGGCCAGGGCATTGGCGTGCGCCATGGCCAGCAGCTGGTGCGACCCCTGGCCCCCGGCCGATCGCAGGTGGTAGCGGCCGTCGGGGTGGACTTCGGCGATCACCCGGTTGAAATGGACCTTGCCGTCGGGGTGACGGCGCATCGCCTCGTCGGCGATCGCCCGTACGGGCGGGCGCAGCCAGAGTTGCGGTGGGAAGCCCATCATCTTGCGCAGCGCGGGCCGAGTGAACAGCTCGAAGCTCACCATCGACGAGACCGGGTTGCCCGGCAGCCCGAAGATGGGGACCGCCCGTTCGCCGGCGGTGCCGAAGGCCAGCGGTTTGGCCGGCTTGATGGCGATCTGCATCCACCGCATGTCGCCGATGCGGTCGAGCACGACTTTGACGTAGTCGAAGGCGCCCATGCTCACACCGCCGCTCGTCACGATGGCATCGCAGTGCTCGAGGCCTTTCTGGAGCGCGGCGGTGATGGCTTCTTCGGTGTCGGGCGCGCACCCGAGATCGATGCCGATGCAGTGTTCTTGTGCCAGCAATGCGAGCAGCGTGTGGCGGTTCGAGTCGCGGATCTGACCCGGCTGCAGTTCTTGCGGGCCGTCGATGAGTTCGTCGCCGGTCGACAACACGCCGACCCGCGGGCGGGGGAACACCAACGGTGCCATCTCGCCTATCGACGCGAGCACGCCGAGATGGCCCGCCGTCAGCTTGGTGCCGGCGGTGAAGACCGTGCTGCCTCGATCGAGGTCTTCGCCGGCGGGGCGGATGTGGTTGCCCACCGGCACCGCTTGCTGCACGAGCACGATCCCCGCGCTTTCGTCGTATTCGGTGAGCTCGACCATGATCACTGCGTCGGCTCCCGGCGGCATCGGCGCGCCGGTCATGATGCGAATCGCTTCGCCCGGGCCGACCGCAGTGCCCGGCGCGGCGCCCGCAGCGAGCGTGCCCACGACGGTGAGCTTGGCCGGCGCCGCGGTCGTGTCGGCGGCGCGCACCGCGAACCCGTCCATGGCCGTATTGGGGAACGGCGGCACGGCCTCGGGTGCCACCACATCGCGGGCGAGCACCAAGCCGAGCGCGTCGTCGACGGGAACCGGTTGCGGTGTGCCCGCTCGTACCCGGTCGAGGACGTAGGCGCGGGCTTCTTCGAAAGCGATCACACGGCGAACGCTATCTCTCCCCGCAAGCCCCGCATTTCGTCACCGGAGAATCAGCAGGGAGTCGCGTCTCAAGATCGATAGGCCTGCTCGGTCCCGGCGAACAAGCGACGCAGGTTGGCCCCGTGGCGCACGAGCACGAGTGCACCGAGCGCGGCCGCGGCGAGCACCTCCCACGCAGGGCGGCCATCGACGGCCACCCCGATCGGCAACAGCGCGGCGATCGCCAGAGACCCCAACGACGCGCGGTGCGTCAGGCGGGCCACCGCCGCGAACACGCACCCGAGCGCCAGCGCGACCAACGGATGGAGCACTGCGGCCCCGCCCGCGGCCGTGGCGACACCCTTGCCGCCGCGCAAACGGCGCGTCAGGGGCAGCACGTGTCCGGCCACGGCGGCGATCCAGGCCACCGTGGCGAGGGGCCGGCCGTCGACGAGGCAGCCCACCGCGGTGGGCACCGCGCCCTTGAGCACATCGACCAGGCCCACGAGCACGCCGGCGCGGCGCCCGGCCGTGCGATACACGTTGGTCGCGCCCGGGTTGCCCGACCCCAACTGCGTCGGGTCGCGCCCCAGCCGGCGGCCGACGATCTGCGCCGTGGGGAACGTGCCGACCCCGTACGCACCCAGGGCGACCACGATCCACAGAGCGAACATCGGATTCTGAGCCTACGGGCCCGTGGGCACCGGCCACAGACCTCGCTATCCTGTTAGCGCTCGCGTGCCGCGAGTGCTAAGTCGTTCAATACGACCTCTGGGCCCAGGAGGAGCAATGCCCACATACGAGTACCGGTGCCGCGATTGCGGCGAGGATCTCGAGGTCTACCAATCGTTCACCGAGGACGCTCTCACGGAGTGCCCGAAGTGCGGTGGCTCGTTGCGCAAGCTGTTCGGCAACGTGGGGATCAGCTTCAAGGGAACCGGCTTCTACAAGAACGACCACGGTTCGCGCTCGTCCTCGGGTGATTCGAGCAGTACGTCGGAGTCCAAGACCGAGACGAAGACCGAACCCAAGACCGAGACCAAGTCCGAGCCGAAGTCCGAGACCAAATCCGAGTCGAAGTCCGAGACGAAACCGGCCTCCTCGCCGGCGCCCAGCACCGCATGACCGACAATCGACGAGTCTGATCGCGCCGCATGTCGATCTTTCACGCGATCGTCCTGGGTATCACCCAGGGCCTGTCGGAGTATCTGCCGATCTCGTCGAGCGGTCACCTCATCTTGGTGCCGTGGTTGTTCGGATGGAACGACTTCGCCGACAACGACCACCTGAAGAAGACCTTCGACGTCGCGCTGCACATGGGCACGCTCGCCGGCGCGCTCGCGTACTTCCGTGCCGACGTCATCCGCTACAGCCGAGCGTCGCTGCGCATGATCGGCCACCGCGACCGCGTGACCACTGACGGACGCATCGGTTGGCTGCTGTTGCTGTCCGCGGTGCCCGCGGCGCTCGTCGGCGCCGTGCTCGACAGCAAGATCGAGAAACTCGACGACAAGATCTGGCTCATCGCCGTCATGTTGATCGCGCTCGGCCTGTTGTTGTTGGTCGCCGATCGCTTGACCGGACGGCGCGAGGTACACGAGTTCCGAACGCGCGACGCAGTGTTCATGGGGGCGGCGCAGATGATCGCGTTGCAACCGGGGTCGTCGCGCTCGGGCCTGACGATCACCGCGGGGCGTTGGCTCGGGTTCGACCGCGACTCCGCGGCGCGGTTGTCGTTCTTGATGGCGCTGCCCATCACGGCCGGCGCAGGCCTGTACAAACTCGCCGACGTCATCTCCAACGGCGGCATCCCGAGCGAACTGCGCGGCGCATTCATCGCCGGCATCATCACGTCGGGCATCACCGGTTGGCTCGCGGTGTGGGGCATGTTGCGCTTCGTGCGCACCCGCACGTTCGCCCCGTTCGTCGTCTACCGCGTCGCCGCCGGTATCGGCGTGCTGGCGTTGTTGGCGACGTCGTTCCGCTAGGTTTCCCGCTCTCCGGCCGCTCGGGCCCGGCGGTTCACGCCCCGGACAGCGTCACGCCGTCGATCACGAGCGTCACTGCGCCATAGCCGCTGGGCAACCACTCGAGATCGCTGCCGACGGCGACGATGTCGGTCAGCAGTCGTTGGATCGTCGAGCCGAGCGTGGCCTCGCGCACGGGTTCGGCCAGCGCGCCGTTGCGGATCATCAAACCTTCGACGCCGACCGAGAAGTCACCGCTGATCGCGTTGACGCCCGAGTGAAGACCCGACAGCGACTGCACGAAGATGCCGGACTCGACGCGAGCCAGCAACTCGTCGGCCGACTTCGCGCCGGGAAGCATCTGCAGGGCGATGGCGCCGACACCGGGTGTGCTGCGCACGCCGCGGACCGCCGATGCCGTCGACACCGCACCCATGCGCCGCGCGGTGTACGTGTTGTGCAGGAAACCCTCGAGAACACCGGCCGAGATGAGCGTCGTCGAGCGGCAGGCCAGACCTTCACCATCGTGGCTGTCGGCGCTGAACGATCGCGCATCGGTCGGGTCTTCGACGATGCTCAACAACGGCGACGCGATCGTCTCGCCCATGCGATCGGCGAACGGCGAACGGCGCTTGCTGACCGCATCGCCCCCGAGCGTGCCGCCGACGATGCCGATGATGATCGCCGCGAGACGCGGCTCGAGCACGACGGTGATGCGTTGCGATGCCGGCTTCTTGGCCCCGATCAGCCGGGTCGCGCGCAGCACCGCGTCATCGGTGGCGCGGGCGAGGTCGAGTTCGTCGGGCCGGCGCGCCAGGTCGTAGCCATTGCCCACCGTCGTGTCGCCGTTGTGGCGGGCGAGCGCGGTCACCGACAACGAACAGAACGTGGCCCGGCCGTAGCTCGCGATGCCCGTCGATGTCGCGACCGCGCTCTCGCCCGCGGAGTCGGAGAACGACGACGTGCGGATGCCCGAGATGCGGGGGTCGGCACCGCGCACGCGCCGCTCGAGCTCGATGGCGAGGTCGATCTTGCGCTCGTTGGGAAAGTCGAGGACCTCTTGCCTCCACAGGTCCTGCTCGACCGGAGCCACACCGTCGGGGCGAGCCAGCGCCACGAACTCGTCGCGCTCGCTGTAGAGCACGTTGTCACGCGCGTCGGCCAGCGTTGTCGCGATGACGTCGTCGTCGAGCGTGCCGGCGAACGCAAAACCCTGACGCCCGTCGACGATCACACGGATGCCGACACCCATCGAAACTGCGGACGACAGTGCCTCGACTGCACCCTCGTAAGCCTTGACGTTGGTCGAACGGCTACGCGCCACGAACACTTCGAGCTCTTCGCCCGGCTGCGCGCGTGACACCACACTCTCGGCCAACGACAGCAGATCGCGATCGCCCTCGCTCGAGATCGAACTCACCATGAACCGTGCACGATCACATACCCGACATGGTGACATCGCGAATGACGAGCGTGACGCCCGCCGCCGACATCGGGAACCACTCGATGTCGTTGCCGATGGCGACGACATCGTGCAACAACCGTTGGATCGTCGAAGCAATCGTGAACTCGCGCACCGGTCGGCCCACTGCCCCACCCGCGATCAACATGCCCTCGGCACCGGTGGAGAAGTCGCCGCTGACGGGGTTGACGCCCGAGTGCAGGCCGCTGACCTCTTGGATGAGCACACCGTGGTCGACACCCGCGATGAGCTCGGCCCGCGAGCTCGTGCCGGGCGTGATCGCGGCGGCGTGCACGCCGACACTGGGGGTGGACTTGGGGCCGCGCACCGCGGATGCCGTGGACGACACGCCCATGCGCCTCGCCGTGTAGGTGTTGTGCAGGAATCCCTGCAAAACACCGGCCGAAATGAGTGGGGTACGCCGTGCCGCCAACCCTTCACCGTCGAAGTCGGTGGCGCCGAACGCCGCGGGATTGGTGGGGTCGTCGACGAATGTGATGATCGGCGCCGCGACCTCGTCGCCCAGGCGGTTCGCGAACAACGACCGCCCTTTGATGACCGCGTCGCCGGTGAGCGTGGCGCCGATGATGCCGAGCAATTGCGCGCTGACCCACGGATCGAGCACCACGGTCAGCCGATCGGTGGAGGGTTTGGTCGCGCCCAACATGCGCGTCGCCCGCTCACAGGCATCACGCGCGGCGCGGTCGAGGTCGAGCGCGCTCGGTGCCCGTCCCACCGAAAAACCGAAACCTGTCGTCGTGTCGTCACCTTCGGCGGCGAGTGAGTACACGCTCAACCAACACGACGACTCGCGCGACGAACGGTTGATGCCCGTCGTCGTGGAGATGGCCGCTTCGGTGACCGAATCGCTGTAGTCCGCGGACTCGACACCGATCATGCGGGGGTCGCCGCCGCGTGTCGCCCGCTCGAGCTCGAGCGCGTAGTCGACCTTGCGCGAGGTCGGGACCGACTCGAGCTCGGGCAGATACAGCTCGAGCTTGGGCACGGCCACACCATCGGGCGACGCGAGTGCGACGAACTCGTCGCGTGTCGCGAAGGCCACGTTGTCGCGGGCCTCCGCGAGTGTCTCGTCGATCACCGACTGGTCGAGCGTGCCCGCCCACGCAAAGCCCTGGCGCCCGTCGACGATGACGCGGATGCCGACGCCCAGAGACTCGGCCGAAGCCAGCTGCTCGATTTCGCCGTCGTAGGCGCGCACGTCGGTCGAGCGTTCGTGCACCACGATCGCTTCGATCTGCTCGTCGCCCTGCGCGCGGGCGACGATGCGGTGGGCGATGTCGTCGAGATCAGCCATCGGTCGTTGTCGTCGGCTCAGGCGGCGGTGCCGCCGACGGTGAGCGACTTGACCCGCAATGTCGGCGTGCCGTCGCCCACGGGCACCCCTTGGCCATCTTTGCCACAGGTGCCCGGATGGCCCATCGCGAAGTCGTTGCCGATGACTTCGATGTCACGCAAGGCTTGCGGGCCGTTGCCGATCAGATTGCCTTCACGGATCGGCTCGGTGATCTCGCCGTTTTCGATGAGATAGGCCTCGATCATGCCGAACACGAAATCGCCGCTGGCCGTGTTGACCTGACCGCCACCGAGTTGCGCGACGTAGATGCCGCGATCGGTGCCGGCGACGATCGACGCGGGATCTGCAGTGCCGTTCGCGATGTAGGTGTTGGTCATGCGCACCATCGGCAGATGCGTATAGCTCTGGCGCCGGCCGTTGCCCGACGATGCCCGGCCCTCTTTGCGCGAACGCAGGAAGTCCCACATGTAGTCGGTGAGCACGCCGTTTTCGATGAGCACATTGCGTTGCGCGGGATTGCCCTCGTCGTCGATGGCGAAACAGCCCCACTCGGTGGGCATCGTGCCGTCGTCGATGAGCGTCACGAGCTCGCTCGCGACCTTTTCGCCGCGCTTGCCCGCGTAGACCGATGCCGACTTGGCGACGAGATCGGCTTCGAGCCCGTGACCGCACGCTTCGTGGAACATGACGCCGCCGCCGCCGGGGCCGACGACCACGGGCATGGCGCCCGACGGTGCGGGCCGGGCGTTGAGCTTGGTGATCGCCCGCTGTGCGGCATGGCGGGCCAACTCTTCGACGTCGTACATGTCGAAGAGCTCGAAGCCGACCGTGCGGCCGACGCTCTCGCGGCCGGTTTGCATACCGGTGTCGCCCAAGGCCACGCACGAGATCGAGAACAGCGTCTTGACCTGATCGTCGTCGGCCCACACTCCATCGCTGTTGGCAACGAGGATGCGCCGGCGACTGTCCATATAGCGCGCCGCGACCTGGGTGATCGACGAGCCCGCACCGCGGGCCGCATGGTCGGCGCGAGTCAGCAACTCGACCTTGGTCGCCTTGGCCACGTCGGCCGGCATGATCAACACGGAGTTGGGGCGAGCCGCCGAACGCGGCACCATCGCCACGACCTTGGTGCCGCCACCGCCGCTGCGGGCGGCGGCGGCCGCGGCCGATGCCGCGGCGCGCAGACCAGTGGGTGAAAGGTCGGCCGTGTGCGCAAAGCCGGTCGTCTCGCCGGACACCACGCGGATGCCGGCGCCGCGATCGTGGCCCGAGACGAGCTCTTCGATCTTGCCGTCGTCGAGCACCGCACTGGAAGAACGACGGTCTTCGACGAAGATCTCGGCGAACTCACCGCCGGTGAGCAGCGCCGCGCCGAGAGTGTCTCGCACCAGCGTCTCATCGAGCACGACAGGCTCCTTTCGCCCAACGATCGCGGGTTGGTCGCCGGCGATCGAACGGCTTACTGTACCGCCGTGTCCATCAAACCCGGGCTGACCGCGCACCTCGAGATGGTCGTCACCGAGGCCGACACGGCGATCGCGTTGCACTCGGGTGACGTGCCCGTTCTCGCCACGCCGCGTGTCGTCGCATGGTGTGAACAGGCCTCGTGCAAGGTGCTCGAAGGCCTGCTCGGGCCCAACGAAACCTCGGTCGGCATGCGGCTGCAGATCGACCATGTGCAGCCGTCGGCGGTGGGCACCTCGGTGCGCGTCGACGCCACGTTGGAAAAGGTCGAAGGCCGCCGCCTGACCTTCGTCGTCAACGCCCGCGATGCCCGCGGGCTCATCGCGGCCGGGCGGGTCACACGCGTCATCGTCGACCGCGACCGCTTCATGGAAAAGACGATCTGACTACAGCCGCGCGAAGGGCCCGTTCACCACCGCGCGCGACGCGCCACCGGGGCTCGGCGTGCGACCGCGGCTGCGCCACTCGGGCACGGCCTCGCGGATGCGGCGGATGCACTCGGCGGGTTCGTCGTCGAGCAAGAAGATCACGAGATGGCGGCCCGGTGTTTCGAGCGAGGTCATGCGCAGCGCGGCGAGGAATCCGCCGACGAGCAACGCGTCGGGCGCATGGGTCGTCATGTACCAGTCCGCGATGACGGGACGCAGGGCTGCGTCGGCGACTTCGCCGAGCGCGACCTGGATGCCACGATGCTCGGCAAACGCCAGCGCGTCTTCGGACTCGGTGAGACCGATGCGGCCCATCGCCCAACGCGACTCGAAGGATTCGCTGTAGCGGATCGTTTCGCCCACCACGAGCGGTGCCGCGACTTCGGACGAGCGCCGCTGCAACTCGGCGATCGCTCCCGCGAGATCGTCGCCGGTGAGCAGGCACACTTCGAGAAACGCCGCGCTGCCCGGGGTGAAGGCGTCGATCGGGTCAGGGCCGCGCAGCGCCTGTAGCGCGGCGTCGGCGCGGTAGTGGCGCACCCCCGCGACCGCGTCGAGACCCGCGATCGCCGGGCCTCGCACCCCCGTGAGCCACTGCCCGTACGCGTCCCTGTGGGCGGCCGCGCTGTCGCTCGCGGTGATGACGGCCCCGGTTACTTTCATGCGTCGGTCCTTGCGCTAGCTGGCGACGTCGCCGGTGCCGTCGTACGCGTAGTCGGGCGCACTCTCCGGCAACGTGATGAGCGGATTGGGCAGGCGGCCGATGCCGCGCTCGTCGAGGATCCCGTAGTACTCCTCTTTGTCGACCGGCACCGGCATCGGGTCGCCGGTGTAGTGCTCGAGCAGGCGGCAACCGTTGGGGCCGGCGATGATCGGACCGAACTCGGCGCCTTGCTCGAGCACGATCAAGGTGCCCGGTGGGCAGAGATGCCCGCTGATGGTCACCTCGCCGTCGATGATGAAGATGGTGTGATCGCTCTTGTGTTGGTGCCGCTCGAGCACGAGGCCCGGGTCGTAGGTCACGAGCCCGACCAACCGCCGATCGTTGTATTCCAGGAACCGGAACCACACCGACACGCGCGTGTCGCCGTGCTGTTGGGCGACCACCTCTTGCGGGGTGATGTCCTCCGCATGGATGAACGCGAGACGCGGCTCACTCACTGTGCACTCACTTTCACGGTGTCGCCGACGGCAAGGGTGCCGGCGGCCTGCGGCACCAAGTAGATACCGAGGTTGGCGTGGTTGCTCTTGACCAACGAACGGTAGACCTGCAGATCACGCTCGAGTCCCGGTTGCGCCCGCGTCGTCAGCACGCAGCGTTCGGTGCGCTTGCGCACCACCGCCGGCACCGCGCCGAGCGTGACGGTCGCGCCCACCCATTGTTCTTCGACGAAGCCGTCCTCTTCGTCGCCGAACGACACCACGAGATTGGGGCGAAAGCGCCGTACGTCCCACTGACCCTCGGCATAGGCGGCAGCCGCGGCCCGCAGCGACGATTGCGACAGGAGGTGCACGGTCGAGCGCGAGTCGTAATACGCGCCCGGCGGCGTCGAGAAGTCCTTGGTCTTCGTCTCGTCCTCAGGGTCGGTGTGGTGATGGATCGTGAACTGTTCGTCGGCCCCCGCACGATGTAACCGCAGCGGACGATCGAGCCACGCACTCAACTGCGCGTCGACGTCGGGATCATCACTGGCCGTGCGCATCCCGTTGGGCAGGTCGATGGCAATCTCACCGTCGTCGCGCACTGATGCCGATGCGCCGAGGATGCGCGGCTCGCTCTTGGCCGACAGGACGAACCCGTCGGGCGTGACAACGCCATAGCGTCGATCTGCGGCAAGCCCCGACGCGTCGAGCGCGACGCTCTGGAGGCGTTCGCCCTGCATCGACTTGACCGGGTAGCGCCACAATTCGACGATCGTGGCGGCGAGCTCGCCCATTCAGCCGATGAAGATCGGGTTGATCGGGCTGCCGGTCGCGCCGGTCACCTTGAGCGGGCCGACGCTGAGCATGCCTTCGTAGACACCGTCATTGGCGGGCTCGATGAGGTTGAGGAACTCGAGCAGGTAGATGCCGCAATTGACGAGCAGGATCTTGTGAATGTTCAAGAAGTCGTTGTTGTCGAAGGGAATGACTTCGACCGCCGCGTTGTCGCAACCGACGGCCACGATGTCCTGCGCGGCCAACCAATGGGCGGCGTCGGCCCCGATGCCGGCTTGCTCGAAGAGCGGCCCGCCACCTTTGGCCAGATTGTCCCACCACCACTGCAGGTAGCCGGTGCGCACCAACACGACGTCGCCGAGGCGCACCTCGACGCCTTGCTTCTTGGCGGCGCTCTGCAAATCGTTGGCGTTGATGTTGCGGCCGAGCTGGACCCATTCGCCTTCGTCGAAGTACTTGACCATGTCGAGCAGCACCGCACGAGCCGCGAACCCGCCGA
>JBDTLT010000200.1:0-10277 GCA_039934635.1 Acidimicrobiales bacterium
CTGCAATGCGACACGGAGGGTAAGCGATCGTGAACGCGAAGCTCCAGAAAGCCTTTGGCTACCAGGGCGACAACCTGAATCTTCCCGTGCGGGACCTTGCTGCGGCCCTGCTCTTTTACGAGACCGTGCTCGGCTTCGCTGTGCGGTCACGCACCGACGCCGCCCCCAGATCAGCCGTGCTCGCCCGGGACGACATCCAGATCGGACTCGTGGAGAACGGCGGCGATCCGACACAAGACGGCTGTGCGTTCCATGTGAAGGACCTCGAGGCGTTGCTGGCCGAGTTCAAGGCCAACGGGCTCGAGAAGGAACTTACTGACGTCAAAATCGAACAACAGGACGACGTGCCATGGAAAGTGTTTTACGTCGTCGCTCCCGACGGCTTGTGCTATTGGTTCGGTGAAGCACAAGCGCGCGGGATCGCCAGCGCCTGATCGGATTCAACGGAGGGGGGAGCCATGTTCGATGTCGTCATCCGCGGTGGCGAGGTGGTCGACGGCACCGGTGCGCCGCGGCGTCGAGCCGACGTAGCGATCATGGACGGCCGCATCGTGCGGATCGGCCGCGTCGACGGCGAGGCGGCCACGGTTATCGACGCGACCGGCAAGGTGGTGACGCCGGGCTTCGTCGACGTGCATACGCATATTGACGCGCAGGCGTTTTGGGATCCCGCGCTCACGCCGTCGTCATTGCATGGCGTGACGACAGTTTTTGCGGGCAATTGCGGCTTCTCGATCGCACCGCTGTCCGATGATCCTGCGGACGCCGACTACCTGCTGCGCATGCTCGCCCGCGTCGAAGGCATGCCGACCGAGTCGTTGCGTCTCGGCGTGCCGTGGGACTGGCGGTCCACCGCGGAATACTTCGACTCTCTCGAAGGCGCGCTCGGTATCAACGCAGGTTTCATGGTCGGCCACTCCGCCATCCGTCGCGTCGTGATGGGCGCGAGTGCCACCCACGGACCAGCAAACTCCGATGACCTCGCCGCCATGAAGCGCCTTCTGCACGATGGTCTTGCCGCCGGCGCCATTGGGTTCTCGTCGTCTTTGTCGCGTGCCCACAACGACGCCGACGGCGCGATGGTGCCTTCGCGCTACTCGACGCCCGAAGAGCTCGTCGAGCTGTGCCGCGTGCTGTCGCACTACGAAGGCACCTCGATCGAATTCAACCCGTGCACTAGTGCCACGCCGTTCGATGAATGGTCGACCGATCTCACCACCGCCATGTCGGTGGCGGCACAACGCGCCGTGAACTGGAACGCGTTGTTCGTCAAAGCCGACAACGCCGACTACTGCCAGAGCAAGCTCGAGCTGTCCGATCATGCGCGTGCACACGGTGGCCGTGTCATCGCGCTCACCGTGCCGATCAACACCGGCGCGCGCCTCAACTTCCGCAGTGGCTTCGTCTACGACGCAGTGCCGGGTTGGGAAGATGTCATGCTCGCGCCACTCGATACGCGTCTGGCCCAGTTCCGCGACGCCGGCGTTCGCGCCAGGCTTGCCGAGAACGCGGCGAAGCCCCACACCATGAAGGCGGCGACT
This sequence comes from Acidimicrobiales bacterium, assembly GCA_039934635.1. GTDB lineage: Bacteria > Actinomycetota > Acidimicrobiia > Acidimicrobiales > WLNW01 > DATLFA01. The sequence continues at coordinate 1,542 of JBDTLT010000200.1, forward strand.
GCATGGGCGGATCTCATCATCTTCGACACGTTCGCGCCCGAGAATCAGCAATACCGCGGCTCGCGCGTGAGCGACATCGCCCGCGATCAGGGGCGCCCACCGTTCGAGGCGCTGGCCGACATCGTGGTCGCCGATGAACTGAATACCTGTTTCGGCAGCAAGGCCGAGGAGGAGTCCGACGACGACTGGAACGAGCGGCTCGAGATCTGGCGCGATTCCCGCACGGTCATTGGCGCGTCCGACGCGGGGGCCCACCTCGACCTCCTCGCGCTGTTCAACTACCCGACGGTGCTGCTCGGCCGGGCGGTGCGCGAGCGAGCGCTGCTCCCTCTCGAAGAGGCCGTCCAACTGCTCACGGACCGGCCGGCGCGTTTGTACGGATTGCGCGAACGCGGCCGCGTTGTCGAAGGATGGTTTGCCGATCTCGTTGTCCTCGATGAAACACGCGTCGGTTCTACCGACCTCGAGATGCGCTACGACCTGCCGGGAGCGGCGGGGCGGCTCTACGCCGAGGCCACGGGTATCGATCACGTCTTCTGCAACGGCGTTGCCGTCGTTTCGGGTGGCGTGCTCACGGGCGCGCTAGCGGGAAGCGTCATGCGCGCCGGCCGCGACACAATCACCCCTACCTTCGACTGACATGGGCACACCGCGCGCGTGGTCGTCATCGTCATCGTCATCGTCATCGTCATCGACGTAAACGGCAACTACCCGAGAAATCTGCCGTGACCCTCCGCCCGGCGTCCGCGTCAGCTGGAGTCGCGGATGGTGGCCGCCGGACGGGCTCCGCGGCGATAGTCGTCGAGCGACCGGGGCAAAGGCTCGCGGCTGTATCCCTTCGCGCCGTTCGTCACACGGGTCATCCAGCGGACGCCTACCGCGACCGCCACGACAATCACGACGATCATTGCCCTACGAATGCGCCGCATTGTCGACGTGCCCTTCAGTGTTGGGGCCCGGCGCAGCGAGGAGAGACACGTTGCGCCGGGCCACTACGTGGTTCCCGGTCCATTAATCGTCGGGGGTGACCGAGGCCGTTACGCCGTTACGCCAGGCGATCGAACCTTCTCGTGTGGCTATTTCGGGTGTGTAGGGTTCCCCAAGAGACTCTGATGGTGCGACCGAAGGGACGGTAACTCCGTCGCCGTCGTCCCGTTCGGCTCCTTATCAAGGCAAGTCAGAGCAGAGCGCCCGCTTCCCTTTCGAACGAGTCGGCGGCGCCGGACGAGACCCGCAGTCGTTGGCGGCTTGCCCCTCTCGGATTGGTCGTCGCTCTTGCGGTGCTGTTGGTGGTCAATGCTGCGCCTTGGTCGGGTGCGGGTTTCGGTGAGAGCCACGCCGGCCGCAATGCCGCGTTGTAGGGGCTGTCGAGCCGCGCCCTGCGTGAAGAGCCGATCGGTAATCGTTTGGGTGGTGAGCTCGAACCGGGCTACACGTACGCGAACCATCCACCGCTGATCGTCGGTGAGGCAGCGCTGGTCGAAACGATCGCGGGCGAGCATCGAATCGTTACCCGATCGCCGGCGTGGGGATCGGCGATGTTCTTGGTCTACGGCACGATGCTCGACACGCCGATCACATCGTTGCCGTTCATGCTGGCAATCGTTCGTCGTCGCCGTGATGGCTGCAACGGCGCTGGCGTTGGTCATCGGTATGGTCGGTATTGCCTTCGCAGTGTGCGATGCGCGAGTGGGGGCCTTGTTCGGATTGAGCGCGGCCGCGGTGATTGGATACGGCATATTCTGTCGTGGTGGCGCCGAGATGCACGACTACTGGAACTACGCCGCCCTCGTTCCGCTCGCTGTCGCGGCGTCTGCCGGGTTCGATCACCTCGCCCGGGCGCTCCTCGAAGCGGACGCGTTCGCCATTGAAGGGCCATACGGACTAGTGCCGGCGAGCGTCGCGAACCGCGCCAGGTCCTGAGGAGCGCTCTCGAGCCTGCGTGCTCACACCGTCGAAGTTGCCGACGTGCGACAATTCACCGGAGGAAATGCACGACGAAGTCGATAGACGCGACACGGCGGTGCGCACGAACTCGAACACGCACCGACGACTCGCCCGGAGACCGGCCATGACGAAGAGGAAGCGGCAACCGCCCGAGAACCTGCCGTGGACCCTTCCGCACGACGAGGCGGGGCGGCTTTCCGATGACAAGCTCGACGGTTTGGCCGTCCCGAGGCTCGAATCAGCAGTTGTGCCGATGAGTGGATACCTCGCCGCCGTGGAAGATGCGTTGCGTAGCATGCAGGGCGCGTGCCTGAATGTCGGCGCGGAAGGCAAGTTCATCGGGCGCGTCGAGACCACCGATCAGGGACCGCTTTGGCTTTCGGCGTATTGGGTGCAAAGCGCACGAGCAGACCCGATACGTCAGTGGTACCTGCAATATGTGATCACCAATCCGCGGTACTACATGAAAGACATGCTCACGATGACGCCGTGCATCCACCTGATCGACCACCCCGATCGACCGGCGATCTGCGACATGTTCTACGGCACCTACTTCGAATCCGATACCAACTTCGAGATTGCTCCCTCTCAGGTACAAGAACACCTGAGGAAGGGCACGAAAAAGCTCGTCGTCCGTCACCCCACCTGATCGATAACGGAGGCCACATGGCGCCCACGAATATGTTGTCCTCGGATTCTCACATCGTCGAACCGCCAGATCTGTGGGCGACTCGGCTCGATCGCGAGTACCGCGAGCGGGGTCCGACTGTGCGCCACCTCGACAACGGTGACTGGTGGTTCATCGACGGGCGTCAGACCATGTCGTTCGTCGGTTTTCAAACCGGGGTCCGGTTCGACAAGGACGTCACCGAGCTGCGCACCTCGTCCGTCTTCGGCGACGTGCGGCTCGGAGCGTACGATCCGCGAGCGTTCATCGACGAGAACGAGCGTGACGGCGTCGTGGGGTCAGTGTTGTATCCGAGTCAAGGCCTGATGTGTTTCGGCATCGCGGACTCGGCGCTGTGTTCGGCAACGATGCGCGCCTACAACGACGCGCTCGCCGACTTCTGCAGCGAGGATCGGCGCCGGCTCAAGGGCGTCGGCATGGTGAATGTCGACGATCCGCTCGAAGGCGTTCGCGAAATGAAGCGTTGTCGTGAGCTCGGCCTCGGCGCGGTGATGATCACCGTCTCGCCGCCGCCCGACAAACCCTACGACCATCCGATGTACGAGCCTTTCTGGTCGGCGGCCGAAGATCTCGCGATGCCCGTTGCAATGCACGTCGCCACCGGCCGCACCGCGTTGTCGCCCGACCCGAATCAGACGAGCATCCTCAACGTCGCCGCCTCCGCGTTGTGTATGCAGGACGTGATGTTCCGCAAGTCGATCGCCGACATCATCCTCGGTGGCGTATTCGAGCGACATCCCAACTTGCGTATGGGGTCCGTCGAGCATGAAGTGTCATGGGTTCCGTACTTCCTCTGGCAGATGGACTACTGCTACACCGACCGGCCGGCACGCGCTCACTGGCATCGGTACGCAGACAAGGACGCGTTGCCGTCGCGCTACTGGCGCGACCACATGTGGGTCAGCTTCCAGGAGGATCCCCACCTCACGCGCATCATCGATGTGGTGGGAGTGGAAACGCTGGCATGGGGCTCCGACTATCCGCACACCGAATCCACCTTCCCGCAGTCACGGGCGATGATCGACCGATTCCTCGCCGGAGTGCCCGAGGACCAGCAGCGGGCGATCGTGCGCGACAACACTGCCCGGTTGTTCGCGTTCGACGTCTAACCCAAGCGCTCGGAGTCGCACGGTTAATCACGGAAACGATTCTTCGGCGGCGTCGTAGGATCGCGGCGTGCGACTGGCTGACCGGGGGATCTGGCAGGTAGCTCGGGGGGCTTGGTCGGTTGCTCGAACCCTTCCGGCCGTGAGCCGACGGTGGACGGCCGCCCTGGCTACGGGGACTCTTGTTCAGGTCGCGTGCACGATCGGCACCGCGTTCGCGACCGCGATGATCGTTCGTGCGGCGCCCGCGGTGGCGCGTGACGGTGCCGCCGCGTCGACGTGGTCGAGCGCGGTGAGAGGCGCGTGGTTGCTCGGCGGGTTGTTCGGTGTCCGTGTGTTGGCGATCCACGGGGCCGGGTTGTCCGCGCGTGTGTTGGCGCGCCGACTCGACCAGACGCTGCGCGAGCGAGTGATTGGGGCGGCATTGCTGCCGGCCGGCGTTGCTCATTTCGAAGATGCCGAGCTCAAGGGGGCGTTCAGCTCGGCGAGGAACCTCTCACCATTGGGTCTCTCGCCGGGCGCCGCGGCATCCAACATCGGCTGGTGTTTCGGCCGACGACTGGAGATGGTCTGCTACGTGGTCATCTTTGCCTTTTATTCGTGGCCGATCGCGCTCGGCATGGCCGTGGTGTTCGTACTCGGCAACGCGGAGATGTATCGGCTCTTGATGACGCAGATCCTCAACAGTCGTTTCGTCCTGCCTCCGGCGGGCCCCGCGTATTACCGCGACCTGTCAGTGCTGCCGGCCGCGGCCAAGGAGGTGCGAGTCTTCGCATTGGGTGACTGGTTGCGCGAGCGGTACTCCACCGGCCAGGGCGCGTATTTGCAGAAGGCGTGGAGCAAACGCCGGTTCGTTTCGCTCTCGACGGTCATCGCGTTGGGCGCGTCGGGAGCCATGACGTTGATCTCGCTCTCCTACTTCGGGCTCGCCGCGATCCGAGGTGCGATAGATGCCGGAGACTTCACGCTGTTGGTGATGGCGACGTTTTCGCTGACCCCACCGGCCATCCCGCAGGATGTCGCGTTGGTCTACGGGACACGCGTGATACCTCAGATCACGAACGCCGAGGCGATCGCCCATCGGCAACGGCAGGCCGAATCGGAGGGCACGGCGACCGCCCCGAAGAGCGTCTCGTCGATCGACTTTCGCGGCGTCTCGTTTCGTTACCCGAACGCTGAGGCTGACGTACTGCGCGACGTGGATCTCCACCTACGCGCCGGTGAAGTCACGGCGCTGGTCGGGGTGAACGGAGTAGGTAAAACCACGCTCATCAAACTCCTGTGCGGCTTTCACCGGCCGAGCGGTGGTCACATTCTGATCGACGGCGTCGACGCAACAGAGTTTGATCGGCGGGATTGGTACCGGCGACTCGCCGTGTTGTTCCAAGACTTCGTGCACTATGAGATGAGCATCCGAGACAACGTCGAGCTCGGGCACGCGGCAGACGGGGCACAGCTCGATTCGGTGGCCGCCGCCAGCGGGGCTTTGGGATTTGTCGAGCGCCTACCGGGCGGTTGGTCCACGCCGTTGGCGACACACCTCGAAAACGGCGCTGAACTCTCTGGTGGCGAATGGCAACGACTCGCATTGGCTCGGGCCTTGTCCGCCGTCGAACGCGGGGCGCGGGTGCTGGTGCTGGACGAGCCGGCCGCGAGCCTCGACGTGCGCGCCGAATCCGCACTCAACGAGCGGCTCGTGCAGTTCGCTCACGCCACGCCGCAGCGCTCCTCGCTCGTTGTGCTCCTGGTGTCGCATCGCTTGTCGACCGTGCGCCGCGCCGACCGCATTGTCGTCCTCGACGATGGCGGCGTCGTGGAGGACGGGACACACGACCAACTCATCGGTCTCGGCGGGCATTACGCCGCGCTCTTCGACGCGCAGGCCGCTCGCTATCGCGCCGACGCCGCCTCGGAGGCTCTCTCATGACTCGCGCAAGTACTTGGCGGTCGCTACGGCTGATGGTCGGCATCGCGTTCCGAGCCGATCCCTGGCGCACGGTCCTCACTCTTCTCCCGCTCTCGGCGCTCAGCTTCACCGGCTCCCTCATCGCCTTGCGGCTGTTGATCAATGCGATGAGCGGTGGCAACCGCGGCACCGTGGTCAGTGCCGCGCTCTTGTTCATCGCCTCGACGTGGGCCGCGATCGCCGCTGGATTCGGCCAGATGAAGATCCGTATGCGATTGAACGAGAGTGTCGGCTTCGCGATCGACCGCCGCATCATCGACCTCGCCGCTGGCATCCCCGATCTCGAGCCCTTCGAACGTCCCGACTTCCTCGATCGCCTCGAATACCTACGAACTCAACGAACCGCGCTGCAAGACACCGTCGGAAGTCTCGCGTGGGTCATCTACGGCATTGCGGGGATGTTGACCTTCGTCGTGTTGTTGGTGTCGATTCATCCAGTGCTCATCATCGTCGCGTTCGGCGGAATCCCGGCCAGCATCACCAACAAACGCGCACAGCGTCAGGTGGACAACGCGGTGGGTGCAGCATCGCAGACCTACCGGCAGGCGCTGCACGTGTTCGATCTCACGACGACCCCAGGTCCGGCCGGCGAAGTGCGAGTGTTCGGAGCCGAGCCATGGCTCGCCGGGCGATACCACGAACTGAGCGCAGAGGCCGAGCGAAGAATCGTGGCGGCGGACATCAAGGCCACCGCCCTTCGCATCGCCGCCGGCCTCGTCGCAGTCGGTGCGTACGCGGGCGCAATGGTCCTCACGCTGTGGCTGCTGCGAACCGACCGCATCTCCGGTGGTGAGGTATTCGTCGTGGCGTTTGCAGCGGCGTCACTGCTCGACCGGCTCGCCCAGGGCGTGGGCGGCTGGGGCAACATCCGACCGGGGCTGAACGCCGCGGATCGACTGTCATGGCTCATCGACTACAGCGCAGCAAAGCGGCGCGCCGAACCAGAGCTCGAGGCACCGAGCGCGCGCACCGACGGTCTCGTGTTGCACAACGTGTCGTACCGCTATCACGGCGCCGACGACGATGCGTTGCGCAACGTCTCGGTCACGATTCCGTGGGGATCGGTCGTTGGCCTCGTGGGTGAAAATGGAGCGGGCAAGACGACCCTGATCAAGCTTCTCCACGGCCTCGACCATCCGACGCGAGGCACCATTGCGATCGACGGCATCGATCTCAAGGACATCGACCGGTCGACGTGGCAGACACAGACTTCGGCGTGCTTTCAGGACCATATTCGCCTGCACCTGACCGCTCGCGAATCGATCGGCGCCAGCCAGATCGACGCGATGGGCGACGACGAACTCCTGCACGACGCGCTGCGTCAAGCCGCGGCGGAAGACGTCCTCGCCGCGCTACCCGACGGCTTCGACACCATGCTCGGCACCACCCAAGGCGGCATCAACTTGTCGGGCGGCCAATGGCAGAAACTCTCCATCAGCCGAGCCCTACTGCGGCCGAATCCGGCGCTGCTCGTGCTCGACGAGCCCTCGTCGGCCCTCGACCCTTTGGCTGAACAACAGCTGTTCGAGAGATATGAGGACATCACTCGCACCAACGGGCGCAGCGGCGGCACGATCACCGTCATCATCGCCCACAGATTTTCCAGTGTCCGCATCGCCGATCTCATCGTCGTGATGCATGAAGGCCGCATGCTCGACGCCGGCTCACACGCCGAGCTGATGGACCGCTGCGCTCACTACGCCGAGCTCTACCAACTCCAGGCCGCTCTCTACGACTGACCGTTCGCGGCGACGGCTCGCCCGCGTGGCGTCGGAGCGCGGCGCGGCGGTGCTGAGCTGGTTCCGATAGCAAGGATGCACGGCCCACGTGCATTCTTGCTACCAGAGCCGTGTGCATGCGCCGCGCAAACAGCGAACGATTGCGGCACCTGTGGTGTATGGCTGTCGATGCGCGATCGGCTATTTGTGCTTCTTGTCGTTGGACTGCTGTCGCTGGGGGCGTGCTCACCGCCCAGATGTACGCACGCCTGCTGCGACTCGCTGCCGTTGTCGACCCCCTGAACCCTGACCCCGCAGACCTTGTGCAGGAGGCGATTGCGCGCACGTTACGGCGCGGTTCACTCACCGAACTCAGCGAGCCTGAGGCATACCTCGCGCGAGTCACGATTCGACTCGCGTCGAACCGGCGACGACACCTCCTTCGTACCAGAAGAGCCGTAGCGCGCGTGAGCGACGAGTTGCGAGTCAACGCGCAGTCGTCCGACGAGCATTCTCGCGAGGCCATCGCCAACCTCGTCTCACTGAAAGCGAACGAACGAGCGATTCTCTATCTTCGCATCGTCGAAGGACAGAAGTTCGCCGACATCGCCCAGACTCTCGGCATCAGGGAGGCAGCAGCCCGCCAACGAGCATCACGCGCCATGACCCGTCTGCGCTCTCACTACCGAATCGACTGACGGCTTCATTCGATCGGTACCAAAGTCATCGGCCCGAGGAGTTGTCGATCGACGGGGCGTGACTGCAGGCCGAAAGCCCGCCCATCACCGGTGCGTGCATCCACCACGTACACCGCGATGTCGCCGCGCGGCGGTGTTGCGCCGAACGGCCCGCGAAAGATCGTCAGCTCGAAATCGCCCCGATACAGCAACACGTACACCGGCATCTGGCCCGCCGTCGGCTGTGGTGCGCCCAAGGCCGCCAGCGCGGTGTTCTCGACGGTCGCGTAGAGTTCGACTTCGAGCGCCTTCACTCCCGTTCGATCGAAGAGGTCCTCGGACGAGCGATGTATCGCATCGGCGGCTTGTGGCGGCACGGTCGTCAATAGTTGTTTATCGGATCCGTCTGCGGACGGGGCGGTGCCAACCAGTGTCAGCAGAAAGAGAGTCGACGCAGCGACACGTCGATGGCGAAGTTTGCGCGTGCCGCTCGGCTTCGGTGTCACCACGAATCCGCCAATCCACCTCGCCCAACAGTCTGTCGCATTTGCGGATGGGGAGTGTGCCTTCACCGTCGCGTCGCAGTTCTACGTCGGCGTGCCGACCTGACGTTCAGGCACTAACCGCCTGGCTG
>JBDTLT010000201.1:0-10254 GCA_039934635.1 Acidimicrobiales bacterium
AGAATCGTGTCGCCGTGTCCGGACGTCTCGATGCCATCGCCGAGCGTTGGCTGGCACGGGCCGAGGAGCTCTGCGCCGTCCACGGTCTCGCCTCCTGGACACGCCGGGCGGCGGCGCTGCGGGCGATGCCCTGAAGTGCGCCGCCAGGTGACGCGCAAGTGACGCGCCCCGTGCTCCATGCTGCGGCGACGGATCGCTGTGTAGGTGCAGCGATCGACGACGGGAGCAGGCGTGGAACACAAGGGCAGATTGCGGAAACGAATCGTCGGCGGGTTGATCGCGATGGCGCTGATCTCCATCGCGTCCGCTACGGGAGGCGCAGCCGCCGAAGGCGACGGGGGAGCCGGTGGCGTCCTCGCAGTCGACCCGGCGCTGGCCCTAGAGGGCGACGTGCTGGACGAGACGCTCGGTGGTCAGGAAGCGCTGGCGATCCTCGAGGCGGGCGGCCACGTCGAGGAGGTGGCCGATGTCACGGGGGAGACGCCCGAGAGTCCGGAAGCGTCGGCGGCGTTGGCCGCGGAGGCCGCTGCGTACTCCGATGCCGAGACCTTCACGCTCCACTCCCTGCCGAGTTCGACGAGGACCATCTACCTCGACTTCGACGGAGCGAGTCGTCCTCGCCGCGACGGCTCGATCGAGACGATGCTTCCGTTCGACCTCGGCCTCGACGGAACCGTCGATGGCTTCTCCTCGGACGAACTGGCCGCGATCCGGGAGGTCTGGGTGCGTGTCGCCGAGTACTACGCGGCCTTCGACGTCGACGTCACCACCGAGGATCCCGGTGTCGATGCGCTGCGAGCCGACTACTGCCGCAACGCCGCCGGCGGATACTTGTTCGCCTGTCCGCGCGGCATGACGCCGGACGGTGAGTATCCGTCGTCGGCCTGCACCCAAGACCTCTCCCTCGACCCTCGGACCGGGGAGCCGTACGACTATGACTGGTATCAGTGTCCCACCTCGGGCTGGAACGTGGTGCCCGGTGATCAGGAATACGGAACGAGGGTCGTGTTCACCTCCGGCGCTGTGGACGGCGCGATCCTCTGTTCCTCCTCGGCGTCCGTCGGCTGCTCGAACTTGGGCACCTTCCGCGACAACGAGTGGCACTGGGCTACGCCAGAACCCCCTCTCGACCCGAAGGCGCTCGTCATGGCCGGGCCGAACGTGCTGCCGGCGCCCGGACTCCTGACAGCGGGCCGGCTCGCCGACGTCGCTGCGCACGAGATCGGCCACGTCGTGGGCCTGTGGCACGAGCCCTACGAGACGGGGTCCTACAGCTGCCAGCCGACCGTCGCCGGCGCGATCTACAGCGCATTGATGCACCCGTGCTCCCCGTCGTTGGGCACCGACCCGCGGCTGCACTTCACGCCCCAGATCTGCACAAACCTCGAAGAAAAGAATCCCGACAGCGAGTGCAATGCCAACTTCACCTACGAAGGGCTGGGGTATCGGGATTCGTACGGTTGGATGGCCCTCAACGGTCTCTTCGCCCGTGCCGACGAGGCGTCACCCGTGGTGGCGAGCGGTTCCAGCTTCACGGGGTCCGGGGTGATCTCACCGCCCCTGATCACCCAAAGTCCGTTCTACGCACCGTTCCCCGCACTGTCGGAACGGGAACTCCACTACTTCGTGGGCGAGGGCTTGGAGTACGGGGGCGGGCTCAACCTGAACCGATTCGACGCGACCAGCAGGGACGTCGGTTCGATCATCGACACGCTCGACGACGCCGCCCCGCAGCGCGGCTACGTCACCGTGATGTCTCTGAACCGCGCTGAGTACGAGGTCTGGGTGGTGTCGTCAGTGGCTGTCTCGGCGGACGGGGTCCGTCACGTGACGGCCGTACGGAAGTCCTACAACGCTTCGCGCCTGGCGTCGAACGGATTCCCCGTCGGGGAGGAAGTGATCGTCCGTGTGATCGGGGTCGGCGCGTCGGGCCCCATGGACACCGATGCGTACGACTTCACGGTGACGCCGGGGGCCGGGCCGACCGACATCCGCGTCACGCCCGCTCCGACCAGCAACCTCGACGTCAAGGCCACCCTGTACCGGATCCTCGCCGACGACTCCCTGGAGGAGATCGAAGTCAGCGATCCGCCGGCCGTGCGGGTCGATGCGGACACCGTGGGCGGGCTCGACGCGTCGATCAGCGCCACGCTCGCAGGAGGCGACTACCGACTGATCGTCGAGGGCACGGGCCTGCCGGGGGTCTACACCAACTACGGGTCGATCGGCACCTACACGATCTCGATCGACACGGAGCAGCCGACGCCCTGCGGGGTGGGCACGTGGTCGGCGACGGGAACGGAGCCCTGCACGCCGGCCGCACCCGGTTCGTTCGTCGCCACCGAAGGTGCCATTGCGGCCGTGCTGTGCGCAGTGGGCAGCTTCCAGCCCCAGACGGGTCAGTCGTCGTGCATTCCGGCGCCGATCGGCTACTACGTCGGGACGGTCGGGGCGGTCGCCGCGACGGCGTGCCCGGCCGGGACGACGACGTTGCAGGAAGGGGCGACGTCGTTGGGATCCTGCGTGTCGGTGATCGCCTACCGTTTCACGGGCTTCTCGTCTCCGATCAACGGTGGCGGCGTGTTGAACCAGGCCAAGGCCGGGCAGACGGTTCCGCTGAAGTGGCGGCTGACGACGGCGGACGGGCTGCCGGTCACCGATCTGGATTCGGCCGTCGTCAGGGTGACGGTGACCGGGCTGAGTTGTTCGGTGGGATCCACCGTCGACGCGGTGGAGGAGTACTCGACCGGTTCGTCAGGTCTGCAGAACCTCGGTGACGGCTACTACCAGTGGAACTGGAAGACGGCGAAGTCGTATGCGGGATCGTGCAAGACGATGACGCTCAGCCTGGGCGAATCCAACGGCGCCACCCACATCGCGCTGTTCAAGTTCATCGCGTAGAGCGGCTCGTCCCCGGTCGAACCCGACCGGGGACGAGCCCCGCTTCGAACCGTGGAGCCGGGGTGTTGTGTCTCAGGACATAGCGGACAGATGTCGCGCGTGATCCCGGACAGTTTGTGGTCGGCGGTGAACTGTTCGCCGGGTGTCCAAAGCCCGTCTTGTGATCACTGCTGTAACCGTTGAACGCCGCTCCCCGAGCGTGGTCGATGTCCCCGCGATCCTGGCAGCACGCACCCGGGTGCTTGCCTCGGGTCTGTCGAACAAGACCGACCCGAACGACGCGTAATCGGTGGCGGTCACCGCCCTACGCCATGACGCGTTGCGTCAAGTGGCACCGGCGTCGCACACGGAAGTGTTACGTCTGTTGGCGAAGCGCAACACCGACATCGGCAACCAGCGATGCCGACTCGTATCGCGCCTGCGTTCGTTGCTGGCTGAACTTGCCGCCGGTGGGATCGCCAAGGAAATCAACGCTTCTGACGTCGATCGGTTCCTCGCCGAGATCACACCGAGAACACCGAGCGAGCAGACCCGATTCGATGTGGCAGTCGAACTCCTCGACGACGCCGGCGCGCGTGGGGTTAGGGGGCGGCTACCGACCGAAGATCACGTCCGCCACCTTCTCGGCCGCCTCGCGTTGCATGCCGGCGGTGACGTGGGAGTAGGTCCCGAGGGTGATCCCGATGGTGGCGTGGCCGAGGCGTTCTTGCACGACATTGGCGTTCACGCCGGCCTTGAGGGCCAGCGTCGCCCCGGTGTGGCGGAGCCCGTGCAGGGTGAGCGGCGGCAGTGACCACCGTTCGATACGGCGCAGGAACTCGCGGGACACGCGTTCGGGGTGCAGTGGCATGCCGTCGACCTTGGTGAACAACAGGTCGCTCGCGGCGGCGAACCCGCACCCGAACATCGCCGTCGGCTCGACCACGGAGCCATTCGACACACAGGGGCAGAATGCGTTCGTCGAGGCCGTCGGCACTGCCGAGATGCGCGAGTCGGCATACTCCTGGGCAGTGGGCAAGGTGAAATGAACCGCCGAGACAGCGATCGGATCGCCGCGATCGAGAACGCCATGGAGGCTCACGCTCCGTGGCGATTTCGAGCATCGCGCCGTCGCTGCTCCGTGACGGATCGTTGCGCCGTGCGGAGTGCGGCCAAGCTGCGGCGCAGGTGCGCCAGATCCTGGCCGTCGCAGAGCGCGTCGGCCTGCGCGAGCCAGTCCTCGGCGGTCGTGTCGACGTCGTCGGCCCGATGTCGGTCGAGGGCGAGCGCGAGCAGGATCGCCGCCCGGTAGTAGTCCCAACCGAATGCGTCGGCGGTCGCGAGCGCATCGAGCAGGTGCGCTTCGGCCTCGGCGTGCCGCCCGAGCAGCGACAGCAACATGCCCGTGTACGCCGCGACCGGGCCTTGGCCGGTGACCCCGTTGAACGACACCTTCTCCTCGAGCCCGGCGACCTCGGGCAGGAGCGCCTCGGCCGCGTCGTGATCGTCGAGCTCGAGGGCGAGCGCTGCGTACCCGAGCAGGACCGTCGAGCGGACCAGGTTGTGGGGGAGCGTCTCGAACCCGCGGGCGATGGCGTCACGCAACACAGCCCGTGGTTCGTCGTGTTCGCCGAGACCCACGGAGACCAGCGCTCGTGCCACTTCATAGGAGAGGTCGATCGACGCCTCGTCGTACACGACGTCCTGCACGAACGGGGCGAGGTCGGCGTGACGTCCCTCGCACAAGCCGATGGCGAAGCCCTGGCTGGCGAAGATCGTCGAGGCGTCGGGCTCACCGATCCGCATGCCGTGCGCCAGCGCGTCGCCAATGCACGCCTCTGCGGCGCGGAAGCGGCCGGCCATCGTGGCCGCGAAGCCGTCGACGATCGCGGCCAACCACTTGGCCCGTGGCTCTTGCAGCTCGTCGGCGATAGCACGAAGACGCTGCCGGTAGCGCTCGGTGCTCACTGCATCGCCGACGCACACCGCCGCGCTGTGCGCGGCGAAGTAGAGCGCGGCGGAGACGCTCGGATCGCCGAGCGTCTCGACGATTGCGGCGGCTTCGGCGGCCACCGTGCTGCGGAGCTGCGCTTGGCCGGGCGCCCACAGCGCCGACAACACGTTCGGCGCGACGCGCGCGAACACCCCGGCGTCTCCCGACCTCCGCGCCAGCTCGAGCGCCGTGGCGGCGGCGGTCGCCCGTCGCTCGTGCTGGTCAGTGTGCACGAGACTCTGCGCGAGCAATGCCTCGAGCCGGGCCCGGGTCGCGCTGTCGTCGTGGGCGACCCGGGACCGCGCCGCCTCCACGATCGCCAGCTGCTGGGGCGCTCCCGGTCCGAAGCGAACCTGCGAACCTGGGTTGATCGCGAGCGCAGCCCGCACCATCACGTGATCTGCGCCGCAACGCTGCGCGAGTGATGCCGCGGCCTGCAGGGTTCCGACCCCTTCGACGAGACCGGCGCGGCATTCGGCCTCTCCGAGACGGACGAGCAGATCGGCCCGGAGCTCCTCGGCCCCGCGCTCGGGCCCGGTGTGGTCGAGGGCGCGCCGGAACCAGCGAACCGCCTCGTCAGCCGCCAGGTTCGCAAGTGCGTCCTCGCCGGCCACCGTCGCCCAGTGCCGCGCCTCGCCCGTGCGCCTCGCGCGTTCGGCATGATGCGCCAGCCGGGTCGCAACGGAAGTAACGGCTTCGGATCCCTCGCGGTTCGCCGCGGCCAGCAGGGCGTCGAACGCGGCGCCATGCAGCCGGATCCGAGCACGTTCGCCGAGCTCGGCCTCCAACGATCGGGCCACGACCGCATGGCTGAACCGGGCCGAGGACGAAGCGCTCGATTTCGCGGCGAGGACCTTGGCCCGCTCGGCCCGGTCGAAGAGGTCGTCGAGCTCGGCGCGATCTGCACCTGTCATGGCGGCGACGATGTCCTCCTCGAACTCGACGCCCAATACCGCTGCGGCACCGAGCACGGGGCCCGCCCGTTCGCCGAGGGCGCCCACCCGCCGCCACACGAGGTCGCGGATCGTCGGTGGCGGATCGGGCTGCACACCGCTCGTCATCGTCACCACCTCGTCGGAGGACGAGATCAGTGTTGAGTCGGACCAGTACTGCAGCAAGTGCTCGGCGTACAGAGGATTGCCCGCCGTCTCGAACGAGAGCCGCGCCGCGACCTCCGCGACGTCGCGGTCCGCCGTACCGGCCAGTCGCGCTCGGACCAGATCGGCGATCTCGGCGTCGTCGAGTCCCGTGAGCACGATGCGGTGCGCGCCGAGCCGGAGCAAGTCGGCGAGCGCGGCGCGGAACTCCGGGCTCTCGGCTTCGCTGGTGTCGCGGTAGCCGGCGACGAGCAAGACCGGAAGTGCGGCCAGCTCGCGCACGAGGTGCACGAGGAGCTGCCGGCCCGTCGACTCGGCCCAATGGAAATCGTCGACAACGATCAACAAGGGCCCGGCCTCGGCGCTCTTACGCACGACGTCCGCTGCCGCCTGGAACAGGAGATGGCGCGCGATCGTCGGATCGGTCGCGAGCTCGCGCGCGGGTATCGGGATCCGTTGGTGGATCTGTGGCACGAGCGATGCAAGATCGCCCCCGAAGCGCGACGCGTGGGCCACCAAGGCCTCGTCGGGCAGTTCCTCGATCAGGTCGGTGAGTAGCCGGCGGAACGGCTGGAACGGTTCGCCGATGAACTCATCGCAGCGTCCGAAGAAGGTGCGCCAGCGGCTCGGATCGCAGTGTTGCCGGACATACGTCGAGATGAGCGACGACTTGCCGATGCCCGCCTCACCACTGACGAGGACCACCTGCGGCACGCATCGCTCGGCGTCATCGGCCGCGGTGGCCAGCAGGTCGAGCTCGGTCCGGCGGCCGACGATGTTGTCGCCCTCGACGGACCTCGTAGGCATCGCTCGTACTCGCTCGGTGGGGGCTGCGGATGCCGTCCGACGCTCGATGTCTTCTTCTTCGATGCCGTTCCATCCCGCGGCGATGCGCTGCTCGAGGCGTCGCAGCTCGTTGGTGGGTCCCGTTCCGACCTCCTCGACGAGGAAGGCGCGGTAGTCCTGATAGCTGCGCAGGGCTTCGGTCGGTCGTCCCGTCGCCGCCAGCGCTCGGAGGTAGAGCCCGCGCGGACGATCGCGAAAGGGATGATCGGCGACGAACGTCTCGAGCTGCGGAATCGCTGCGTCGGCTCGTCCCTGCCCGATCAGGTTCGCGGCGCGGTCTTCGACCGCGGTGGCGTACACCTCGTCGAGGCGGAGCGCCGCGCCGTGCGCCCACGCTTCGGCTCGGAACTCGTCGAGCGCAGGGCCGGCCCATCTCCCAAGCGCGCGGCCGATCACGTCAGGGTCGGTGCAACGCTCGGCGAGCTCGGCGCAGGCGAGCTCCGCATCGACGGCAACCCCGACGCCATAGCCGGTGGCGGTGGTGTGCACGAGATCGTCGCCGCCGATGCGACGCAACCTAGCGACCGTGGTGCGCACGGCCCCGCTCGAAACGCCGAGCACCCAGCACAGCCAATCGAGACGCACCGGGTGCGGTGCGTGGACCGCCAGCGCAGCGAGAAGGCGGCGCTGCGAGACGCTCGGCAGATCGATTGTGCATTCGGGCAGCACAATTTGCACCGGGCCGAGCACCCTGACCAACTTTCGCGCCACCGCCACTGCACCCAGAATCCTACTCTCTACGAACCGCGGCAGCTCGGTGATGCCGTACTTCGAGACACCCGGCTCGTCCGCGACGCACTGGCGTTCGGACCAGGTCGTCGTGGAAGCTCTGGAGGTAGGCGATCAGCTGGTCCTTGTACAGGAGGAAGACGTGATCCTCGAGGCGCTCCTCGCGGGCGACGCGGCTGACCGTCGCGTACAACTCGCGTGCGTTCGTCGCAAGCTGTGCCAACGCAAGATCGAGCTCACGCAGTTGGAGGGAGACGCCTGCCGCGTCGCGCGACTTCACCGCAGCACGGAGCTGATCGAGTGAGGTGCGAACTTGGCGGAACATGGTGCGCGGCAACGCGCCCGATTCGACCGTTGCTCCGAGGATCGATTGCACCGCGGCGAGGTTGGCGTCGCCGATCGACGTCAGCTCGCAGAGCGCATGGCGTTTGACGTTTGACGTACTCCGCGATGGTACGGGTTGGCGGCCAACCGACTTCGGATCTCGGCGGTGCGCAACTGCAGTCGATAGGCGTGTGACGCCTCGATCAGCACGGCGACGACTGCGCCAGCACGGCCGAAATGGTACCGGTCGGTTCGCGCGCCGGCCGCGGCCGACTTAGCTCCAACTCATGAGCGGATGTTGGCGCATCCGGCTGCGCCGGTTTCATGGCCAGTTGTGGACGACGGGAGCTGCCGGGCCGAACATTGCGGTCAGGGTGGCGATGTCGTCTGGGTCGCCGGTGAGGATGTCGTGGCCGAAGCGAACGGCGCAGATGACGAGATGCGCGTCGACGACATCCGACGATTGGGCTTGGGCGAGCAGGCGACCGACGGGCCGACCGTCGTCGAAGGGGTGAACGGTGATGGCCTTCAGGAAGGCCGCCAGGCGGGCTTGACGCGGGCCGTCTCGCCAGACCTGGGCGACGACGGGGTGTGTGGTGTGCAGCGCAGTTCCTGACCGGTCGGCGGCGGCGAGGAACGTGTGGGCGGTCTTCTCGCTCCGGTCGATGGAGATGAGAAAGCCGGCGTCGAGGATCACAGCCCGTATCGGTCAACCATCGCCGCGATGTCGGCGTCATCGATCGGCCCTTCGTGGGCGTCCCAATCGGCGACAAAGGAGCGGAGAGCGTCTTGTCGGTGGCGGTCGGCCGCGAGGTTGCGGAGCGCTTGGCGTATGGCGCTGGATCGTCCGCCGTACTCGGGGGCGAGCATGTCGAGGAGCGCTTCGTCGTCATCGTCGAGTCGGACCGTCGTGGTACTCATGGGCCGATCGTAGCACGTACGTGCTACACCCCCTCATGCTTTCCTTGTGGGAAGAGCGACCGACGTGAAACGGCAGGTCATCGACTATGCCATGGCGAGCCAATGCTACTCGAGGTCCCGTCGGGCCGCTCCTACGTTCGGTTTCTCGCTCGTCTCTTCGCAGACCGGTCGTCGCCGCTCGTCGAAGCGGTGCTCCGCCACTTCCAGTCCGACATGGTGAGGTTGGCGACGGCGATCGCCGGAGCGCTTCCCGAGGTGCCTCCGCACGTCGTCGCCGTGCGGACGTCCATCGCCTTCGACGTCGTGCTCCAGGACTCCGCAGATCCCGCAGCGCAGCAATCCGGCGAGCTGGTAGCGGCGTCCGGCAACGGGCGTGCGGCTGGCGCGAGTGGTGTGAGCGAATTTCGCCTGTGCCGTTTCGAAGTCCTCTGCCGACACGAGGGCTTCGTGGACCAGCTCGTTGGATCGCACCCATTCAGAGCGGGCATTCCAGCGCATGCGGGTCTCGTGGCCGAGGCCGACGTCATCGACATTGATGAGGATCTCGTCTTTGCGTTGCTTGTTCCAGATTTGGTGGCCGGTGTAGCGGGGGGTTGGCGATGAATCCTCGCACCGCCGACATCGCCCACGCGTTCTTGCTCGAGGTGCGATGCGAGTTGCGTCCGGGATCGTGACCCGAGGGCGAGAGGATGTCGTCTTGCGTGAGTCCGTTTGCGATCGAGCGCAGCCCTTTGCCGCTGAGGAACTCGCGGAAGATGCGTTGGACGACGGGAGCGGCACGAGCCGGCTGTGTTTGAGATACTCATGTGCCGATCAGCGAGAGGAGAGACCATGACGAACGTGCCCGATGGCGCACAGCTCTCCGAGGATGGAGCGTGGTGGTGGGACGGCGCCGAGTGGCGATCCGTGGAGGGCGGGACCGACAGCAGCTGGGACGCTGGTGGCTACGGAGAGACCGTCTACGACCACAGCTGGGACACCGGCGGGTTCGAGGAGGGCGTGCACGCGTACGACGCGTACGCCTCGGGCGGCGGCGTGGTCGAGTTCGAGTTCATCGACGCGCCGGCCCTCTCGGGCGACACCATCACATACACCTACAAGACCAAGGACAAAAAGAGGGCACAGGCAGGTGCCGTGGTTGCCCAGATCGCGGTGATGAAGGGGGACAACGAGCTCATCGGGGGCGGGTCCAACAAGCTCAAGTCCGAACTGGGTCCGAACGACACCGGTGCCAGCAGCATCAGGCCGCAGAACTACACGTCCGCCGATGGCGACTACTCGATCAACATCACGATCGGGAACGACGTTCGGACCGTCAAATACCGGATCCAGAGCGGCTCAATCACCGCGCGGTGACCAGCCGGGCGGCTGCCCCCGGCTGGCGCCTACAACGCGGCGAAACAACAGGGCGCGCAGCTCACCAACGACCAAGCACTTCAACTCGCCGCAGACGCCCCCGCCGCA
>JBDTLT010000202.1:0-10237 GCA_039934635.1 Acidimicrobiales bacterium
CTCGGCTTGCTCGCCCATCCACACAATGCCCCGCATATCCCCTCGCTTCTGTGAGTCGGCCGCCAGTGTCGCTCAGTCGGCCCGGCACCACAAACCCTTCAGGTTTTAAGCGAGTCATTTATCCAGTTAAAAAGACCTGTTCAGCTATACTTTTGCGATGACCGCACGAGGCGTGGGAAAGAACGGGAAAGGTCGAACGGTTGCTCGACGCAAGCCCGTCACGAAGCGCTCTCGCAGTCCGTTCCCCAAGCCGTTCAAGGTGAAGAACGACAAGGGCACTTTTCGCAACGACGTCGATGGCAACTTCGTGTGGCGCAACATCGTCACGGTCGACGGTCAACCCGTCAGCAAGAACGGCAACTACGACGAGGTGATGAAGTAGACCCAAGCGATGCTGGGCAAACGCACCAGACGCACAGTTGCACTACCAGCCGCCAAGGGCACCGTGTACGACTTGTGGGCCGCTTGGGCGCGCGACCAAGAGGCCGAGTGGAAAGATGGAACGAGAGCCGCTTACGACACTGCTGCGAAGTGGCTCTACCCGTTGATGGATGTGCCCCTCCGCAAATTGACGCACATCGATATCGAGCGCGTCTACGACGCGATGCGGGCCGAGGGTCGTGCGCAAGAGACGGTCAAGTCCGTACATCGGCGGATCGGCTGTTGTTTGCGTTGGGCGAGCGCAAGGGGTTGTTGCGGGACAATCCGATCGGGCGCGTCACGGTGCCGACCGTCGACACACCGATGTTTGTGGTGACCACTCGCGGCCGTTGACCGACCGCGACGGTGCGCTTCACGTCGAGCCAGATACATGTCGAAGTCGTCGATAGCTCTCGCTAGAGCGTCGGCTTCCGAAGCGGGCTCTCGCCACGTCACTGCGCGCGAAAGCGGGCGACCAGGAACACCGGACGCGCCGCGGCTACGTGCTTGCTCTCGGCCCAGTCGGACGGCGCCGGGTGGCTTCCGTAATTCATCCAACGCGAAACCACGTCGAACGAGCGCGTTCAAATATGTAGACAGCATCCGTTGGTTCGCGCCGACTTGACGACGGAGCGTCGACGACTCCCCATCGGCGGACCACCATCCCTCGTCGTAGTACCGGTTCGACGCGGGCCACGAGCCCGACACGTCGTCACCACCGGCAAAGCGCGGATGGAGCAAGGAAAACACGAACGACCCGCCTCGCTTGAGCGCCTGCGTGATGGTCGAGACGGCGCCGTCGAGGTCGTCGATGTCGGCCAAGGGTCCGCCACGCGCGCCGATCCTAGGGGGGGACTTGCTGCGCTTCGCCATCAGGCCGAGGCAGGTCATCCTGCCTCGTCAGGCGACGTCGCTCAGCGCCCGGCACACGCGGCAGCGTCTCGGCGCCACCGATCCCCATCCCACGGCCCCTGCGGGCCCACCCGCTAAGTTGGCGCCGAGGTGCGACGGTACCGACGGATGCGGAGAATGGCGACATGGGAGCGGTGAACCGCGCGAAGTGGGTGCGCTTCCAGCGCAGCGTGGAGCGAAGATGGCAGGGCTGGGACCGGCGCGGGGGCGGTCAGTTCGCGGAAGCGACGATGCGGCCATTTGAGGTGCTCCGTCGTCCGACGTACAACCCTCTAGATGGATCAGACCTGAAGGACCAAACCCTGCGGATTCATCTCGAACAGTTGCCCGAAGCAAACCAGCCGACGACCGATTCCGTCCATGTGATCAACCGGAAGTGTTTCATCGAACCTGACGACGGGTTTGTGATCCTCGACTCCGGCGAGCTCTTCACAGAATCTGTCGGCTGGGCAGGGCGACATCGCGCGCGCGATTTAATCCAGTATTACAGCCGGGTCCCGGACGAATCACGATTCGACGAGCTTCGGGCCACGCCCTCCGAATGTCGATACATTCCTCGGTGCGTGTCGCTTCGATTCGTCTTCGATCAGAACTATGGACACGCGATGTTCCAGCTCTTGCCGTCGCTGCTCTTGCTCGACGACCTTGGCATCGATGACCAGGTACCAATCCTGGTTGCTCCCCGTCTGGCGACGCAGCCGTTCTTCCAGGACTTGGTGCGCCGAGGCCGGTTCGCGGAACGTACCTGGCTGGTGGCTGACGATCGTTGGGTGGTCTCCGACGAGGTCATCGTTCCCCGTGTCGACTGGCCAACCCCGGAGATGTTCGATCGCTTCCTCGACCAGCTCGCGGTGTTCCCCCCGGACCATCCGCTGGATCGGCGTCTGTTCGTCCAGCGAGCAACGAGGACGTTCACGAATCAGGACGAGATCAACAAGGTCCTGACCGCCCGGCACTACGAGGTCGTCCGTCCGGAGACGATGACCTTCGCGGAGCAGATCGACCTGTTCTCGAACGCGAGCACAGTCGCCGGTGCCACTGGTGCCGGCTTGACCAACATCATGTTCCGACGAGTCGCGCCATCATGTCTGCTCGAGATTGCACGTAATGACTGGCGCGATCCCTTCTTCCATCGGCTGTCGGCGATCTGTCGCAATGACCACCACCTGATGATCGGCCCCCGTCTGCAGAACGACTCCGTCGCCATCGACCTCGACGAACTCGCGAGCTTTCTGGACCGAGGCCCGTGAGCAACGGTGGCGGAGGCGCGAGGCCTCCCCGGGCGTGGCTGACACAGACGTCCCGCTCGTTAACCTGGCTCCGACGGCGCGGGCGAGGGAGAACATGAACGCCACGGGATCACGATCATTAGGTTGCTCGTCACCGGCCACTTCGGGTAGATCGGCGTCGAGATGACGCCACGTCTCCTGGCCATCGGCCACGACGTCGTCGGGTGTGAGGGGCAACGTAGCGATCGTGATCGGCGCGAGCGCGGGCATCGCCAAACACCATGGACATCTGTTCAAGCACACTGGTGAGGGCGTAGCCGCTGTCTTCGCTTCGGCGGCCGATGCGTGCGCGGCCGCAGCCGATTCGCAAGCACGGTTGCGTGACGTGTTGCCGGTGCGGATGGGTTTGCACACTGGTGAAGCCGAGCTGCGAGATGGCGACTATTTCGGCTCGACCTTGAACCGTTGCGCTCGCTTGATGTCGATTGGTGACGGCGGTCAAATCTTGTTGTCCAACGCGACAGGGACGCTCGTGATGGTTGGGCTGCCCGGCGACACGGACCTGTTCGATCTCGGCGTGCATCGACTGCCGGACTTGGCTCGTCCAGAGCGGATCTTCCAGCTTCGAAGTCGTGGCGCGCGTAGTGATTTCCCACCGTTGCGATCGCTGGACTACTTCCCCGGCGAATTGCCGATCGTGCTCACAAGCTTCGTGGGCCGTGAGCGAGAACTGCAGTCCGTCGTCGACGCTTCCGCAAAGTCTCGGATTGTGACAGTGATCGGAGTGGGCGGTGTCGGCAAGACCCGGCTTGCCCTGCAGGCTGCTGCCGAGATGTTGCCGGGCTTCGCCGATGGTGCATGGTTCTGCGAGCTGGCGTCCATCGCTGATCGAGACGCGGTGCCCGAAGCGGTGGCGACGTGTCTGGCCGTGACGCAACGGTCGAGCTAGCCGGCAACGCGGGGTCTTCTCGCCTTTCTGCGCAACCGACAGTCGCTGTTGGTGTTGGACAACTGTGAACACGTCATCGACGCAGCAGGATCGCTCGTTGATGCAATTGTGCACGCGTGTCCTCGGGTCGTGGTGTTGGCGACGAGTCGGGAGGCTCTGGGCGTTGATGGAGAATTGCTGCGACCACTGGGATCCCTTGGCGTTCCTGCGGAGAACGTTTCGTTCGCAGAGCTCGCGGCGGCCGCGTCGGTCCAGTTGTTCACTGAGCGCGCCCAGGCGGTGCGCCCAACCTTTGCGCTCGACGCCGACAACGGCCGGATTGTGGCCGACATCTGTCGGCGACTCGACGGAGTGCCGCTGGCGATCGAGCTCGCGGCAGCGCGCGTCGCAGTGTTGAACGTGCTCGAGATCGCTCATCGGCTGGATCAGCGCTTTCGGTTGTTGACCGGCGGACGACGCACGGCGTTGGAGCGTCACCAGACGCTGCGGGCAGCAATCGATTGGTCCTATGAGCTACTCGAGTCGACCGAAGCGACCCTGTTCACCCGCCTCGCGGTGTTCGCTGGAAGCTTCACGTTGGATGATGTCGAAGCGGTCGCGAGCGGCGGGACGATCGTGGCCGATGCAGTACTCGACCCGCTCTCCAGCCTCGTGTCACGATCCATGGTTGTCGCCGACGAGGCAGAGGACTTCACGCGCTATCGGTTGCTCGAGACGATGCGTGTGTACGCCCGAGAGCGCCTGGACAATGCCAGCGAGGGCGAATCTGTTCGTCGTCGCCATGCTGAGCACTACGTGGCCCTTGCGCAGCAGGCCGACCAAGGCTTGCATGGTCGTGACGAAGAGGCCTGGGTGCGGCGAATGGACGCAGAGTTCGCCAACTTCCCCGCCGCGTTGGACTGGTGTGTTGCGACAGGAGACGTGGACCTCGCGCTGGCGATGACAATTGCGCTTTCGCGATTTGGTATTCCTCGCATCCGATACGGCGTCTACCGGCTACTTGACATGGCGCTGGCGATGCCTGAAGCCCGCCGGCACCGGTTGCGGCCGCAGGCCATTGCGCATGCCACCGCATCCACCTTGGTCCTCTCCTTTGGCACGGCGCAGATGGCGGCCCCTGCATGCCATGGACGAAGCATTCGAAGAGGCCGGCATCGACCCCACATCGGATGCCCTGTTCGCACACGCAATCGTTGCCGCGCTGACCGGGGACGTCGTCGACGCAATGCGACTGGCCGATGAGGCCATCGACCGCGCACTCGCGGAGGGAGACCGCCAATTTGCGGGAAGTCACGGGGCACTGTTCGCAATTTTGCTCGCAGGAGCCGGCGAGACCGACGCCGCGGTGCAACGCGCGGAGATCGCCTACGCACTTGGCGCTCAACTCGGCAATCCGTTGCTGATCGCCTTCTCGAACGCCGCGCTCGGGTACGCGCTGAGCACCCAGGAACCCGACCGTGCGATCCCCTATCTCGAAGCTGCGATAGCGATGGCAGACCGCGTCAAGGGTTTGATGACGGGAGATATCGCGCGCCGCGCCCGTGCCAGTATCCGCAGCGCCCGTGGCGAGCACGCCGCCGCATTCGAGTTGTTTACTCGGTCTGCGCCCAGATCGCCGTCGACGCTGGCGTCCCGGTAGTGGTCGGCCTGAACCATCAGTATCTCGCGGCCGCCGGTGACGAAGCGGCGGCCGCCACGCTCGCCGCAGCGGTCGAGGTAATGGCGCACAACTTCCCCGATAACACCTTCGCCGGGCTCAAACCCCTCATCGCACAGCTACACCAAACTATGGGACACGACGAATTCGAACGCAACGCTTCGCGCGGCCGCGCAATGACCTCCGACGAGCTCGCCAACTTCGCCCAAACCGCGCTGAACCACGCCATCAGCGAACTCGACGAAGGCTGACGCAACCAACGCAGGCGTCAGCCCGCGACTCTTGCGTGCATGACTCGGCTTTGGCCGGTTGGGATGAGCCCGTCGTCGCGGCCGGCAAAAAACAGTGCCGCAGCATCACCGGGGCTGAGATCACGCCGGACTTGCAATCCGGCCCTCTCGAGCAGGGCAGTGATTTCGTGCGGAGTGAACCTGCTGACGAGAGGCTCCCCGAGACCGGCGGTAACACTGGACGCCTGCACAGTGTCCGAGAGACGAGTCGATGTAGTCGAACACCACGTCGGTCCCGACAGCACAACCTGCGATAAACCGAAGCGTGTCCTCGATCGCGTCTGTTCCGAGATAGTAAACAACGCCGAGCCACGCGAAGAAGGCCGGCTTGTCGAGGTTAAACCCGACGGCAACAATTCGCTGGTCGAGACGTTGGTTCTCGAAGTCCACCGGCACAAAGGTGAGACAGCTGGGTTCACCGATACCCGCAGACGCGAGTCGCTCCCGCTTGTATTGTTGACTCGCCGGCCGATCGACCTCATATACCTTCAGTCCTGGCACGATATCTGCGTGTCGGTAGGCGAAAGTATCGAGCCCCGCACCCAGCAGCACATACTGTAAAGTGCCTCGTTCGACCGCCGCGAACAGTGCATCTTCTGCAGAGCGGCTGCGGGCCAAGATCATCAGCTGCGAGCCAATTGCCTGCCCTCCAAATCGGGCACGGCACGTGCTGTTCGCAACCTCGTCGGGAAGCAATTTCACGGCAAGATCGTCGGCGAACACCGGGTTCTCATGCCAAAAGAAGTGGCTCGCTCGGGCAGCTGCGGTGAGCACTGCGGTGGTGCTTGCTCCACGGTCTCCGTCATCAGTCCGGGCTAGGGGCGGCGTGGCAACCAACGTAATCCGGTGAGGCGGCTGCCTCTCCACATCGACGCGGAGCATGCGGCGTCCTCCGTCGGGCGATTCGACTGTCGCTCGAACGCTGAACGGCGACTCCTGTTCAATCGACGCCGTACGCCATGGCAGTCCGCCGGCGAAGAACGCAAAGAGATCACGGCGGCCTTGGTCGGAATGAACGTCGAACATAGGGTGCGCGCCCGGCACGATCGCCCGCTCCGAGTCCGCCGCGGCTAACTCCCCGGTGTTGATCACCTCGAGCCACCAACCTGCCCTGGCGCCTGCAGGGCCATGCAAGAACTCCGCCATGCCAACTCCGATCGGAGACGGGTCAGCTTATGACGAAGGACCCGA
This sequence comes from Acidimicrobiales bacterium, assembly GCA_039934635.1. GTDB lineage: Bacteria > Actinomycetota > Acidimicrobiia > Acidimicrobiales > WLNW01 > DATLFA01. The sequence goes on from JBDTLT010000202.1 coordinate 6,649, forward strand.
AGCGGCCACCAACGTTACGGGACCGATCAGAACCGGGTCCACGAACGTCTGTCGTCGATGCCCGCCGAGCCGTGCCCCAATCGCCAACTACCGAACGCAGAGCATCAGCCCCTTGAGGTACGCGCTTTCCGGGAACGACAACAGCACCGGATGGTCGCTCGCCTGGTCGAGGTGCGCGACCACCGCGACCTCCCGCCGAGCGTCGAGCGCGGCGCCGGCGACCACCTTGGTGAACAGGTCGGTGTCCATGAGACCCGAGCATGAAAATGTGGCGAGATGGCCGCCGGGCGCGAGCAAGCGAAAGGCGAGCCAGTTCAAGTCCTTGTAGCCGCGCGCGGCGCGCCGCACCTGAGCGGCCGACGCCGCCAGCTTGGGCGGGTCGAGCACGATCAAATCGAACGTGGTGCCCGCGTCACGGAGCTCGCGCAGGTACGTGAACACGTCTGCCTTGACCCACTCCGCCGCCGTGACGCCGTTGAGGTCGGCGTTGTTGCCGGCAATCTCGAGCGCGTGCGCCGACGAGTCGACGCTCACCACGCTGGCCGCGCCGGCGCGCATCGCCGCGACGGAAAATGCGCCCGTGTAGCAGAACAGATTCAACACTCGACAACCGGCCGCGCTCTGCGCGACGAGGCGGCGGTTCTCCCTTTGATCGAGGTAGAAGCCCGTCTTGTGCCCTCGACGGACATCGACCAGATAGCGGCAACCGTGTTCGACGATCTCGACGTATGCCGGTGGCTCGGCACCGGCGAGCAGACCGGTCGCCGGCGGCAATCCTTCGAGCTTGCGCACGTCGAGGTCCGACCGTTCGAAGACGCTGTTGACGCCGTCGAGCGACCGACACACGTCGACGATCACCCCGCGCCAGCGTTCGGCCGATGCCGCGGTGAACTGCAGCACCACGACGTCGTCGTACCGATCGACGATCAGCCCCGGTATGCCATCGCTCTCGCTGTAGACGAGGCGCGCCGCGTTGGTGACGTCGTCGAGCGACCGCCGGCGGGCCGCCGCGGCCTCGATGCGCTTGGCGACGAACGAGTCGTCGACGACGGCGTCGTCGAAGGTCCACATGCGCCCGACGATTTGTGACGCCGCGTTGTAGCCGGCGCGACCGAGCACACGACCAGTGCTGTCGCGCACGACGACCACGTCTCCCGGCTCACCGTGGCCACGTAACCGCTCGACGGCCCCCGAATAGATCCAAGGATGACGGCGCGCGAGCGAACGTTCCTTGCCCGGACGCAACGACAAGGTCGATTCCACCACCCACTCAGGCTATTGGCTGTGCTTGACTCCCGACGATGACGTGGAATGCGACCAACTATGACAACCGGTTCGGTTTCGTGTCCCGTGGTGGCGACTCGCTGATCGACCTCCTCGATCCGCAACCCGGTGAGCGCGTGCTCGACCTCGGCTGCGGCACGGGCGAACTCGCGGCCAAGATCGCCGCGCGAGGGGCATCGGTGGTCGGCCTCGACGCCGATCGCAACATGATCGAACAAGCCCGCGGGCGATTCCCGGAGATCGAGTTCGTCGTGGGCGACGGTCACGACTTCTCGGTGGGCCGGTTCGACTGCGTCTTTTCGAACGCGGCGCTGCACTGGCTGACTCGGCCCCGCGCAGTGACGACGAGTGTCCGCGCCGCGCTGCGCACCGGCGGCCGCTTCGTCGCCGAGCAAGGCGGCGCCGGCAATGTCGCAACGACCATCGCCGCACTCAATGCGGCACGCGTCGATGCCGGTTCCCCTCCTGTCACGCCGCTGCCCTGGTACTACCCGTCGGTGGGCGAACACGCCACCCTGCTCGAGTCGTGCGGGTTCCGCGTGCAGATGATGATCCACTTCGATCGGCCGAGCCCGCTCGAGGATTGCCCCAATGGCATCGTCGACTGGGCGCAGATGTTCGGGGGTGCCTACTACGGCGATCTGCCCAAGGATCGACTGCCGGCGTTCTTCGCCGCCGCGGCGCAGCACGGTCAACCGTTGGTGCGCGACGACGGAATCACCGTGATCGACTACGTGCGCCTGCGTTGGCGCGCCGAAGCAATCGGACCCGTTGCGGCGGAGCCGCGCTAGTTTGTTGACTACGCGACGTCGAAGAACTCGGTGCGCAGCGGGAAGAGATACCGCTCGGTCACGAGATTCAGCACTCGCCGCGCGATACGAAAACGCGTCGCGATGTCGTCGACCACGCGCATCGATTGTGTGAGCGGCCGGGGCACACCCTGGACCGCACTGCGGTAGGCGCGCTCGCCGATCAATTCGAACAGCCCGACCGCGCCGAGGTTGCTGACCGCTGACGGCAGGTCGCCTCCTTGTGCGTCCGATGACAGCTGCGTGATCCGGCGCAAGCGCTGTTCGGCCACCGAACCGAGCGGGCGCTTGGCGGTGTGGTCGGGAAAGACGCCCGTCAAGAACAGTGAGAGATCACCGAGACGGCGCCACACGCCTGGCCGCTCGGCATCGGAAACCATCGTGGCGAATTGCGCGAGCTGTACGGGATCGAGATCGCTGAAGTGATTACGCTGCCAACCTCGACTGGTGTGCGTCCACTGGGTCCAACCCGCGACGCGCGTGAACGAGCCCAACAGCTGCGACAGGTACAGGCGGCGGTCCGCGTCGGCGAGGAATTCGCGCATTGTCGGTGCGTCGAACACCGGCAGCCGGTTGCGCGGGCCGAGCCATTCGGTCGTCAAGGTCGCATCGGCCAACTCGCGGGCGATGCCGTGCACCGCCACGGTGAAGACGAGGAATGGGGAGGCCACGCAGAACGGCGCATCGGTGATGCCGAAGACCGCATCGTGCACTGATTCTTCCGCCAGCGCGGCGACGATCCACGACGACGGCGCGTCGGCCGGCTTGCCAGTGGCGTCGGCCACCAGCCGAATGTCCGATGGGCTCAAGTGTTCGAGCAGGCGGTTGGCAACCGTCAGGGTCATTCCGCTCCATCGTAGAGCAAGAGCTACGCTCTGTTTCACTGTTTCACGTACCGCGTGATCGAGGGGGACACCGTGACCGATGTTCGCAGACACGTGCCGTCGGCTCGCCACGTCGGCATCGACGAGGTGCCGTTCGTCATCAATCCGGTCGTAGGAGCGCGCATGCGCGTGTTGCACGCGAGCGAGGCCGACAACGTGTACGTGGTGCACGGCTTCATGCCGGCCGGCCTCGAGGTGCAGACGCATCGGCACACCGGCCCCGTCATCGCGCTCACGCTCTCTGGTGCCTGGGCGTATCGCGAAAACGATTTCGTGAATCGTGCCGGGTCGTACCTCTACGAACCCATTGATTCCGTGCACACGTTGTTCGTGCCCGAGGACAACACCGAAGAGACCGAGATGTGGTCGGTCGTGTACGGCAACACCGAGTACCTCGACGACAACGACGAGGTCACCTACGTCTCCAACTGGAAGGCGATGCTGAACCTCTACTACGAGGGGTGCGAGGCCGCCGGACTGCCCCGCCCCAACGGCATTTTGCTGTAGGCCTGCGGGAACGGGCCTGAGCGGCTCAAAGCGGAAGTCCAAGTGCTGCAACTCCTCCGGCGCAACCGCGACTTTCGCACGCTCTTCCTCGCGCAGCTGATCTCC
>JBDTLT010000203.1:0-10232 GCA_039934635.1 Acidimicrobiales bacterium
CATCTCGCCTTCGATCAACAGCACCGGCAGATGACCGGTCACGATCACGTCGAGCTCGGGCACGGACGCGCCCTCGGCCCGCTCGGTCACGGTCATCAGATTGTGATCCTCGGCCACTGGCCCCGGCAGGTAGTCCCCATCGAGACTGACCGACGCCTGAAGCAGTGGCACGAGCGTGAGCCGTCCCGCCTTCACCGGTTCACCAATTCGTACCTTGAGTTCCATCACGCTGTCTCCGTTCGCCTCTACCTCCTTGGTACGAGCGAGCCGTGACATCAGCACGGTCGGCCGTTCCGATGACAGGATTCTCGGCGTGTCCTTCGAAAGGCTGGTGCGCCGTCGTGGTGAGGCTCTCGATCGATGATCGTCGATGGATGGTGGGGCAAGGGCCGGCGGATGCGGACGCAGCGCACTCGCAGTATCGGCCGGACTTCTACAGCCCTGCTATGGACGCATGGCACGAGCACCGGTCTCGAGTGCGCACGAGTCAACTCTGCGAGACATTTGGGGACGAGAATGCGCGGTCTAGGAGCTCGTGAAGACCGCCGGCTTGTGATTCGTCGGGATTGTCGCTGAGGCCGTCGCGTGTGCCGTCTTTCTCGGAGAGCCACCGCGCTAGGTACGCCTGGAGTATCCCGAGAAAAATCACGGCCAACGTGTCGGCATCTTCAGGTACGAACACGCCCGATTGCTGCCCGCGTCGGATGACGGCGGCGACGATGTCGATCGCACGGAGGAACCGGTCGTTGCTGGTCTCGTCGAGCTCGGCCTTGAGCGTCCACCACGCGGGGCTCGCGGTGCGTACGAGCATGCGATAGAAGTCGCGGTTCGCCGACCAGAAATGAATCTGGGTGTCGGCGAGCGCGTGAAGTTGGGCCAAGGGGTCTGTCTGTCTGTCGGCGACCTCTTGAAGCTGCTGGACGATGTCGCGTCCTTTGCGCTCCATGACCTTTGCAAACAGGTCCTCTTTGCTTTCGAAGAAGTTGTACAGCGCACTAGGGGAGAACTCGGATTCGGCGGCGATCTCTCGGATGGTCGCAGTTTGGAATCCCTGTCGCGCGAAGACCGTCTCTGCCGCGTCGAGAATAAATCGCCTGCTTATTTCGTCTTCGAGTTCGCGTCTCAGTTGTTTCTTCGAGCGTCCACCATGCCGGGCGCCGGGCCGTGTGCCCTTTGCTTGGGTGCTCACGCGTGTCCCCTCATCGTGCGATCGTCCTCATTGTGCGGGGCGCGCCCGAGGCCCGTGCCTCGGCGTGTGTTCTTGAAAGATACTCGTTCTCATGTTAGAACATCGTTCACAGAACTGGTTCTGTGTTCAAGAGGGGGAACAGCGATGAACTCACGGACGCGTCGCCTATGCGTGGCGACGACCTTCCTGTTGGTGTTTGCCAGCTGTGGTGACGACGGAGGCGGCAGTGAATCATCGTCTCCCGTGCCGCCCACCGGCGCGCCCGCAACTACCACGGCCGATCCGACTGCTCAGGCGGATCGGACGGTGTTCTTGAAGGTCGTGACCTCGACCGGCCCCCAACAGCTCGACCCGGCGCGGTCGACGTTTCCTTGCGACTCCGACGATCTGGCGCTCATCTATGACACGTTGATTCGCGAGCAACCGGACGGGAGCTATGGACCGGGTCTCGCTGAGAGCTGGAAGACGGTCGACGCGAACACCTTTGAGCTGAAGCTGAAGGCGAACGTGAAGTTCCAGGACGGGACCGCGTTCAACGCACAGGCCGTCAAAGCAGCGCTGGACCGCTCCCGCACGCTGACGACGTCTACCCTTGCCAAGCCGCTCGCCTTCATCAGCGGCGTGGAGGCGGTCGACGACCTAACCGTGCGCCTGCGCCTGTCCGAGGCTCGGGCGGGCACACTACCGGCCCTCCTCGCGGACCGAGCCGGGATGGTGCCCTCGCCCGCTGCGGTCGCAAAGGACGGTGACAAATACGGCGCCAACGGCGCAGTCGGTGCTGGCCCGTATCGATACGTGGAGCTCACGCCGGGCACACACATCAAGCTCGAGCGTTGGGACGGCTACAACGATCCGAAGACCCAGCTGTTGGGCGGCTACGAAAGCTTCGGCGTGTCAGTTCAGTTCCAGGTCGAGCAGCTCAAGAAGGGCGATCTCAATTACGCCGCGCTGAACGAGGCAAGCTTTCCCGACGTGAAAAAGGCGGCGGACGAAGGCGCCATCAAGTATGTCGTCGACCCGACCACCCAGTACATGCAGTTCTTTGTCAATCCGGGCGCCGCGCCGTTCGATGATCTGCGGGTGCGCCAGGCGTTGAACTTTGCGATCGACCGTGACGCCGTCAACAAGGCAATCGCGGAAGGCATCGGGACCATCGCTTGGGGTCCGCTGCCTGCTTCGAGTTGGGCGCATAACAAAGACGTCGAGGGCATGTACAAGTACGACCCTGCGCAGGCGAAGAAGCTACTTGCCGACGCCGGCTACAAGGATGGCCTCACGATTCCGACCGGCATGATTCAACTGCCGCTGTATCAAAGGACCACTGAGCTCCTCCAAGGAATGATGGCTGCCGCGGGCTTCAAGCTCGAGATTGTGCCGGTACCTCCGGCCGAGATCAACAATCGGCTCTACGTGACCAAGGATCTCAAAGCCGCAGTGACAGCGTTCAACGCATCGTCGGATCCCGGATTGGCTCTCGAAGCCCGATTCGCCAAAAACGGCGCAAACAATCCCTCGGGCGTAGTGATCGCCGGTCTCGACGCGCTGCTCACGCAGGGTGCGGCGACGACCAGTCAGGCTGACCGGGCCAAGGCGTACAAAGACGCGGAGTTGCTCGTCATGAAGGGTGCCTACGAAGTGCCGATCTACCACTTCGGTGGTCTCGTGGCCTTCCGACCGGAGATGCAGAACATCGTCAAGGGCTATACCGCATGCAAAGGTGGCAACTTCTTGGCGCCCGCAATCTACGCGCTGAAGAAATGACCGCCGCGCCATCACCAATTCACACGAACGGTTCGTGGGTCTAGCGCATGTGGCGCCGCGTTCTCGCTTTCTTGCCGATGCTTCTCGGCGCGTCGTTTCTCGTGTTCTGCCTCGACACGTTCATTCCGGGTGATGCGGCGGTAACACTCGCCGGAGAGAGCGCGACGCCCGAGCGCGTCGCGCTCATCCGAACGGAGCTGAACCTCGATGAGCCGCTGATCCCGCGATATGTCCACTGGGTCGGTGATGCTGCTCGTGGCGATCTCGGGGACTCACTTTTCAGTAGACGAACGGTTCGATCAGAAATTGCCGACCGGTCGAAGGTGACGTTCACGCTCGTTGGGGGCGCGATCCTCGTTGCGATCCTCTTGGGTGGCCCCCTCGGAATTTTGGCGGCCCGCGGCGGGTCGTGGCGGGACCGGTTCGTCACTACGGTCGCGACACTCGGTGTCGCGATACCGAACTTCGTAATCGGCATCGCGCTCATCTTCGTGTTCGGGGTGAAGTTGGGTTGGCTCCCGACGTCGCGCTATGTCCGACCAAGCGCCGGTCTCGTCGAATGGGCCCGGCATCTAGTTCTGCCGGTGTTGACCCTCAGCGCGGTTGCGACGGCGGAATTGGTCCGTCAGCTCCGGTCCTCTTTGCGGGCAGTGCTCGATGGACCGCTCGTTCGGACCGCGCAGTCCAAGGGCTTAGCGCCGAACACCATATTGTTCAAGCACGCATTGCCCCTCGCAGTGTCACCCGCCTTGACGGTGCTGAGCGTTCAGGCCGCGAGACTTTTCGGCGCGGCGGCGATCGTCGAACAGATTTTCAGCATCGACGGCTTGGGGCGGCTAACGGTAGACGCGGTCCTCAATCGGGATCTCCCGATCTTGCATGGGATCGTGCCGCTGGGCGTCGCTGTCGCACTCGGGAGCAGTCTCGCTGCCGATGTCGCGCAGCGTTGGCTCGACCCGCGTCAACGGTTCGCGGCACGATGAGTCCAAGCGAAGACCGCTTTGGTAGTCGTCGTGTGCGGGCGTTCATGCGGAATCGCCTCGCAGTCGTCGGTCTCGTCTACCTCATCCTCATCGTGGTGTGCGCCGCGTTTGCACCATTGTTGTTTTCTCGCAAGCCGAGCGAGTTGGACGTGAGCAACCGATTCGCCGGACCGTTCTCCCATGGCCATCTGCTGGGGGCAGACAGTCTCGGACGTGATCTGTTGACGCAGGTGGTTTATGCCGCAAGAGTGTCCTTGCTTGCCGGCTTTGGGTCGGTGGCGCTAGCGCTGTGCGTCGCGGTGCCGGTTGGGCTGGTGGCCGGCTATTACGGCCGCTGGATCGAAGCCGTCGTAATGCGGGCGGCGGACCTGCTCCTTGCGATCCCTCCGCTCATATTGGTTTTCGCTGTCGCGGGCATCTTGGGTGCGAGCCTGCGCAATGCGGTCATCGCACTATCGGTGTACTTCGCGCCGCTGTTCATTCGGCTCGTGGTCACTGAGGTGCGTCGGCTCCGCGATGGACAACTCGTCGAATCCGCACGAGCCGTGGGCTCTACCGATCGTTTCATCATGGTGCGCCACGTACTGCCGAACATCGCTTCGCCGCTCATTGTGCAGGCATCGTTGAGCACCGGGGTGGCAATCATCGCGGAGGCGAGCCTGAGCTATCTGGGCCTAGGTGTGCGTCCTCCGACGCCAACGTGGGGCGTGATGGTGAGGACGGCTTTTGATTTCATCCAACGAGACGCGTGGGCGGTGGTGGTGCCGTCGGTTGCTATGGCCTTCACGGTGCTGGCCTTCAACTTTGTTGGTGACGGACTTCGCGACGCACTCAACAGGCCCGAGTCATGAGTGCTCTGCTCGACATTCGCAATCTGACGCTCGATCTCTATGCAGATGGCAGTTGGCGACGCGTGCTAGACGACGTCTCGTTCCAAGTGGGCCGCGGTGAAGTCGTCGCCCTGGTTGGTGAGAGCGGCTCGGGTAAGACCATGACCGCTTTGAGCGTGCTTGGCTTGACCCCTTCGCGCAAGATCAGAAGGCAGGGCGAAATAATCTTTGACGGGCGCAACCTGTTGAGTCTTGACGAGGAGGAGTTGCGCTCGATTCGCGGCCGACAGATAGGCATGGTATTTCAGGAACCGGCAGCGGCCCTGCACCCTTCCCTCACGATCGGGGCGCAGGTCGCGGAAGTGCTTAGAGCGCATACCGACACCACCCGACAACGTGCCGCCGCTCGCGCTGTCGAAATGCTCGGCGAGGTGCGTATTCCCGACCCCCAGTCCCGCGCCGCGATGTATCCGTTCCAGCTTTCCGGTGGGATGCAGCAGCGAGCGATGCTCGCCAGCGCACTCATCTGCGATCCTCTGCTGCTCGTCGCAGACGAACCCACGACCGCGCTCGACGTGACGGTGCAAGCACAAATCCTGGAGCTACTGAGCGAGGAACAACGGTTGCGCGAACTGGCGATCCTGTTCGTCACGCACGACCTGTCGCTTGTGCAGCGGTTTTCGCAGCGCACTGTAGTGATGTATCAGGGCCAAGTCGTCGAGGACCGGTCCACGCCAGACGTCGTGGCGCATCCTCGACACCCCTACACACGGTCGCTTCTGGACGCGGCCCAGAGCGTCACCTCGGCCCCAGTAACGCTGAATGCACTGGACCCAATGACCGCGACAGGGTGCCGCTACGCCGCCCGCTGTCCCGAGCGGCAGGAGATATGTATCGAGCAAGCTCCCCCGATCCAATCAACCGGCAGTGGTTCGTACCGGTGCGTGCTCGCTGCTGAGCCACCGAGTCACCGGACTGCGTCACTAACCGATGCCGGTGGTGTCAACGAGGGGGGCGTTCTTCTGCGTTGCGAACAGCTTCGCAAAGCTTTCGCGCCGCGGCGCCGCGCCCTTCGACTGTCCCGGCTTCCCACCATTGTCGCGGTGGACGGCGTCGATGTCTCGGTCCCAGCAGGCCAAACGGTCGCGATTGTCGGTGAGAGTGGCTCGGGCAAGTCAACGACTGCCCGAATGATCTTGCGCCTGCTCGACCCCACGTCGGGTCGGATCGAGTTCGAGGGTCGTGATGTCACGCGGATCCGAGGACGTGAACTCCGCGCGCTTCGCGCCCAAATTCAAGCCGTCTTCCAAGATCCCGCTGGTTCGCTCGACCCGACGATGAGCGTAGGAACGCACCTAACTACGTCCCTTCGACTCCATCGAGGGCTGCACGGCGCACCCGCTCGAGCACGCGTCGCGGAACTTCTCGAGCTCGTGCAACTCCCGAGCTCGTTCGCCCGGCGTTATCCAAATGAACTCTCCGGGGGTCAACGACAACGAGTAGCACTCGCGCGCGCTCTCGCTGCGCAGCCGAAATTGATTGTCCTCGATGAACCAGTGAGCGCCTTGGACGTTTCCACTCAGGCCAACACCATGGCGATGCTCATGGAGCTTCAACGCAAACTTGGCCTCGCCTATCTGCTCATAGCCCACGATCTCCCTCTGGTGAGAAACGTGAGCCATCACGTGGCGGTCATGTACCGGGGCGCAGTGCTGGAGCACGGCTCCACAAACCAAGTCTTCACGCAGCCGCGGCATCCCTATACACAGGCGCTTCTCTCACTTGCGCATTTCGCCGACATCGACCGGGAACCGATCATCCTGTCAGGCGACCCGTCCCAGGCCCCAGAGTCACCAGGCGGCTGTCGGTTCCGCGATCGGTGCCCCTACGCCATGGACGTCTGCGCCATCGAGCCCCCATCGAGCAACTTTCCCGACGGCGGAGGCGTGGCATGTCATCTCCACACTGCTGGTCCGATGCTGAGCGGGCAGTCAGTGGACCTGTTGCTTCCCAAACCCCCTAAATCCTCAACAGACAAAGGAGCCGCATGTGACGACTGAAGAGAGGAAACCGTTGAGTCGGGTCGAAGGTCTACGCCTCGACGAGATGACCGGCAACGAGAAGTTGCTCGCGACCATCCAGTCCACCTACGGCAGGCCACCCAACAGCTTCACTACTTTGGGCCGGGTGCCAGCCCTGCTCGACGCCGTCGGCCAGCTCAGCCTCGTCGTACTCGCAGCAGGCGAAGTCGATGTCGAAACGAAATGGCTAGTCGCCAACGTCGCCAGCCGCGCCGCCGGATGTAGCTACTGCTCCGCCCATACCGGGTTTCACTCCGTGAAGACAGGAGGGGCCCCGCCCGAGAAGGTGGCCGCGGTATGGGAGTTCGAGTCCTCGCCAATCTTCTCCGACGCGGAACGTGCGGCGCTGCGTCTCGCGCTGGTGGCATCCGTGGTCCCGAACCAGGCGACGGCCGCGCATTTCGACGAGCTCCGCGCGCACTTCAGCGACACGGGAATCGTCGAGATCGTCGCGGTCATCTCGCTGTTTGGGTTCATGAACCGATGGAACGACACGATGGCCACCGAACTCGAAGACCCGGAGCACGATTTTGCGCAACGCCATATGGCCGCATCAGGTTGGCGTCCCAAACCTCGCGACGCCGAGCGAGGTGACGCGCGACAGTGAGAACCGAACGGATCCTCGCGTCCGGTTTGGCCTTTCCCGAAGGGCCATCGCTGGGACCTGACGGCTCCATCTTCGTGGTCGAGCTCGCGGGGCGCCGCGTCACCCGCGTCGTTCCCGACGGCCACGTGGAGACCTTCGCGACGATCGAGGGCTCGCCCAACGGCAGCGCTTTCGGATCGGACGGCGCGCTGTACATCTGCAACAACGGGGGCCTGTGGGCCGCCGAGACGAGCACCGGCGACAAGTGGGGCCCGGGCGGCTACACGGCCAGCATTCAACGCATCTGGCCAAACGGAACAATCGAAACGGTCATCGACTCGATCGACGATCAGCCGCTCAACTCACCGAACGACATCTGCTTCGGCCCCGATAACGGCATCTGGTTCACCGATCCCAGATGGCCCGACGAACGCGGGATCTGCCCCCCAGGCGACCTCGGCTACATCGCGGCTTCTGGCGCTGCCACGCGTATCGCGACCGACCTCCAGATGCCCAACGGCCTTGGCGTCACGCCCAACGGCGACACGTTGCTCGTCACTGCCTCCCGCACCTACACCATCCACGCGTTTCCGATCGTGGCCTCCGGTCAGCTCGGGCCCGAACGCCTCTTCGCGCAGCTCGACGATGGCGTGTTCCCGGACGGCATCTGCTTCGACCAGAGCGGCCGCGTTTTCTGCGCGGGGCATGGCGGCAGTCTCATCTACGTCCTGTCACCAACCGGCCAGATCGAAGAACGCATCCCGATGGACGACAAAGACATCAGCAACCTCTGCTTCGGCGGCCCGACGAACACGACGCTGTACGTCACCGAGTCCGACGCAGGCCGGCTTGCCGCCATCGAATGGCACACGCCAGGCATGGTCCCTTTCCCAATGCGCAAGAGTGGTGACCGTTGAGAGGCGACCTCGCTTGGGGAACGCTCCCCGGCATGATCCAAGACTCGTCACGCCGCTACCGCGACCGCGAAGCCATCGTCGACGGAGCGCGCCGAATGACCTACGGCGAACTCGACGAGCGCGTCGAGGAAGTAACGCGAGCCGCGATCGCATTCGGCGTCGGCCACGGCGACCGAGTGGCCATCTGGGCGCAGAACTCGACCGAATGGATCCTCGCTGCCCTCGGCGCGCTGTCCGCCGGCGCCGCGATAGTCCCACTGAACACCAGGTACAAAGGGCACGAAGCGGGCTTCATCCTCGAGAAGTCTCGGTCGTCGGTGCTCTTCGTGGCCGACGGATTCCTCGACATCGACTACGTGAAGTTGCTTCGCGACGCGATGGGGGAACCAAACGAAGAGCAGCCCGTGAGCGGTCTTGGTGACCTCCGCGGCATTGTCGTGTTCGGGTCCCGGTCAGCTGCCGGCACCACTTCGTGGGAGTCCTTTCTCGCCGGCGCGCTGCAGGTCACGAACGAGCAGTCCGCCGCCCGAACGAGCGCGATACGCAGGGACGATCTCAGCGACATTCTGTTCACCTCGGGCACAACTGGCCGCCCCAAGGGGGCCATGCTCACGCACGGCCAGACCCTGCGAACCTTCGCCGACTGGAGCGAGATCATCGGGCTGCGCGAAGGGGACCGCTACCTCATTGTCAATCCCTTTTTCCATGTCTTCGGGTACAAGGCTGGGTTCATCTCCGCGTTCATGCGCGGCGCGACTGTGATCCCGATGGCCGTCTTCGATGTGGAGGGGGTAATGCGATGTATCGAAGCGGAACGGGTCAGCGTTTTCCCAGGCCCACCGACGTTGCATCAATCGCTGTTGAACCACCCCAGAAGGAGCGACTTCGATTTGTCGTCATTGCGGCTTTGCACGACCGGCGCCGCTGAGGTGCCCATCGAGATGATCTTGCGAATGCGCCGCGAAATGTCGTACCAAACGATCGTGACCGGCTACGGGCTAACCGAATGCACCGGCACCGCCACGATGTGTCGCCACGACGATCCACCCGAACGGATCGCTTACACCTCAGGCCGCGCCATCCCCGACGTCGAGGTTCGGATAGTCGACGATCACATGAACGATCTCTCGCGAGGAGAGCAAGGTGAGATCGTTGTCCGCGGCTACAACGTGATGCAGGCCTACTACGACGAGCCCGAGGAAACAGCTGCAACCATCGATACTGACGGTTGGCTCCATACGGGCGACCTCGGAACGATGGACAACGAGGGATACGTCGCGATCACCGGCCGTAAGAAGGACATGTACATCGTCGGTGGGTTCAACGTCTATCCCGCCGAAATAGAGAATGTGCTCTTGGCCCATCCGGCCGTGGCTGACGTCGCCGTAGTAGGCGCGCCCGACGAACGGCTTGGAGAAGTCGGATTCGCCTTCGTCGTGCCCCGCGCCGATCAACAAATTCGAACCGAGGATCTCATCGCGTGGACCCGCGAACGACTTGCAAATTTCAAGGTTCCGCGGCACGTCGAGATTGTTCCGACCCTGCCGACCAACGCTGTCGGAAAGACGCTCCGATATGAGCTACGAGATCAAGCGAAAAATCTCGTGAGACGCGTCGCGGAGCGGTCGCCCGACCAACGCTGATAGGTGCCCGACCCGCGAGGTGCTCGGGACAGAGGCGCTGGCGCCGCCGCTGCTACGGTCCCGGCTGAGGTCCTGGATCCCCGACAGTGATCGCGAGCGCGGTAGGTCGCTTGCGGCGAGCTGAAGGGAGAGTCCAGGCGTGAGCGAGTTACTTCGTCGTCGCCTCCCGCACCGTGCGCAACCGCGTCCGGGCCGACACCACCGTGCCGGCGTCGTTGAGCACCTCGACGGAGAAGCCGGGA
>JBDTLT010000204.1:0-10122 GCA_039934635.1 Acidimicrobiales bacterium
TGATGGTGGTCGGGCGGGGCGTCGATCCCCGGACCTACCGCTTTTCAGGCGGCTCGGGCCCGAATTCTGACGGACGCACGCGAACGAATATGTACTCTGAATAGGGCCGATGTGCGGAGCGCGAATGTGCACGAACCAGCGCGAATGGCTGCGAGCGCGCGATGGACGCGCGATGAAGTTCGGTTAGGCGGATGCGTGTTGCGGTTGGGATGTGCCCTGGCTTAAATCGCGTTCATGGAACGCCTCACCCATGGCTGGGACGTCGCCAAGGCGACCGGGCAGGACACAACGCTGCCCGCTGATCTGTGGTGGAGTGCATGGGGGTCATCACGCCGATGAACGCTATGTTGCGCACGCCCGCCGTGCGCGCCCCGGCCGTCGCCATGCCCGACGACGCGTTGGCTCACGACAAAGTGATCGCGATCCTCGGCCGCAACCTGTAGGCGTCGAATCCGGCACAGTTGGCCCCGTCGCTGCAGGACCCTGCACCCAGATCGAACCGGGGCGCCACCGTTGATTCCGGCGGAAGTGTCGATCGAACGTGCGATCTCGGCGAGACTGGGGAATGGGCGGTCGTGAATTCGAGCGGGTGTGCAGGATCGCCGTAGCGCTGCCCGACGTGAACGAGCGTTTCAGCCACGGGGCGCCGTGTTTCTTCATTGGTGACAAGCGGCCGTTGTGCTACTACCACGACGACCACCGCGGCGACGGCCGGATCTCGCTGTGGTGCCCCGCGCCGCCTGGCATCGTCCAGGAATTGGTGAGTTCGGAACCCGAACGTTTCTTCGTGCCGCAACAGTCGGCGAGAGGAAAGTTTTCGGGGTGGCTAGGAGTGTTTCTCGATACCTCCGGTTCGCACAAGGTCGACTGGGACGAGATCGCCGCGATCCTCGAGGACGCCTACCGCACCGTGGCCTCCAAAAAGCTCATCGCCGAACTCGACAACCGCCGGAGACGTTGAAGCGCTCGCAGCGGGTCACGCACCGATCGGTGACCGGGAGCCACCGATCGCTGTCGTTGCAGAGGCGCGGCCTCAATGCCGATTCGGTACGCGCTTTGCCGACGGCCTCCGCGTGGATCGTTTCCTTGACGACTTCGGCGGGAGCCCCTGCGCGTACTTCACGCCACGCGCCACCCAGGTGCTGAGACTGCGCGCGTTCGTGACGGCATCGCCGGCCACGAAGACCCAACCTGTCATCGGCCGCCCAGTGAAGTCGAATGGCCGCACACCCGGGCGCGCCAGGGCGTCCTCAAACGCGTCCGGCCCGGTCCGCACGATCAAATCGCCGTCCATCACCCCGACCGCCATATGGCCACACACCGTGACCCCCCAGCCGCCGAACATCTTCAACTCGACAACACCATCAGTTCCGACCAGACGCTCCCGCACCCGTCCCGCAAGTTCCTCGTCGAATGCCACGCCGGCAGTCTGCGCGCCAAGGGCCGGCCGAAGCAAGACCACTCGGCGCACGCCGCCGAGAGCAGTCCTCCGGCGCGCGCATCCTGGCGAGTCCGGGAACGCGTATCGGTCGCGGCACCAACAACAACATGCAGAATCAGGCCGGATCCGAGCAGATATTGGGAGTGTCGAGAGAACGCGACGAGCATCGCAACGTCGCGTCGAACAGCTCTCATTGCGGTTGGTCGTCGCGTCGTAGCGGCGCAAGGTAGGCGATGCTGGCGACGGTGTACGGCGAAGCGGCTTCAATCAGTGACTCCTCGGGCAATACACGCGCGGCGTGGAACAGCTCTTGGGCCCGCGTCACTTCGATGTCGCGTACTCCTCACCGTAGCGGCCAGGTTCTGTTGGGCAATTCACCGTGCTGACGCAGCATCGCGGCGCCGACGGTGAGAGCGAGCGGTGGTATCAGGAACACGAGATCGAGCACTGCCGCGATCTGCGGGTCGGCACGAGCGAACGGCACGAGCACGAGCGGCAACATGGGCACTCCGCCGCCGACGGCGACGCTGGTGCCGTATTGGCTCCACGACACGGCGAAGCCGAGCGCGCAGGCGAGCGCGAGGTGCCGGCGGAGGCCGGGCACGGTGATGGTTCGTATTCGGAAGAGCGCTCCGGCACCGAGTGAGGCCGCCGCGTGTTCCTTCTCGACGAGCCCGGTGGTGAAGCCGGGGATGAGCGCGAGTGCGACGTAGGGCAGGACGTAGACCAGATGCGCGAGCGAGATTGCGAACAGGTGGTCTGCGAGGCCGAGTCGCAGCAACCACGGTGTGAGCCCTTCGCCGAGTGCGAGTGGAGGAATGAGCAACGGCGCGAGGAGCGCGAGGCGGAGGCTGCGCCGCTTGTCGGCGGCGAGCGCGCGAGCGGCCGGCCACGCAATCATCAACGCGACGGCGAGGGTGATGAGCGCGACGACGAGCGAGTTGCGGATTGCGATCGGTACGAGGGGATCCGCGAGCGCGGCGCGTATGCCGCGCAGCCCGAATCGCTGCGGGATGATGGCGGGAGCGCGCCAGGAATCCGCGGACGCTTGAACGACGAGAACCACCAACGGCGCGGACAACAGTAGGGCGGCAACGAGAGCGATCGCTGCGGTTGACCCGGTGTGTCGACGCCGCTTCATCTACGGCGTCGCAGTTGTCGGTGAACGAAGGCGGCGAGCGCGGCACACACGAGCATGAGCACCACGACCGTGACGAGCGCGGCGGCGGCGGTGGCGCGACCGGCGGGCCCATTGATGCGCACGGTCGTCAACGCGTAGGTCGCGATGGTGTCGGGATGGGTCGGACCGACGAGTAGTGGCACTTCGGTGGCGCCAAGTGTGAACGCGCCGACGACCAACGCGCCGGCGACGAGAGGCGAGCCGATGCGCGGCCAAACCACATCGCGCAGGCGCCACAGGCGAGACGCGCCGAGCGTTGCCGCGACGTGCTCGAGTTCGATCGTGCACTGGTCCCACGACGCGAGAGTGAGCAGCGTGAGGAAAGGGATCTCCTTGTACAGGTAGACGACGATGATCCCGATCCCGTGGCGGTCGCCGATGACCATGAACGGCAGTGTGCCGATGATGCGTTCCACGAGGCCGCCAGGGGCGAGCCAGGCGACGGCGACGGTGGCTACCGCTAGGTGCGGCACCGGTATCGGCAATGCGATGGCGCCGAGCAGCCATCGTGGTCGCGAACGTAACCCGACGGCCAATGTCAGCGCGCCGATGGTGGCGAGCGCGGTGGTGATCACGCTGACCTTGGTCGTGAACCAGACCGCGCGGGCGAATTCTCGATCGGTGAGGGCGTCGCGCCAGCCGTCGAGGCCGAACGCGCCGCCCGTGATGGCACCGGGTCGGAGCGAGTCGATGACGAGGCCGACGATGGCTCCCCCGACCAACATCGCGACAATGACGAGCGCAGGTATCGCGCCGAGCGGGATCCCGCCCGATGGCGCAGGGGAGTGCACGTGTTCGATGGTCGGCTGCGCGCGACGTTCAATCGTCCTCTGAACGCGATGGCCCGTCGCGCTGCCGGGCGGGGTGTGCGCGCTTGGCAAGTGACGCTGGTCGGGTTCGGGTTCGGTGTCGGCGCGTGTGTCGCGATCGGGTTCGATCGACGATGGTGGGCGCTCGGGTTGTGGTTGTTGAACCGCGCCGCCGATGGGCTCGATGGTGCGCTCGCCCGGCGCGTCGGTGCGACGGAGCTCGGCGGGTTCTTCGACATCGTCGCCGACTTCGCGGTCTACGGGGGCTTCGTCGTCGCGCTCGCGATCGCGAATGCCGATGCTCGGTTGGCGGCGGTCGTGTTGCTGGGTACGTACTACATCTCGGGCGCGGCGTTGTTGGCTTGGTCGTCGATCGCGGAGCGGCACGGCCACCGACGCGGGGACAACCGCTCGTTCCACTTCGTCGGCGGACTCGCCGAAGGCGCAGAAACGATCGTCGTCTACGCGCTCGTGTGTGTATGGCCCGCGGCCACCGTCGAGATCCTGTGGGCCTTCTCGGGCGCGGTCGGGTTCACCGCGCTGCAGCGCGTGGTCTTCGTCTGGCGGTCGTCTAGCGCGCATGACGCTTCGGGCGGTCGAGACGCCGGAGGATCCGCAACACCGGAGACGTGAGTCGGCGCATCCTCGGCGAGAAGTACTTCGCCCTCAGCAGATCATCGGCGGCACGGCTCGGGCCTTCAGAGAACGTGGGGTACGCGTGCACGGTCTGGGAGATCGCTGCGATCTTGGCGTCGGTGGCGATCCACGCAGTCAGCTCGGCGATTGATTCGCCGGCTGCCTCGCCAACGACGGTCGCGCCGACGAGGCGCCCTTTGGCGTCGCCGACGAGCTCGGCAAATCCGAACGCGTCGCCGTGCGCGATCGCGCGATCGAGGGTGTCGTAGTCGAAGCGCTGCACGATCGCCCGGTCTCCCCACCGTTCGCGGGCAGCGCGGGCGTCGAGGCCGACACGTGCGACCTCGGGGCTGGTGAAGGTCACCGAAGGGATGTTGTCGTAGCTCGCTTTTCGCCGGAGATGGAACAGGGCGTTGGTGACAACGATGCGTGCTTGGTAGCCGGCGACGTGCGTAAAGGGCATCACGCCGGTGACGTCCCCCGCGGCATAGATGTGATCACCCGTCGCGCGGAGATGTTCGTCGACGCAGACGTAGCCAAGTTCATCAAGTTGCACACCCACCACGTCGAGGCCCATGTCGGTCGTGGCGGCAAGGCGGCCGACCGACACGAGGATCTGGTCGAACGCCACCCGATCGATCGTGCCGTCGTGTTCGACGACGAGGTTCCGCTCGCCCGTCGCCGAGTTGGTCTCCGCGGCCTTGGCGTTGGTGGCGACGCGGACGTCGACGCCTTCGTCGACGAGGCGCGCGGCGAGCAGGGCGCCGACGTGTGCCATCTCGCGGGGCAGCAGGCCGGCCATGGCCTCGATGATGGTGACCCGCGACCCGAGCCGGGCGAATGCCTGGCCGAGCTCGCAGCCGATCGGTCCGCCGCCGAGTACGACGAGACGCTTTGGCAGCACGCTCAGGTCCCAGAGGTTGTCGCTTGTGAGTGGGTTCGCGTCGGTGAGGCCGTCGATGCGGGGTACGACAGGTCGTGACCCGGTGGCGATGAGCGCGTTGCGATAGGTCAGCCGCTTACCGTCGACGTCGACGACTCCTGGCTCGGCGAAGCGTCCGTGGCCCTCGAATACGTCGACACCGGCGGCGCGGAGGCGTTGTGGGGAGTCGTGCGGCTCGATGGTCGCCTGCGCGGCCCTCACCGCCGCCATCACCGCCGCGAGATCGACGGCTGGCTCCACGGCGGCGATTCCGTGGCGATCCGCAGTCCGCATCGCGTGGGCGGCCGCTGCGGCGGCGATCAGCCGTTTGCTCGGTATGCAGCCGGTCCACAGACAGTCACCGCCGACGCGGTGCTGCTCGACGAGCGCAACACGCGCGCCGACCCCGACCGCGCCGAACGCGGCGATCAGCGCCGCGGTGCCACCACCGATCACCACAAGGTCGTAAGAGTTGTTCATGATTGCTCCGCTGCGAAGGGAAAGCGCCAGAGCGCGTCGGCGGGCATGGTCAGGTAGACGCGTTCGAACGCGCGGAGTGCGACGCCGGGGCCGGCGACCGCGACGAGCGCGCCGAGCGGGCATTCGAGATCGACACGAGTGTGAGTGACGCGGCGGTCGACCCAGCTGACCCGGGCGGGGATGCCAGACGACGCGAAGCCAATCCGTTCCGGGCGTACGGTCCACAGCTCGTCGGGTTCCGTCGCTCGCGCTTGTTGCGTGTTCACCGCGATGCCGCGACCTCCGCATGTGAGCACCCCGTGCTCGGCTCGCCCGCGGAGCACGTTGGGGTTGCCGGTCAGCGCAGCCACCGCGGGGGAGTTTGGGCGATGTAGTACACCGTCAGGAGTTTCGAACTGCGCGAGTCGCCCCTCAATGAGCACGGCCAGTTGGTCAGCGAGCGCGAGGGCGTCGGACAAGTCGTGCGACACGAGCATCGTGGTGATGCCTCGTTCGCTCGTGAGCGATCCAATGAGAGTACGGAGTTCGTCGCGTCGGGGTCCATCGACGCCGGTGAGGGGTTCGTCGAGTAGCAGCACCCGAGGTTCGGCGTGGAGCGCGCGGGCGAGGGCGACGCGCTGCTGCTCGCCGCCCGACAGCCCTTGAGGGCGGCAGTTGGCACGGTCCGCCAGCCCGACTTCGGCGAGAAGTTCGAGCGCTTCGGCGATTCGCTTCGCACGGCGCACGCGCCGAACCCGCGACGCGTAGGAGACGTTGTCGACGAGGCTCATCGAGTCGAACAGCCGAGGCTCCTGGAACAGCGTAACCGTGCCCCGCTTGTGTGTCGGGAGGTGATCGATCGGCACGTCGTCGAGACGGATGTGGCCGCGATAGTCGACGAGCCCGCCGATGGCGCCGATCAATGTGGTCTTGCCGGCGCCGGAGTAGCCGACAATGCCGCAGAGTTGACCGGCCGCGAGCGAAAAACTGACGTCGTCGAGGATTGGCCGGCCACCGACGTGGACGCTCACACCGTCGACCTCGAGGGCGGCTATCGCAATACCTCGTTACGCCAACGCCGATCGAGGATCGGCACGCGGTCTGCGGGCAGCTCCTCGAGCGGGGTGCCGAATCGGTCGAGCCGATGCGGTGAGCCGCTCGTCGCGAAGAGCGCGGCGTCGACTCCGAGTAGATCGAGATCGAGCACCGTCGGTATCCCGACCTTCGCGAGCTTGGCGGCCTGCAGCGCGGGCGAGAGGAACAAGTCGGCGACGACCTGCGCGCCTTCGGGGCTCGATGCGTTCGATGGGATCGCGAGGAAGCTGACGTTTTGCAGCGTCCCCGTGGTGAACACGTACGGGCGAACGGTGCCCGCAAACGCGCCCCGAGCCACGCCGGTGTCGACGAAGTTCGGGTTGTAGCTCATGGCGAGATCGACTTGGCCGTCGGCGAAGAGCCGTTCGAGCTCTGGTTCGTCCTTCGGGTACTGCTTGCCTTGCTGCCACAGGTACGGCTGCAGCTGTTGGAGATAGGTGAACGCTTTGTCCTCGCCGAGTGCCTGCACCGCTTGGCGCACGAACGCCGAGCCGGTGAAGTCGGGCGGTGCCGGATAGGTGAACCGGCCGGGGTGAGCGCGTACGTACGCGGCCAGCGCATCGAAGTCCTTGGGCGGCTCGCTCACCTTCGCGCTGTCGGACGCGAACACGAACGCGGCGCGGCTCCATGCCAGCTCCTGGCTATCGGTCGCTACGCCGAAGTCGTACCGTGTCGTCGGATCCGACGGATCGAGGTACTTGGTGTTCGGCACTCGATCGGCCCAGCCGGTGAGCCACAATCCGGCCGCCTTGCCTTGGGCAAAGTTCTTGCCGTTCACCCACAGCAGATCCACGGCACCCCGCGTCGTGCGTCCCGCGTCACGTTCGGCTGCGATGCGCGCCAGTGCCGTGGCGGTGTCATCGATGGGCACGCGTTCGAGGTGCACGCCCGCTGCCGCGGCTCGTGGGACGACGTCGTCGTCGACGTAGCGGTTCAGCGCGTCCTCGCCGCCCCACATCCAGAGCTTCACAGTCTGGCCCCTTGCTGTGGCTGCGATGGTCGCCCAATCGGCGTTGCCCGCGGCGCGTGCCGTCGTGGTTTCGCCCGCGCGGGCGAGCACGAACGCGGCGACTGCGACGACGACAAGCCCGCCGCCCACGATCGAGCGTGTTCGAATTCGGCGCGTCATCGCGGCGCCTTATCGTCGGCAGCGATGCGGCGCACGACATCGTCGGCGACGGATCGTGTGGTGGGCGCAGGTTCGTCGGCCACCGCGCGGAGGTGGCGGACGGTTGCTCGTAGCGATGCGAGGACACGGGCACAGCGCTTGCATCTCGCCAGGTGTCCGGTGACACGGGCCGCGGCGGGCGCTGCGAGGTCATCGTCGATTAGCGCGGACATCTGGCGACGGGTCGAGCGGCAGCTACCGTATCTGAGCATGGACGACGGCGTCATGACCGGTTTGATGCGGTGACCCGCCGCGAGGATTCACCGACGCCTGACTTTTCATTCGAAGCGGCAAGAAAGGGCGATGTCGAGGCGTTCCGCTCGTTCGTCCGCACGCACGAGCGCCGCGTCGCGACGCTGGTCGCTCGCATCCTCGACAACCCGCAGGACATCGAAGAAGCCACCCAGGACACGTTCGTCCAGGCGTGGCGACACCTCGACCAATTCCGCGGCGACGCCGCGATCACGACGTGGCTGTTTCGCATCGCCACCAACGCGTCGCTCATGCGCGTACGCCGCCGCCGTCACTCGCAGATCACCCTCGACGACGCACGCTCCACCGCGGAACAAGACGGAGCCGACGTCACCGCAGAAGCATCGCTACGACTGCAACAGGTAAGGTTGGTGCGTGCCGCGCTGGCGTCGCTGCCGCGCGATGTTCGCGCTGCGGTCGTACTGCGCGACATCGAGGGCTTGACCACCACAGAAGCCGCTGAGGTTCTGGGTCTTGCGGAGTCAGCGTTAAAGACGCGCCTGCACCGTGGACGCATGCGGCTGCGTGTGCTGCTTCGCGATCAACTTGCCGACGAGCAACGGTGAGAGCTGCCCTCGGGCACGCTACGTTGCAAGCGATGGAGGTGTTTCATGTCGAACAACATCGGTGAATTCGCTCCTGACTTTACGTTGCC
Source organism: Acidimicrobiales bacterium (assembly GCA_039934635.1). Taxonomy (GTDB): domain Bacteria; phylum Actinomycetota; class Acidimicrobiia; order Acidimicrobiales; family WLNW01; genus DATLFA01. Next base: position 8,618 of record JBDTLT010000204.1, read on the forward strand.
CGATCATCACGGCGGCACTTGGAGCCTGTCCGCACAACGCGGCCACGATGTCATCGTCATCTTCCACCGGCACCTGATGTGACTACCGTGCCAAGAGCACGTCGTCGCCGTGCGCGACGAACTCATCCGACAGGGACGCATCGACGACGTGACGGTCGCAGTCATCACGTTTGCCAATGCTGATCGGCTCGCGACCTATCGACAGCTTCTCGATATTGACTTCGATGTGCTGACCGACCCGGACCGAAACGTCTATTGGGCCTATGGTCTCGGTCGCGGCCGGCTTCGTGACATCTACCGCTGGCAAACGCTGTTGCAATACGCTCGATTGCTGCGCGAAGGCAAGAAGCTGAGGCGGCCGACAGAAGACACTCGACAACTCGGCGGCGACTTCGTGATCGGCGCCGACGGACGCCTGCGCTTTGCGTTCCACCCAGTAGCGCCGGACGATCGACCTCGGGCCTCCGACATGATCGCGGCGCTCGGCCAAGCGGAACCGGGCCCCAGCTGCTAAGAGGTCGCCATGACCAATCTCCAACCACTTCGCCGCGAGGACCTTCCCGAATACGAGACGATGTTCGCGATGATCGAGCAGAACGCGGGATTCATCCCGAACGCGTTCTTGACAATGGCACGACGACCCGAACTGTTGGACGCGCTCCAATTGTTGATCAAGGCGGTGTTCGCCGGTTCGGTGCCGCGCGAGACGAAGAGTCTCGTGGCGCTGATGACAAGCTACGGGGCCGGTTGTCGCTATTGCCAAGCGCATCAGGCGTCGAGCTTGGTGCATCAAGGCATCGCCGCAGAAAAGCTGGCGGCGGTCGCTTACTTCGAGACCGCCGCGATGTTTTCGGGAGCAGAGCGCGCCGCCATGCGACTTGCGTTCGCCTCGGGTCAGCACCCCAACGCTGCTACCGCGGCGCACTTCGCTGAGCTGCGCGAGTTCTTCGATGACGGTGAGATCGTCGAGATCGTGGGTGTCATCGGCACGTTCGGGTTCCTGAACCGTTGGCACGAGACAGTATCGACTGACCTCGAAGCGAAGCCGACCGCCATCGCAATCGATGCGCTGGGTTCGATCGGATGGGATCCCGGACGCCACGCGGGACGCTGATCGTCCTCCGCTCGGCATTCGACTGCGCATCGTCGGTCAGGCGCGCCGGCGCTTCGTGGGCGGGTCGAGGAGTGTGATGAGCTCGCGGTTCTCCGCCGGGTCGTAGACCGCGTGTTGCGCGCAGGCGGGCACGAGTTCGTCGGTGTCGGGGTGGGCCATGTGGTACGAGCACGCCTGAAGGCGTTCTTGCGTGGCACGTATTCGCGGGTCGTCGCTCATGATGCCTTGACGTAGGAGCGACCATGCGGGCGCGACATCGCGGGCGTCCATGAAGTTGTGCATCACGAAGGTGACCGGTCGAGCACCGTGTCGGAGCGGGCCGACGCCGCCGACGCGTGTCAACATGCGCTTCACCCATCGTGCGCCGGCAGGAATGATCTCGCGGTGGGCG
>JBDTLT010000205.1:0-10120 GCA_039934635.1 Acidimicrobiales bacterium
CTCGCACGGACTGCGGTCGCTCTCGGCGAGCGGGTCGGATCGCGTGCGGGACAGGTAGCTGCGCTCTTGACGTTGGGCCGTGCGCTCTTGGCGGCCGGCGACACGACGCAGGCGTGCCGCACGCATACGGTCGTGCTCGAGCGAGCCCTGGCGAGCGGCAATCCGGGCACCGCCGCGGATGCGATCGACGCGCTCGCCGATGTGATCGACCATCATAACCAGCCCGATCTGGCAATTCAGTTCTTGGGATCGGCGAGCGCGATTCGTGCGCGGCGCAACGTTTTGGTCGCGAGCGTCGCTCGCGACGGCAGGCTTGCGTTGACCGGCCGGTTGAGCGCCCGCGTCGGCGCCGACCGTTTTGCGGAGTTGGAAAGCGAAGGACGCCGACGCGACGCGGCGTGGGTTCGTGACCAAGTCGAGGTGGTCATCGGCGCGAACGCGTGAGCCCAACGGATATCTAACGGCGCAGGCGCGCTGCGGGGTCCTGCTTGAAGAAATCGCGCATGACGTCGTAGAGATTCGGCTCGTGGTGCTCGAGTTGTAGCGGTACGTCGAAGAACGCTTCGGTCGCAACGGCGAAGAACTCGGCTGGGTTGGTTGCACCGTAGGGCTGTAGCGGCATCCGTTCGACGCCCGCTTGCAGCGCATCGAAGACTTCCGTGCACACAGCAACCCAGCGGGTGACGTCGCCGCGATTTTCCAGTGGTGGTGTGCCGTCGACGATGTGATCGAGCATGTCGATCTTGTGCGCGAATTCGTGGAACACGACGTTGTTTCCCCGACCGGGGTTGCGAGCCGACTCGCGGGCATCGTCCCATGCGATCAGTACCGGACCGCGGTTGCCGTGCGCTTCGCCGAGCACCGGGTGTGCGCCCTCGACCACCGTGCCGCGTACCGGGCCTGCGTATACCCCACGCGATTGCATCGCCGTCGGGTACACGATGATGGCGCTGACCTCGCGATACTCGTCGATGCCGAGGCCGAGGACCATGAACGCGGCCTGCGCGGCAACGGTCACCCTGATCTCGTCGGTGAGCGCGAAACCTCCGGCGGCCTCCCAGTGCTTGTGCCGCAGCATCCAGTCGCTGATCTCCTCGGCGATCACGCGCTCGCCATCGTCGAGTAGGCGCCAGATCGCCACGTGTTGTTCGACAATGGCTGACCACCCGTCGGGCAATCCTTTGCGACGGCGCAGCACTTGCTGGAGCCGACTACTGGTTCAGCGCGGGGAACGGACCGAAGAACCCGACGATGCGGCTGATGCGACCGTCGGGCGCCAGTTCGCCGAAGTCCATTCCTTCGAGCACGGCCTCGTTGCCCTTGCGCATCACCCATGCGAATCGAAAGCACCCGCCGTAGGTATCGACGCCGCTTGCCAGATCGATCGTGTGCCCGGGCATCGTCTGGTGAAACCCCCCGATGTGCGCAATGAGCGCGTCGCGACCCATCGCGGTCGCCGTCGGATCGGTGTAGAGGCCGCTGTCGGCCCACGAGTGCTCGAGCAGCGCGGCTCGCTTGGCGTCGTCGTGTTCGTTCCACGCCGCGCCGTACGCGGTGACGATCTCATCAGTGTTCATCGGGCGCTCCTCGAGCATCGGCGTCGGTGAACGCTACTGGTCCGGACTGTCCGTTGCGTGGGCGACCGGCGCGCCACGATTCAGCGCGGCCACTGACCAGGGCCGAGCACATGGCATCGCATCGATGTCCGATGGTCGATCGTTGCACCCGAAGTGGTTCGCGAACGACCTCCGTCGGAGCCGTTTGCGAGGCGCACTTTGCGTGACCGAGTGAAGGCTCGAAACAGGCGACGACGGCCCTCTGATGGCGGTGTCGCGTTCATCGCGTGCTCCGGTTCGGCTCGGCCATCGAGGGGTCCATCGACGGTTGCGACGGATGAGGGCGACGCAGCGTCGTGGGTTGTTGTCATGGTTCTCTCCAAATCTTGCAGTGCTTACCTTCAGCGATACGTCGTAAGTCGCCCTCGCGGTTCGCGAGATCTCGACCAAAACGCGAGAGGGCCGGTGCACGAAGGCACCGGCCCGGCGAACTCTGCCGTTCTGCGCGTCAGGTCACTTGATCAACGTTCCGTCGGCGGCAACGGCAAACCACACGCCGCCACTGCCTTGACCATTCGTATCGCCAGGACCGGCGTCGCCGGCGAAGCGGTAGAGCGGCCACTTACCGGCGACGATCATTGCGCCGCCAAGGGGAGACGTGGCCGAACGGAGTGGCGCGACGATGCCGTTGCCCGCGACTGGCTGTCCCGTCAACGACGACGCCGGCCACGCCTTCGCGCAGGTATCGATGCATGTCGGCGCACCGTTGGTGTCTTTGGTGAACGCGTACAAGGTGCGACCGTCGGCATCGACCATGATCTTGCCCAGGGGCGAGTCGGCGAGTTTCACCGAAGCGGTTGCCGCTGACTTTGCCGTCGTCGGGGCCGTCGCCGAAGGTTTGGTCGTGATGAACTTCGCGTCGGTACCGACGACGAACCACACGTCACCGCTGCCTTGGCCGTTGGCATCACCGGGTCGTGCATCGCCCACGTATTCGTAAAGCGGGAGCTTGCCCGCAACCAGTTGTTGTGTGCCGTCGTCGCGAGCGATCGTGCTGAATACACCCGAGTCGACACCCGGTCCTACGGTCCAATCGTCGGTCACGATCACGGGTGGCCACGCGTTGGCGCACGCGCCGTAGCAGGTGCTCTTGGCGGCGGTGTCGTTGGCAAAGCCGTAGAGCGTCGTGCCGCTCGTGCTGATGAGGATCTTGCCCAATGGCGAGTCGGCCACCTTGACCGCGACGTTGGACCCGGCAGGTGCCGCGGCCGGCGTCGCGGGGTCGGCGGGCCGTGTTGCGCGATCGTTGTTTCCACCGCAAGCCGCGGTAGCGACGGCGGCGGCGGCCAAGAGACCGAGCAATGACATTCTGAGCTTCATATCGTTGTTCCTTTGCTGAGGGTTGTTGCGCATCGGTACGGCGGCTTCGATCGAGCGGTTCGCGGGATCGGCCCAATTGCTTGCGGGCAGCGCGTTGTCACTCGCCTACATTGGTGGCCGTGGAAGCCGAGACCATCGCGCGATTTCGTGACGGCGACCCCGAGGCGGTGCGCGCGGTGTACCGCGAATATGGCCGCCTCGTGTACAGCGTTGCTCACCGCGCGCTGGGCAGTCGTGAGTTGGCCGAAGATGCGGCGCAACAGACATTCGTCCAGGCATGGCGAGCGGCAAGCTCCTTTGATCCCGGCCGAGAACTCGGCCCCTGGCTGGCCACCATCGCCCGCCGGGTGGCCATCGATATCCATCGCCGCGAGCAGCGGCGAGAGCACGACCACCTCGACGATGCGGCGCCCACCGAGCGGGCGCTCATCGCCGAGCCCCCCGATATCGAGCGCACTTTCGAGGCGTGGGAGCTACGGCGAGCCCTCGACGACCTGCCGCCGGACGAACGTGAGCTCGTGGAACTGAACCATCTCCAGGGGCTCACCCATACGGAGATCGCCGAGCGACTGGGGGTACCGGTGGGTACCGTCAAGTCGCGGTCGTTTCGCGCGCATCGCCGGCTTGCCGCGCGGCTGGGTCATCTTCGAGAAAGCACCGGCAGGGAACCGAATGAACCGACGATTCGTACCGATGGTTGAGGAGGTGCAGCGATGAATAGCGACGACGACCGCATCAGCTATCTGGCCGGCGATCCGGCGGGCGACCTCGACGCCGACGAGCAGGCTGAGCTCGACGAGTTCAGGGCCCTTCTCGCCGATCCGTCGTTGTGGGTCGAGCCCGCCATTGATCTCGAGGCTCGCATCGTCTCCGCCATCGCCGCGGAAGCACAGCCGCCCGTGACCGCGCGGCCGCCGGCCAAAGTGATCAACCTCGACGCCCGCCGACGCCGCGTCGGTCGCATCGGCGGCATCGTCGCCGCGGTCGCGGCCGCCGCGATCGTCGTCGTCGCCCTCGCGGTCGTACGCCAGGACGGCGACCAAGGCACCGAAGTCGCGCTGGCGCCGACGCAGCTCGTACCGGGCGCGAGCGGCAGCGCACGGGTCTTTGCCGAGTCGTCCGGCCTGCGCATCGAGCTGAATGCCACCGGGCTGCCGCGTCGCGACGGTGGTCTCTACTACCAGGCGTGGCTGAAAGACGCTGCCGGCAACCTCGTTCCGATCGGCACGTTCCACGACGGTGACCACGTCACACTCTGGGCCGGCGTGGCGCTCGCCGACTTCCCGACCCTGACGGTCACCGAAGAGCAGGCCGACAACGATCAGGGTTCATCAGGGCGGCGCGTGCTGCTCGGTACCGTCGAGACGAAGTGATCCGACTCACTTGACGGTGAGCGTTCCCCGCATCTCCGGATGGATCGCACAGAAGAAGCGGTAGGTACCGGGGGTGGTCGGCGCACGGAGTGACGTCGTCGAGCGGCTGTTCGCCTTCGCGTTGAACGCGTCCTTTTCGGACGTGACGGTGTGGGTGGTGTCGTCCCGATTCGTGATCGACACGGTCGCACCCGCCTTTACGGTGATCGAGGCGAACTTGAATCCATTGATGTCGAGCGTGGGCGACGTGGCGGCGGGCGCCGTTGCGGTCGGTGCGGGCGTCTGCTCGCCCGGGCCGAAGAGGAGCGCGCCGGCGGTGAATACACCTGCACCGACGCAGACGACGAGAGAACCGGTCATGCGTTTCATGAAGGTCGGTACGCATTGCGGAAACGTCCGGTTCGCGAACCGTTCGTCATCGCACGGCGTATCGCCTCGCATGATCAGGATTCCTCACACCTTCGTGTCCTCCGATACGGCGGTGGTCGAGCTGCCCGCACGGGAGCGCTCGAGCGCAGTTGCGCTCGTCAACTGTGCGCTCGCGGGCGGTGCCGTGGCCCTCGCGCTGGGTGTCTACGGTCGGGTGCACCAACCCACCCATCGAGCGCTCGTCGATCTGGGCTTTCCGTCGTTGATCGCCATGAAGAGTTGGCTGACGACAGTGGCGACCGCGCTCGCGCTCTTCCAGCTCCTGTCCGCGTTGCGCATGTACGGACGGATGAGATCTCGCCCGGTGGCCAAGTGGCTGCCCGTCGCCCATCGCTGGAGCGGAACCGCCGCGTTCGTCATCTCGCTGCCCGTCGCGTATCACTGCCTGTGGTCGCTGGGCTTCGCCACCGACCGCGGTGCTCGGCCGATCGTCCACGGACTGCTCGGTTGTGCCTTCTACGGTGCGATGGCGACGAAACTGCTGTCGCTGCGAGCGGCGCGACTGCCGAAATGGGCGATCCCGGTCGTGGGCGCAACACTCGTCACGGCGCTGACGGGGGTATTCCTCACGTCGTCTCTCTGGTTCTTCACCACGGTCGATTTTCCGGCGTTGCCCCGCGGGTGATCGCGCGTCGTCACGACGTGTCGCATGACCCTTCGTGCCTGACGCAAATCGGTTGGTGGTCAGATACGAAACGGATACGTTCCGTATCTGATCTGAGGAGCCCAATGCGCGAACGACTGAAAGACCCGGACGTCGCGTACCGCTACCGGTGGTACACGCTATTGGTGCTCTGTTTGAGCTTGATGGTGATCGGCCTGGACAACACCGTTCTCAACGTCGCCATCCCCACCCTCGCCAAGCCCGTGTCCGCCGGTGGCTTGCACGCCGCGGGCAGCGAACTGCAGTGGATCGTCGATGCGTACACGATCGTCTTCGCCGGCTTGCTCCTCACCGCCGGCAGCCTCGGCGATCGCTTCGGCCGCTACCGCGGGCTCGCTCTCGGTCTCGTCATCTTCGGCACGGGTTCCGCGATCTCCGCCATGGCGTCGTCGGCGACGTTGCTCATCTTGACCCGCGGGCTCATGGGCATCGGTGGCGCTTTCATCATGCCGTCGACGTTGTCGATCCTCACGAACATCTTCCAGGACAATCGTGAGCGGGCCAAGGCGATCGGCGTCTGGGCGGGCGTGAGCGCAGTCGGCGTCGGCTTTGGTCCGATCGCCGGTGGCTTCTTGTTGACGCATTTCTGGTGGGGATCGGTATTCCTGGTGAACGTGCCGATCGTGATCGCGGCGTTGGTGCTCGGCTATTTGTTCATCCCCGAATCGAAAGATCCGTCGGCGCCGCGACTCGATCCAATCGGCGCGTTGCTCTCGATCGCTGGCCTCGTGGCCCTGCTCTGGGCGATCATCGAAGGACCCGCGAAGGGTTGGGTGTCGCCATCCGAGCTCGTGGCATTTGCCATCGCCGCCATCGTGTTGGGCACGTTCGCCTGGTGGGAGCTGCACACCGCCGAACCCATGCTCGACATGCGCTACTTCCGCAACCCACGATTCTCCGCCGCGAGCGGCGCCGTCACGATCACGTTCCTCACGCTGTTCGGGACGATCTTCTTGCTGACGCAGTATTTCCAATCGGTGTTGGGATATTCGACGCTGAAGGCGGGCTCGATGCTCATCCCGCAGGCGTTGCTCATGATGGTCTTCGCGCCGATGTCGACTCGTTGGGTGCACCGTTTCGGCAACAAGGTCGTCGTCGTGTTCGGCATGGTCGTCGTGACCGGCACGCTGCTGGCCATGACCACGTTCCAGACCAACAGCTCGACGCTGCACGTGATCGCGATCACGTCGTTGCTGGGCTTTGGTATGGCGCACGTGATGCCGGCCGCCACCGAGTCGATCATGGGCTCGCTCCCGCGTGAGAAAGCGGGCGTCGGCTCCGCGATGAACGACACGACCCGCCAAGTCGGCGGTGCGGTTGGCGTCGGCTTGCTCGGCTCGATTCTCTCCTCGCGCTATGGTTCGCACGTGACCAGCGGCCTCGCCGGCATCGCACCTTCGTCGCTCGTCGACCGAGCCAAGGACTCGATTGGCAGCGCGCTGGGTGTTGCGCAGAACGATCCGGCAGCAGAGTCGATCCGCACGCAAATCACCGCGACGGCACGTTCGAGCTTTGTGAGCGGGATGCACACGACGCTGTTCATCGCGGCGTCGATCGTGGTGCTCGGCGCACTGGCCGTGTTGAAGTTCTTGCCCGCCCGCACCCATGAAGTCGACGCCGATGGGCGTGCTCCCATCGTGTCCGGCATCGGTCCCGCCGATGTGACGCCGCTTGTGCTGGCGACTGATATCGCCGAAGAGATCGAAGTCGGACGTGGTGCCGTCCACTCCGGCTGACTTGTCGGCCGTCGGCCTCGACGCCGGCGGGGCGCGAGGCCGCCCACGATCGAAGGAGCGCGAGCGCGAGATCCTCGCTGCCGCGTTGCGGGCACTCGTCACCGAGGGCTTCGACGCCATGACGATAGAAGGCGTGGCTGCGGCTGCCGGCGCGGGCAAGGCAACGGTGTACCGCCGCTGGCACAACAAGATCGACTTGGTGGTCGATGCGATCGGCGATCAGGTCGCATTGCGGGCTGAGATCGTCGACACCGGTGACATCGTCGCGGACATGCGGTCGTTTCTCACCCAGCTGCAGAATGATTTGCTCGGCCCTAACGGTGCGTTGCTCGCGACGTTCATGGCCGAACGTTTGCGCCACCCCGCGCTCGCAGAGGCTTTCGAAGCGCACTACGCGTCGCACAAGCGGACGCAACTGCGAAAATTGGTGCGCCGCGCGGTGGCGCGCGGCGCCCTGCCCGCCGACAGCGACGTCGACTTGCTCGCGGGCGTCGGGCAGGCACTGATGATCTACGAGTTCGTGCAACGAGCCGGCCGTCTGCCCCGCGACCTGCCGGACCGCATCGTGCGCCAGTTCTTCGAGTGACGATCAGCGCCTGGCTTCGAGCCGGCTGGTGACCTCGCGGTAGCGGCTGACGGGTATGAGATGCACGCCGTCGAACTCGCCCGAGGCGCGGACTTGTTCGACGAGATCACAGGCCATCGCGATGCCCGCACTTGGATCGCGTTCGATGCGCGCGAGCACGGGCGCCGGCACCGCGAGTTGGGGCACATCGGCCGAGAGCTTGCGACCCATCGCTGCGCTGGCCACCACCATCACGCCGGCGTACACCGGGCCGGCGAAGTCGACCGACGCGCGCCACTCGACCAGTTCGTCGATCGAGAATGACACTTGCACGAACAAGAAGTCGGCCTCGCGCTTCCACGCGGGTAGCGCTCGCAGCCCGGTCGTGACGCCTACGCGGAACGGCTTGGCGCCTGACTTGTTGCCCGAGGCGAAGCGGCGGGCCTCGCTGATCATCGACCGGACGGTCAGGTCATCAGATCGGGTGCCGGACTCGGGACGATCGCCGTATACGAACAGGAACTCATCGACGCCATACGCGGCTGCCGTCAGTAGGTCGCGACGGAAGCCCAACAGATTGCGGTCACGGGCATTCAAGCAGGCGATCGAACGCCCGCCCATCAACGCCACCTCGTGGGCGACGGCGATGCTCGACACGGTGGCGCGTCCGATGTGGTTGTCAGGAATCAGGAACGCCGATGCGATCTTGCTCATCACCCCGATCTGGTGCCGCACCCGCATCAGGTCGGGCGTCGTCGCCGGCTCGACCTCGCAGACCAATCCGAATTCTCGTTCGCGTGCCAAGACGGCGACGTTACCGCGCCGATTCCTATAGTAGGGAACGACCATGGACTTCGTGATCGCCGTCGATGACCCCCGAGCGGAGGACGTGCGAGCGTTGTTGGAACGGCACTTGACGTTCTCGCGGGAGGTCACGCCGATCGGGCATGTGCACGCATTGGACATCGACGGTCTGCTGGATCCGGCCGTGACGCTGTTCAGCGCCCGTCGAGACGGTGTGCTACTCGGGATCGGAGCGCTCAAAGAGATCGACGAGTCGCACGCCGAGGTGAAATCGATGCACACGAGCGGGCTCGTCCGCGGCCAGGGCGTCGGGCGGGCGATGGTCGACCAGTTGCTGGCCGTCGCGGCCGGACGGGGTTACCTACGCGTGAGTCTCGAGACGGGGACGATGGATGGCTTTACGGCAGCGCGCGCGCTCTACGCGAAGGCAGGGTTCGTGCCGTGCCCGCCTTTTGCCAACTACACCGACAATCCGCACAGCACCTGTATGACGATCGCTCTGTCCGAACGTCATTCGCCTCGAGCGCGATGAGTTCCGACAGGTGCGCTCGTCAGCAATGCAGCCAATGACCCAAGAGGTGCGCCGATGACCAAGCTGAACAAGACGTTCACGGCAAGTTTGCAGAAGAGCCCGAGTCAGGGTGGCTGGACCTATGTCGTCATGCCGAAGTCGGCCGAGTATTTCGGCACTCGGGGGCTCGTCAAGGTCATCGGTACCGTTGACGGGCACCCGTTCCGTTCGTCGTTCATGGCGCTCGGCGACGGTACCCACAAGTTGCCGATCAAGGCCGCGGTGCGCAAGGCCATCGCCAAGGAAGCAGGGGAGCGCGTGACCGTCGTCCTCGAAGAACGTCTCGAAGGCTGATCCATGCCACAACAGTTCGCCACGATCGACGAGTACATCGACTCGCTCCCGGCGGCCGTGCGGCCGATTGTCGACTCGATCCGCGCGACGGTTCGCACTGCGGTGCCCGATGCCGTCGAGGACATCAGCTATCAGATGCCGTGCTTCAAGTGGAGGGGCAATAACCTGATCCACTTCGGTGCATGGAAGAACCACATCGGCGTGTACCCGATACCGGCCGGCACGCCCGCGTTCGAGAAGAAGGTGGCGCCGTACATCGCGGGCAAGGGCACGCTCCGATTCCCGCTGCGCGACCCGATCCCACACGACATCGTGCGAGCCATGGTGGCGTTGCGCATGAAAGAGATCGCGACTTCGGCCGGCTGTGATTGATCGTTGTGCCTACGCGAGGGATGCGACGTGCGGAAGGACGGCGGTCTCGAAGAGGCGCAGGCTCTTCCACGCGAGTTGCGGTGAGATACCGCCCATCAACGGATGGAAGGTGATGCCGCCGTCGCGTTCGACTTGTTCGATGCATTGCTGCGGTGTCACGACGAGGTAGCGGCCGCTGGTACGGAGATCGTCCGTGGTCTGCAATTGCGGCACGACCCAGTCGGAACGCGCGGAGTCCTCTTGCCATGATGCGTAGGTCTCGGCGTCGTAGAATGCGGCATCGCTGATCTGTGTCCAGGTCTCGTCGGGGTCATCGGAGATCATCACGAAGCCGGGCATCATCGGCTTGACGCCCATGCCTTCCAACCTCGGCTCG
>JBDTLT010000206.1:0-9865 GCA_039934635.1 Acidimicrobiales bacterium
TGATGCTTGCGGAGGAGTCAATGCCGGCTGGCTTGACCGAGTTACCGGCCACTCGAACGTTCTCCACGAAAGAACGCGTACTCGGTTTCGTCGCGCTCACGAAGCCCCGCATCATCGAGTTGCTGCTCGTGACGACAGTGCCCACGATGATCGTTGCCGAGCGGGGCATGCCATCTCTTTGGTTGATGGCGGCCACCGTGATCGGCGGCACGCTGTCCGCGGGCGGGGCCAACGCCATCAACATGTACGTCGATCGCGACATCGATCGGTTGATGAAGCGCACCCAGCACCGGCCCCTCGTCACCGGCGTCATGTCGCCCCGCAGCGCCTTGGCCTTCGCCATCGGCATCGAGGCGGTGGCCTTCGCCTGGCTGTGGGGGTTCGTCAACTTGTTGTCGGCGGCCCTGGCGCTCGCCGCGTGCCTCTTCTATGTCTGCGTCTACACGCTGTGGCTCAAGCGCACGTCCAAGAGCAACATCGTGATCGGGGGCGCCGCGGGCGCCGCACCCGTGCTCATCGGCTGGTCAGCGGTCACCAATGGACTGACCTGGGCGCCGGTCGTGCTCTTCGGCGTGATTTTTCTGTGGACACCGCCGCATTTCTGGGCCCTCGCCATCAAATACCGCGAGGACTACGCCGCCGCCGACGTCCCGATGCTGCCGGTGGTCTCGAGCATGCAGACGACCAATCGCCACATCGTCGCGTACACCGTCATCCTGTGGGCCTCGACACTGGTCTTTGCCCCGGTCGCCGACATGGGCCTGGTCTTCGTGGCCGCGGCCATCATCCTCGGGGCATTGTTCCTGTGGATAGCCCTCGACCTGGCCCGCTCACCGTCCACCGGCAAGGCGATGCGCCTGTTCGGATTCTCGATCACCTACCTCGTCCTTCTCTTCGCCGCCATGGCCGCCGATCAGTTGATCCGGTCAGGGTTCTGAACTCGGCCGCGAAATGCCCACACAATTCCCCGCTCGCCACAGGGGCTTAGTAGAGTCCGCGCCCGGAATCCGTGCGCCGAAGGCCCTCCCCGACCGTGGGTTGAGCCCTTGCGCGGACGCGAGCTGCAAGCCAGAGGTCCGCACATTCCTATGACAGCTACCGAGATTGCACCGGCGGCGCTAGAGACCACTCACGCGCCCACAACCGACCCCGCCTTCTATCGCCTCGTCACGACGGGCGATCACAAGACCGTGGGCCGGCTCTACATCGTCTTCTCACTGATCTTCCTTCTCGTGGTCTTGACCATGGGTGTGCTGGTCGGGTTCGAGCGAGCCGACCAGGGCTCCATCGACTTGTTGGGCGGCGTCGACACCTACTTCCAGGCATGGACGCTGTGGAAATTCGGCCTCATCGTCCTCGCGGTCGTCCCGCTGTTCGTGGGCCTCGCCATCGCGATCGTCCCGCTCCAGGTGGGCTCCCCGGCCATCGCGTTCCCCCGGGCGGCCGCGCTGTCGCTGTGGGGATGGCTCGTGGGCGGGCTGATCTTCTCGATCTCGATCGCGGTCGACGGCGGCCTCGGCGCGGCCCCTGCCGGCGGCGTCGACCCCGATGCGGCGGCGCTCACCATCCTCGGCCTGACGCTCGCGCTGATCTCGTTGGTGCTCGCTTCGGTGTGCATCGCCACCACGGTCATCTCGTTGCGCCCGGTTGGCATGTACCTGCACCGCGTCCCGCTGTTCGCCTGGTCGTCGCTCGTGGCGTCGGTGCTGTGGCTCTTGGTGCTGCCGGTGGCGGTGGCCAACCTCGTCATCGCCTATGTCGACTTCCGTAACGCGGCACCCCTGAGCTTCGGCAACCAGGTCGCCCTGCAGGTCTCGTGGATGTTGCGCCCACCGACCGTGTTCGCCTTCGTCATTCCGGCGCTCGGCATCCTGGGCGACATCGTGCCGGTGGCGGGCAAGGTCCGCCAAAACCTCTACAGCGTGCTGCTGGGCGCGATCGCACTGTTCGGCGTGCTCAGCTTTGGTGCTTTCGTCCAGGTCGGCAACATCGAAGAGCAGTTCGTCTACATCGCCATGTCGTTCGCGTTGCTCGTGCCGGTGCTCATGTATCTGGGGGGCATCGCCGACACCATGCGCCGCGGCGGCAAGAACATCGGCCTGCCGCCCACCGGATTGTTGTGTGCCCTGCTCGGCACCCTCGTCATCTTCGCCGGTGCATCGATGGCGGCCATCCGGGCCATCTCGGCGTTCGATCTGGCCGGCACGATCCCGACCACTGCCACCGACGCCGCCTTCGACGCCGCGCTGCTGGGCGGCCTGTGCGCCGGGCTGGGTGGTGTGGCGTGGTGGTCGAGCAAGTTGATCGGCCGCTCGTTCTCCGAAATGGGCCGACCGCTGGCGCTGTTGCTCGGTGGCGGTGCGTTCGTCGCCGCGGTCCCCGAGCTCGTCTCGGGCTTCCTCGATCAACCGGGCGGTGGGTTCCAGGCCTCGTTCGACAACGTCAAAGACGGCGTCGAGCTGAGCAACCTCATCTCGGCGATCGGGTTGTGCCTCGTCGCTCTCGGCGTGCTCGGGTTCATCGGCTTGCTGCTCAAGTCGTTCCGCGGTGACGCGGCCGCGGCAGATCCGGTCGACGGCCACACCCTCGAGTGGGCCACGGCATCACCGCCTCCCGCGGGCAACTTCGCCGAGGCCGTGGCCCCGGTGCGCTCCGAACGGCCACTGCTCGACATCAAGGAGGCGCAGTGATCGCCGCCGATCAAATGCCGGCAGCCGAGCTGCCCCGCCCGCGCACGTTGCTCGTGGGCACCGTCTTCGCCATCGTCGCCTGCGGCATGTTCTTTGCCGGCGCGTTCGGTGTGTACCTGAAGACGCGCAGCGACGTCGTCACCTCGGGCGGCGAGTGGCTCAAGAAGAACCAGATCTCGTTGGTGCCCGGCGGCATGATGATGGTCACCGCCGCGATGTCGGTGATCACCATGGCGTGGGCCGTGCAGGCCATCCGCAACGACGATCGCAAGAACGCCTACATCGCATTGGGCATCACGTTGCTGTTCGGTGTGGCCAACATCAACCAGCAGGTCTTCTACTACAACGACATGAAGCTCTCGGTGAAGACAGAGGTCGCCGACCTCCTCATCACCATCATCACCGGTGCCCAAGTCGCGATGCTGATCGGGGCCATGGTGTTCGTCGCACTCGCGGCGTTCCGGGCGCTCGCCGGGCAATACACGAGCCGGCAATCAGACGGCATCCAAGCGGCCTTCTACTTCTGGACCGCGACGATGGTCATTTACACACTCGTCTACTACGGGATCTACGTCACCAAGTAGGGATCATGCTCACTACTGGCTTCAAGCTGTTCTTCGGCTTCTTCTTGGCGGCGGTGACCGCAGCGGTGCTCTTCGGCTACACGTCGGGTGGCAACCACCTCGGTCCGCTCACCGCCGGCTACAAGGGCGCCGTCGGCAATCAGACCGGCTACACGATCTTGCTCAGCGCGGGCTTGCTCGCGCTCACGCTCGCCGTCATCACGATCAGCTTTCGCGACGCCGACGCGACCGCGCAGGCGCAACTGCTCGGTGTCGACACCGTGCCCGCGCAGCGCCCGGTCGGGGCGAGCTACTGGCCGATGGCCGCCGGCCTCGCGGTGGGCGCCATCGTCGTCGGCCTGGTTTTGTCGAGCGCGGTGTTCGTGGCCGGGCTCATCCTTCTCGGTGTCGTCGTCTTCGAATGGATGATCCAATCGTGGGCCGATCGTGCGACCGGCGATCCCGACGCCAACCGCGCCATCCGCAACCGGGTCATGGCCCCTATCGAGGTGCCGGTGCTGGCGTTTGCCGCCATCGCCATCGTGATCCTGTGCCTCTCGCGGGTGTTCCTCGCCGTCAGCAAGGACGCCGCGGTCTACGTCGCCATCGGCGTAGCAGGGGTCATCATGCTCGCTGCCATCGCGTTCTCCATGCGGCCCAAGCTCACTCGCAACATGATCGCCGCGGCAGTCGTCCTGTTCGGTCTCGGCATCATCGGCGCCGGCATCGTGTCCGCCTCGGTGGGCCAGCGCGAGATCCACCACGAAGAGCATCCATCGGCACCCCGAATCGGTCCCCCGACAACCGCAGGTAGCGGCGGTTCCGTAACCACAGAAAAGCATGGCTGAGGTGGCTGCTATCGACCGCGCCCGTCCGAGACGGGTCAAGGAGGACCTCATGAACAAGCCGCGTGCAGGTTGGCGGCGCCTCTCGATGTCGCTGGGTGCGGGCATCGTCCTCGTACTCACGCTCAGCGGCTGCGCCGGTGACGACGGCGAGCTCAACACCCTCGAGCCCAAGGGCACCTACGCGCGCAGCATCGATCGTCTCTTCACGCCGGTCGGCATCATCGCCCTGGTCGTTCTCGCGTTGGTCTTCGGTGCCGTCTTGTACATGTGGTTCCGCTTCCGCGTCGACGAGCACGTCGAGGGCGATTGGCCCGTGCAAAACCACGGCAATACCAAGCTCGAGATCACCTGGACCATCATCCCGTTGGTCATCCTCGTCATCATCTCCGTGCCGTCGCTGGCGACGCTGCAAAAGCTCAACCGTGAGGTCAAGCAAGAGGACATGACCGTGGTCGTGGTCGGCCAGCAGTGGTGGTGGGAGTTCCGTTACTACCTCGGCGACAACGCCAAGAGCTATGACCCCAAAGTCGACAAGCTCGACGGCAAGAAGCCCGACGTCGTGACGGCGGGTCAGCTCGTGATCCCGACCGGCAAAGACGTGCGCCTCGTGGTGACGTCGCGCGATGTCATCCACTCGTTCTGGATCCCCAAGCTCAACGGCAAACGAGACGCCGTGCCCGGGCGCTTCCAACCGTGGAAGATCGAGGCCGACAACCCCGGCGTCTACTTCGGCCAGTGCACCGAGTTCTGCGGCTTGTCCCACTCGCGCATGCGAATGCAGGCCGTCGCGTTGACACCCGCCGACTTCACGAAGTGGGTCAGCGACCAAGAGGCCCCCTACATACCGGCCGCAGCCAGCGATCAAGCCTGGCTCGCCCAGCAAAAAGACGTCGCAGCCAAGAAACCGTTGACCAGCGCCAAGCTGCCCGACCCGGAGATCACGTTGGCCGATGGCAGCAAAACCGCGGCCGGCATCGTGACGTTCCGCAATATCTGCACGCGCTGCCACTTGTTGCGCGGCGTCAACGAAGACATCTACACCGCGGCCGATCAAGTGTCCGGGGCGGCTCCCGAGCTCACCCACTTCTCGAGTCGCACCACATTCGCCGGTGGCATCTTCCGGCTCTACAACGCCGACGGCACATGGAATCGCACCGCGCTCGAAGCGTGGTTACGAAATCCGCCGGCGGAGAAAGATGCGTACGCTGAGGGCAAGCGAGGTATGCCAAACCTCGGCCTCAGCGCAGACCAGATCGAGGGCCTCGTCGAGTTCCTGATGACCACAGGTCAAGTCCCCAACAAAGACGTGACCATCCCCGCGACAGAGGTGGAGTGATGACCGTCGTACAACCGGGCCTCGAGCTCACCACCGGCACGAACGGACACGCGACCAACGGCCACGCCAAGCGCCCGTTGGGCGTGTTCACCCGGCCGCAGTCCACGACCGGCTGGAAGAGCTGGCTGTTCACCGTCGACCACAAGCGCATCGGCATCATGTACGGCGCCGCCGCGTTGGTGTTCTTCCTCGTCGGTGGCGTCGAAGCGCTGTTGATCCGCATCCAGCTGGCGCGCCCCGACGGCAAGCTGCTGTCCGGTGAGACCTACAACCAGATCTACACCATGCACGGCGTGACGATGATCTTCCTCGCGGCGATGCCGTTGGCGGCCGCGTTCGCCAACTACCTCATCCCGCTGCAGATCGGCGCGCGCGACGTCGCGTTCCCCCGTCTCAACGCGCTGAGCTTTTGGACCTTCCTCGCCGGCGGTCTCTTCTTGAACTCGTCGTGGATATTCGGTGGTGGCGCCGATGGTGGCTGGTTCAACTACGCGCCCAACAGTGGCTTGCCGTTCTCGCCGGGACACGGCATCGACTTCTACGCGTTGGGCCTGCAGATCACTGGTTTCGCTTCGCTGATGGGCGCCATCAACCTGGTCGTCACCGTCATCAACATGCGAAGTCCCGGCATGACGATGTTCCGCATGCCGGTGTTCACGTGGATGATGCTCGTAACCCAGATGCTGCTCGTGTTCGCGATGCCCGTCATCTCGATCGCGCTGTTCCTGCTCACCTTCGACCGGTTGTTCGACGCCAACTTCTTCAACACGGCGGCAGGCGCGGACCCGTTGTTGTGGCAGCACCTCTTTTGGATCTTCGGCCATCCGGAGGTCTACATATTGGTCTTGCCCGCCTTCGGCATTGTGTCGGAGATCATCCCGGTCTTCGCCCGCAAGCCGATCTTCGGCTACCACTTCATGGTGTTCTCCGGCATTGCCATCGGCTTCGTCGGATGGGGCGTGTGGGCGCATCACATGTTCGTCTCGGGCATCGGCCCGGTCGCGGTCACCGCGTTCTCGATGTCGACGATGATCATCGCCATACCTACGGGGGTCAAGATCCTCAATTGGCTCGCCACGTTGTGGGGCGGCAAGTTGAGATTCACGACGCCGATGCTCTACGCAACGGCGGTGGTTGCCATGTTCACCATCGGCGGTTTGTCGGGCGTCACGCACGCCATGGTGGCCGCCGATACGCAGCAGACCGACACGTACTACATCGTGGCGCACTTCCACTACGTCATCTTCGGCGGCATCATCCTCGGTCTGTTCGGGGGCATGTTCTTCTGGTGGCCCAAGGCGTTCGGCTTCAAGCTCTCCGAGCGCGGTGGCAAGATCACGTTCTGGACGATGATCACCGGCATGAACCTCACATTCGGCCCGATGCACATCCTCGGCCTCGAAGGCATGTCACGGCGCATCGACACCTACTCCAAGGGCTTCGGTTTCGAGTTCTGGAACATGGTCGTCTCGATCGGTGCGTTCATCATCGCCACGTCGGTGCTCACCTTCCTCGTCAACGTGGTGGTCAGCACGGCCAAGTACAAGAAGGCCAAGGCCAACGGCACCTACGTCAACCCGGGCCCTGACCCGTGGGATGCCCGCAGCCTCGAGTGGATGATCCCGTCGCCGACGCCCGCACACAACTTCGACGAAGACATCGAAGTGCACGGCCTCGACGAGTTCTGGCATCGCAAGTACGGCTACGACGAGAACCATCGCGTGGTGCGCATCGCTACGGCCGAGCAGGTCGCGCAAAAGGGCGACGCCAAGAACGTGCATCTGCCTTCGCCGAGCTACTGGCCGATCGTGATCGCGGTTGGCCTGCCCATCATCGGCTACGGCCTCATCTACAACCTCTGGCTGTGTGTCCTCGGCGGCCTACTCACCGGCGGCGGCATCTTCGGCTTCGCACTCGAACCACCCGACGATCCCGACGCGCGTGGTCATCACGACGATCACGATGACCACGGCGGCGGCGAGCTCGTCACTGCACCGACGAGCGAGATCGAGGAGGTGGCCCATGGCTGACGCGGCCACCATCGAGGCGCCCGTCGCCGCGGCCGAGCATGGTGCGCACCGCACCAGCACCGGTCTGTCGAACAACAAGATCGGCATGTGGCTGTTCCTCGCCTCTGACTGCCTGCTGTTCGGTGCGTTGATCTCGACCTACCTGCTGTACCACGATCGCATCAGCGCATTGCAGCTCGGGCCCGACGCGGTGTTCGACATTCCGTTCACCTCGGTGAGCTCGTTCGTGCTGCTGCTGAGCTCGCTCACGATGGTGCTGGCATTGTCGGCACTGCAGCGCGGCGATATCGCCCGCAACCGCCTGTGGCTCTTCGTCACCGCGATGCTCGGTGCCACGTTCGTCGGCGGTCAGGTCTACGAGTTCACGACCTTCTACCACGAGGGTCTCGGCTACACGACCAACCTGTTCGGCTCGGCCTTTTACACGATGACCGGTTTCCACGGCATCCACGTCACCGTCGGCATCGTCATGTTGATGTCGTTGCTGATCAAGTCGCTGCGTGGCAATCTCACCAAGGAGAACGCCGAGACGGTCGAGATCGTCGGTTTGTACTGGCACTTCGTCGACATCGTGTGGATCCTCATCTTCACGGTCGTCTACCTGATCGAGGTTTCGTGATGAGTTCGGAAACGCTCGCCCATGACGTGACCCATGCCGGTCACGACGAGCACGCCGAGGGACACGCGCATCCCGGTGACAAGCAATACGTCGTCGTGGCGTTGATACTCGGTCTGTTCACCGCCATCGAAGTACTGACCTACTTCGTCGACTTCGGTGGGCTCGCGATACCGACGCTGCTCGCGTTGATGGTCATCAAGTTCGCGATGGTCGTCTTGTACTTCATGCACCTCAAGTTCGACTCGCCCGTCTTCATGCGGCTCTTCATCGTCGGCATCGCGCTGGCGTTGAGCGTGTACTGCGTCATGCTCGCGGCGTTCCAATTCGGGACGTAGTCGATGTTCGCGGCGGTCGGCAGCGCGGCGGAACCTTGGAAGTTCCATGCACACCCCGAGGTGTGGCTGCTCATCGCCGGCATCATCGCCGTCGGCTTGTACTCGGTTCGGGTCATCGGGCCCAAGGTCGTGCCCGCTGGTACGCCGATCGTGACGAACAAGCAGCGCACCGCCTTCGTCGCCGCGGTGGTGGTGCTCTGGACGGTCTCTGACTGGCCGTTGCACGACATCGCCGAGAACTACCTGTACTCGGCGCACATGGTGCAGCACATGTTGATGATGTTCGTCGCCGCGCCGCTGTTCCTACTGGCTACGCCGCGCTGGCTGGCCGATTTGTTGCTCGCCGATCGCAGCCGCCCGGCGCGCGCCGCGTTGTGGCTGACGCGGCCGGTGCCGGCGGCGGTGATCTTCAACGGCGTGGTCATCATGTTGCATTGGCCGGCGACAGTGCGCCTGGCGGTACAGTCCGGGCCCACGCACTACACGATGCACTTGGTGTTGTTCTTGTCGTCGTTGTTGATGTGGATGCCGATCTGTGGACCGATCGAAGAACGCCGCCTGATCGCCCCGGCCAAGATGATCTATCTCTTCTTGCAGTCCGTGGTCCCGACGGTGCCCTCGGGCTTCCTCGTGTTCGCCGAGCATCCGATCTACAAGATCTACGACCATGATCCGCGTCTGTGGGGGATCGGCGTCCTCAGCGACCAGCAGGCCGCCGGCGCGATCATGAAGATCGTCGGTGGCTTCTTCTTGTGGGTGGTCATCGCGGTCGTGTTCTTCCGCTGGGCGGCGATCGAAGAACGTAACGATCGGCGGGGCCGCGTCGTGCCGACACCGTTGCCCGACGATCTCACCTTCGAAGCCGTGAGTGACACATTCGAACGTCTCGGTCCCGCGCCGACCGAACCGGTGCCGCGTGGCCCCGGCCAAATGGGCGATCCGAGGATGAATTAGCCCGTAGGCTGTTGCGTCGTGCTTGACATCCGGCGCATTCGCACTGACCTCGAACAAGTCAAGAAGGCGATCGCGCGTCGTGGTGAAGACACCGCGCCCCTCGACGAAGCGTTCGACCTCGACCGTCGCCAACGGGAGCTGGCCGAGCAGCGTGACGGCCTCCGCAACGAGATCGGCGGACTGTCCAAGCAGGTGGGCCAGCTGCATCGCGATGGCCGCAAAGACGACGCCGTCGCGCTACAAGAGCGCAGCCGTGAGCTCGGTGAACGCGCGCAGCGCCTCGCTACCGAGGTCGACGAGCTGGCCCAGCGCTTGCGCGAGGTGTTGCTGTTCGTCCCCAACATCCCTGCCGACGATTGCCCCGACGGCGCCGACGAGCACGACAACGTCGTGCTGCGTACCCACGGCTTCGATGCCGCCAATTACGGCGAGCACCAACGCAAGCCGCATTGGGACATCGGCACCGAGTTCGGCATCTTGGACATCGAAC
>JBDTLT010000207.1:0-9784 GCA_039934635.1 Acidimicrobiales bacterium
CCCACCAGTTCTTCATCCGCCAATCCTCTCGCTGCCAACTATCGCATCAGCGTCTCGATGTTCCGGCACAGGGACCCCACCGTCGTGAGGTTCGTTGATCATGCCGTCTGTTTGCCCGCCGCCGGTGCGCATTCAAACTCGAGGAGCCATTCGTTGCACGCTGGCAACCTTCAATGAGGGTCTACGAGGGCGCGAACTTCGCCGCTCGAGTGCCGCACCCGAAAAGGGACGCACGGTTGACACGCAGAACCGCCCGGTGTAAGAAATGAGGTGCTGTTGAGAAGGAGCAGCGGATGCCCACGAAGGGATCTGCGGCATGCCTCTTGATGCACGGATACGCATCGATGTCGACAACGGCCGTGTGGTTGTCGCAGGCGGGCTGGACATGGCAACCGTTCCGCTGCTGCGCGCTGTGCTGGCAAAGCTGTGCCCCGTCGCGATCCGCCACGACATCGTGGTGTCACTCGATCTCTCCGGCGTGACATTCATCGATTCGACCGGGCTGCACTTGCTGCTAGAGATGCGCCGACGAGGCACACCCGTCAGGATCGTTGCCACGAGCACCACTGTCGACCGTTTGGTCGAGGTCACGCAGACGCACGAATCGCTCTTCGATGACGGATCTCCATCCGGGATACGAGACGGTGTCTGGCGCCGCGCCGCGCAAGGCGGTACCACCCCGAGGTCGTCTCCATCACCGCCAGAGCATTGTTCAGTTTCGGCGACATCGATCGCTGACTGCCACCGCATCACGTAATCGTCGGCGCGGGGAGCGGCGAGGCCGTAACAACCAACTCTTTGGCGTGCCTGGCCGCGGCAGTCATTCCTGCGCGGCGATTGGCTCGGCCATGCCGTTCATCCTCTCCTCACCGACTTCCCGCTGGGATGCTGGCTATCGGCGGGCCTTCTCGATGTCTTCGGAGGGCGATCTTCGCGGCGAGCGGCCCAAAGACTCGTAGGCGCGGGGCTGTTGTTGACGCCGCCAACCATTGCCACCGGACTCACGGAGTATCGCGCGCTCGATCAGCAGCGAACCAAACGCGTCGCGGTGATTCACGCCGGCGGCAACGCCATCGAGGCATTCCTGTACCTGTCATCTTGGTTCACGCGTCGTCGCGGAAACCACGCTCGCGGAGTGTTGATGAGCGCGCTCGGCGGTCTCTGCGCTTGGGGCACCGGCTACCTGGGCGGGCACCTATCGTTCGCGCGTGGCGTCGCCATGGGTGAGCGCGGCGTTATCGACCTCACTACTTCCGACGAGACTGCCGCAGCGCAAGACGACGGGCAGTCCCCATTCGCAATCGAGTCCGATCGACGCTATGAGGTCGGGTCGATGGGCGACGACGAACTCGAAAACTGCTACCGGACGGTTCTGCGTTTGAGGAACAACGGCAGCAATCGCTCGATTCAGGGCATCATGCGCGAACTCGGAGGAACGGGACCGCAGCATGCACTGCGGACCGTCGACGCATTGCAGACGCTGACCAAGCGTGGACGTTTGCAGCTCGTGCCGATCACCGCCGAGGTTTCGGCGCTCGATGAAGAGCTCAATGAGACGAACGAAACGCACTGGTACGAACCGCTCGAGTGAAGCACGCACGGTCGTCCCCTACGGCTGGTCGATTTCGAACCAGACCTGCTTGCCGGCGGCGGTGAGCTTGCTGCCCCATCGGCTGGTTCGTGCGGCAACGATGTTCAGCCCAAAGCCGCCGCGATGGTCAGGACCGGCGTTGACGGCGGGTCGAGCGGTCGAGCAGTCGTGCACTTCGCCGCGCACCGTGCCGTTGGCGCAGAATAGGTCGAAGTCGTAGGGCGGCGTTGCGTGCAGTACCGCGTTGTTCACGAGTTCACCGACGACGAGTTCTATGTCGGCAACAACGAACTCGTTGAGAGCCAGGTCTCTCATACATTGCCGGGCGTGGCGCCGTGCCTGTTGCGCGGCACTTCGATCCTGAGCCAACCGCATGGTGGCCACCAATCCGCGCCGTTTCTTGACGCATCGCTGCGCACTCTACCCAACGATTCAGTTGCAGCCCGTCCGCATCGCCGATTCACCTAGGGCTCACCCAGACGTACCTGTGCTTCCTGCGTTCCCGGCGTAGAGCCAACACGCCGATCACGCGCGCCGACGACGCGCGGTCGTGAATCGCTGCATTCGAAACTCGCGCGAAACTCTTGAACCGATCGCCGCCCCTCATCACATCGATTCCTCATAGTGGTCCTCGGCACTCCCGCCGTCGTTCCTCCACAGGAGAAGATCTGATGTCCAGTCGAATTCGTCGATCAGTGGCCGCCGTCGCCCTGTTCGCTCCACTCGCCGCCCTCGCGTTCGCAACCCCCGCTTCCGCGGACGAAGGACATGGCGAGGGGCGAGCGGGCACCATCTATACGGAAACCAACAATGCGGACGGCAACGCGGTACTTGCGCTGCGAAACGTCGACGGCAATCTGACGAACGTAGGAAGCTATGCGACCGGCGGCCGAGGCTCAGGCGATGGCTTGGGATCGCAAGGCGTACTCGTCGCTGATCACAACCGACTACTCGCCGTCAACGCTGGCTCGAACGAGGTGTCGTTGTTCAGCATTGGCGACAACGGCCGCCTCACTCTCCGCGATGTCGAGTCGTCAGGTGGAATTCGCCCGGTCAGCGTGACGGTGCATGACAACGTTGCCTATGTGGTGAATGCGGGCGATCGCACTGTGAGCGGGTTCCGAATCGGCCGCCACCAGATCGAACCTATTCCCGGCTCGACGCGCACCCTTCCCGGCAACGGCGCCGCGCAAATCAGCTTCGATACTGACGGCGATCGACTCGTCATCACTGAGAAGGCCACCAGCACGATCGATGTGCTCGCAGTGAACGACCGCGGTGTCGCTGGTGTGCCGGTGTCGAACGCCTCGACCGGTGAGACACCCTTCGGTTTCGCCATCGATCGACGCGACCACGTGATCGTTTCGAACGCCGCGGGCGGCGCCGCCGGTGCGTCGTCACTGTCCAGCTACTCCTTTGCCGGCAAGACCGGTCTCGTATCCGTCAGCGCGGCGGTCGCCGATACCCAAGCCGCGGCATGTTGGGTGGCTTTGTCCGACAACCAAAAGTACGCCTACACGACCAACACCGGGAGTGGTTCGATCAGTAGCTACCGGGTCGGCCGGGACGGTTCGCTCACGCTGATCAACGCCGTGGCGGCACAGCCGGGCGCTGCACCGAGCGACATGGTCACCACCGAAGGCACGCTGTTCGCGCTCAGCGGTGGCTCACATACGATCACGAGCCACGACATCGCGGCCGACGGATCGCTGTCCGCCGTGAGCCAGATCTCGGTGCCCACCGGCGTGGCGGGCCTCGCCGCCGCCTGACCGATCGCCGAATTCGAACGCTTCGTGCGCCGGTTGCCATGAGCACCGGCGCACGACCGCGCCCGTTGCCGGCGAAGCGAGCCGTCGAGAGCCGCAATTCTTACGTGTCGAGAAACTTTCGCCTGGCCGAAGCCCGTGCGAACGGCGCGAGCTGTTAGCTGTAGCGCATGAACTCCGACGCGCGAAGTGGTGAACCCGGAGTGCCAGCTCGGGTGCTCGTGATCGATGACGACGCGATGCTCGCTGAAGTGGTCGCCCGTTACTTGGAGCGTGAGGGCTTCGAGGTCGAGGTGTGCGGGAATGGCCGCGACGGGTTGGAGCGAGCGCTGATGGTGCTGCCCGACCTCGTCGTGTTGGACCTGATGTTGCCGGGCCTGAACGGTCTCGATGTCTTCCGGCGCCTTCGCCGCGTTGCTCCAATCCCCGTTGTGATGCTCACGGCGCGGGGCAGCGAAGAAGACCGTGTCGCGGGTCTGGAGCTCGGCGCCGACGATTATGTTGCCAAACCGTTCTCGCCGCGAGAACTGACCGCTCGGGTCAAAGCGGTGTTGCGCCGTGCTGGTGGCGGCGCGGTCGTGGCGTCGACCGGATCCACGTTGAGGGCTCGGTCGCTCGAAGTCGACTTGCTCGCGCACCAGGCAACCCGTGACGGGATCGCGTTGGCGCTGACCGCGAAAGAACTCGAGCTGTTGGTCTTTCTGATGAGCCATCCGGGTCACGCGTTCGCTCGCGCCGAGCTGCTGCATCAAGTGTGGGGTTTTGCGGTTGGCGACACGGCCACGGTGACCGTTCATGTTCGACGCTTGCGCGAAAAGATCGAAGACGACCCCGCGAACCCAACGATGATTGCGACGGTACGAGGCGTGGGCTACCGGTTCGAGTCGGCCGCGATGGCGTCGCAATGAACACTCGTGCGCGCGTCGCGACAGTCGTCGTCATAGGGTTCGTCGCGGCAGTCGCGCTCGCAGTCGCTTTTGGATCGGGCGCGCACGACACGGCAGTGGTCGTCATACTCGCGGGCTTGGGTTCGGTGTGCGCCGCCATTGCCGGCGACGTCGCATCGAGGTTGCTGCGCTGGCGCTCGCTACGCACGCAGGTGATGGTCATTGGACTTACCTCGACTGTCACTACTGCGGCGGGCGTGCTGCTGGCGGCCCGCTGGATGTTCATCGAACAGCACGACGTATCGGTTCTCGCTGTCGTGCTGGTGGCTAGCTCGGCCGTTGCGCTCGGCGCCGCGACACGTCTGGGCGCTTCGTTCGAGCGAGAAGCCGAAAGTGTGGTCGCACTCGCACGTCAGTTGGCCGAACCGGCCCCGGCGTCTACGACCCGACGCGCCACGAACACCGAGGAGATGCGCCGCGTGACGGCCGAGCTACACGACGTGTCGAGACGGCTGGAGGCGAGTCGCGAACGAGAACAGAACCTCGAGACTTCGCGGCGGGAGTTGGTGGCGTGGGTATCGCACGATCTGCGCAGCCCGATCGCCGCGGTCCGGGCGATGGCCGAGGCGTTGGAGGACCGCGTGGTCGACGATGGCGAAAGCGTTGACCGGTACCACCGCTTGATTCGTCAAGAGACCGAGCGGCTGAGCCAGTTGGTGGACGACTTGTTCGAGTTGAGTCGCATCACCGCCGGGGCGCTCGCGCCCGACGACACCACCCTCCCGCTCGGCCAATTGATCAACGATGTGCTCGACAGTGTCTCGACTGCGGCTCATTCGCGTGGCATCGACGTCGTTGCCCAGATCGACGACACCTTCGACGCCCTCGTGCCCGGTTCGTACCTGCGACGGGCATTGCAGAACGTGATGGACAACGCAATCCGACACACGCCGGTCGGTGGCACCGTGTCGCTCGGATGGTCGACCGGCGAAGGCTTCCTTCGGATCGATGTCAGCGACGAGTGTGGCGGCATCCCAACCTCCGATCTGCCACGCGTATTCGACGTAGCATTCCGCGGCGACACCGCTCGCACCCGCGACCACGGTGGAGGCGGGTTGGGACTCGCGATCGCGCGGGGCCTGCTGGACCTCCATCACGGAACGATCGAGGTCGACAACCGCGGTGCAGGATGCCGATTCTCGCTACGACTTCCGGTGACGGTGCGCTCATGATCAGCCGTTGGCAAGCCGCGATCGCGGGCACGCTCGCCGCCGGCACGGCGCTCGCCGTCACGGAACTCGTCACCGCGCCCGGCAACCGCGGCCCCAGCCTGATCACTGCCGTGGGCTCGCGATTCATCGACCGTTTCGGCGCATCGTTGAAGGACTTCGCGGTGTCGGTCTTCGGTACCAACGACAAGCCGGCGCTCATCATCGGCATCGTGGTCACGTGTTTGGTCCTGGGTGCGGCGCTCGGGATCGCCTCGCGACAACGCCGGGGCATCGGGATAGCCGGCATATGTGCGATCGCCGCCTTCGGGCTCTGGGCCGGCCTCATCGATCCGCTCGCATCAACCCCGCGAATGACATTTGGCGCGTTCTTCGGCGCCGTCGCCGGTGTCGGTGCGCTCACTGGTTTGCTGCGGGTCGCCGCCGCGCCGATCCCGCGCAAGGCGCCCGCCGGTCGACGGCAGGCCGAAGACCCGCGCGTCAAGTTGGCGTCACGCCGAACGTTCTTGGGATTAGCCGGTGCCACAGCTGCCTTCGCCGTCACTGCAACGGCCGTCGGCCGGTCGCTTCGTGGTACTGCCAGCGCAGCGCGTGAGCGCGTCGCGCTGTTGCTGCCGGCGGCCAAACGCGTCGTCGATCCACCGGCGTCGCAGCCATTCACGGTGAACGGATTGACCCCGTACATCACGGCCAACGACGACTTCTATCGCATCGACACCGCTCTCATCGTCCCTCAGATCGACCCTTCCAATTGGATGCTCAAGATCAGCGGCATGGTCGACCATCCGCTGTCGATCACCTTCGACGAGTTGATCGCAATGGACATGGTCGAAGAGCCGATCACGATGCAGTGCGTCTCGAACGAAGTGGGCGGCGACCTCATCGGCACCGCAATGTGGCGCGGCGTTCCCCTGCGAGACTTGCTTACTCGTGCGGGCGTGCGTCCTGAGGCAACACAGATCGTCGGCCGGTCGGCCGACGGTTTCACTGCTGGTTTCCCGACCGAGAAGGCCTTGGACGGACGCAGCGCGCTGGTGGTCGTTGGCATGAACGGCGAACCGCTCCCCGCGTCGCACGGCTTCCCCGCCCGCCTGGTCATCGCCGGCCTCTACGGTTATGTATCGGCCACGAAGTGGTTGCGCGAAATCCAGCTCACTCGGCTCGAGGACTTCGACGGCTATTGGATCAGCCGAGGCTGGTCCAAGAACGGACCGATCAAGACCCAGTCGCGTATCGACGTACCGCGTTCGGGTGCGACGGTCGCGGCTGGCCCAGTCGCCATCGCCGGAGTCGCGTGGGCCCCGACTCGCGGCATCGAGCGCGTCGAAGTTCGCGTCGACGCCGGCGAATGGGTCGAAGCGCGCCTCGGCCAAATAGCTTCGGACAACACCTGGGTGCAGTGGATGACGACCTGGGAGGCCACTCGCGGCGGCCATACGATTTCGGTGCGGGCAACCGATCGCACCGGCGCCGTGCAGACCGATAGTCGGTCGGACCCTGCCCCTGACGGTGCGACCGGATATCACCAGCGGCGTATCTCGGTCGGTTGAGAATGTCGACCCACCGCCGCAGCCTCGTGACGCTGATTGCTTTGCTCGCGGTAGCGACTACCGCCGTGGTGGTATCGCGCCGCACAACGCGCGAAATGATCACGAGCGTTGCCGCAGCGGACGACGCCACGAACCTGCCCGTGCTCCTCGGCGCGGCGCCGACGGTTACCGCCAGCGGATGGCTCAACACCGAGCCGCTCGACGCTCGAGGCCTCGAGGGCAAAGTCGTCTTGTACGACTTCTGGACGTTTGGATGCATCAACTGTGTCCACACGCTGCCCCATGTCAAGGCGTGGGATCAGCGCTACCGCGATGACGGGCTTGTCGTATTGAGCATTCACACCCCCGAGTTCTCGTATGAAGCAGACCCTGGCAACGTGCGCCGCTTCGTTGCCGACAATGAAATCCGTTACCCCGTCGCGCTCGACCCGGAGAGCGTCACCTGGCGCGCATTCGCGAACCGCTACTGGCCGGCCTTCTATCTGCATGATCGAGGCGGTCGACGGCGGTACCAGCATTTCGGCGAAGGTGCGTACGAGCAGACCGAGACCATCATCCGTGCGCTCCTTGGCGTCGACCCGAGTTCGCCGCGGGCCGTCGTCGTCACGTGAACCCCGGCGCATACGTCGCGCTCTTCGGTGCCGGCGTTGCATCTTTCACCAACCCCTGCGTGCTGCCACTCGTCCCCGCGTACGTCGGCATGATGGCCGGTGACGAAGCTCGACGATCACCACATCGACGTGTGATTGCCACTGCATTCTTCGTCTCGGGTTTTACCGCCGTGTTTGCCGGACTCGGTCTGGTCGCAGAGATCGCCGGCCGCAACGTCGACGCGTTGTTGAACTCCATCCAGCGCATAGGCGGCATCGCCCTCGTCGTGCTCGGTCTCATCCAGTTGGGTGCGATTCGCAGACTCCGAACCGCGAGTTGGCGCCTGAACCCACGGCTCCCGACTGGACCGGTAACGCGACCCTTGGTGATGGGCATCACCTTCGGAGCAGCATGGACGCCGTGCGTCGGCCCGCTTCTCGGCGCAGCGCTCGTCAGTGCAGCCCACTCGTCGACGAAGTTCCAAGGCATCTCGCTACTCGTCGCATACGCAGTAGGTGTCGGCGTTCCATTTGTCGCCGCGTCGCTCGCGCTCGAATCTGCCCCCGCCGTGACCCGGCGGCTGCAGCCCTTCGGTCGCGCATTGCACTACGTGGCCGGCGCGACGCTGATCGTTCTCGGGCTGCTGCTGACGACCGACCACTATGACGCGGTCACCTCTCTGCTCGCCCGCATCATCGCAACCTAAACACTCACGCTGGAGGAACTGACCGAGATGGTCGCGCTCTGGGACGACGATCGTTGCGCTCCCGTGCAGTTGAGGGTGGCCGAGTTCGCAGCGGACAAGCTCGCCGACACCCGCGCGAACATCGAGGAGCTGTCAACTTTCGCGGCGCAACTTCAAGCAATGAGCGAGAGACTTGAAATCGAGTCTGTGCCGGGCGCCTGCAGCGGCGCATGCGTTTGCGTCGACGAGAGCGCGACCACGCAAACAGTTGCCGTATCGCTCGGAACGCTTCCCTCAGCCACCGTTGCGATCGCGTGCACCCTCGCCGCAACGCAAGTTCCCGACCGAATCCAGCAATGGCACGACGTCATCAATCGTGCGACGCGTCGCACCCTCATCACCCACGGCATGCGCCTGTCATTCCGCTTCGACCCCAGCTCATCGGCGAGATGGCCAAACTGGCCGCGCAAGAGCAGGCATGTTGCCTTCTACACATTTGCCATCACGATCGTCGACGGCCGAGCCGACCTGGACGTCACCGCTCCACCCGGCGCCACCAAACTTGTGACCGCACTATTCGGAGCGCCCGCGTGAAATTTGCGAAGCAGGGGGCAGAGCCTGCGCGCACCGCAGGTCGTCCCGGTCAACGCGCCGGTCACGAGAGGCAGAACGTCTGGATGAACGCAAGGAGGTGATGGACCTGAGTCACGACGGCGATCGCCGACAGGGCGACGAGCATCCCGACCGCGAACGGCGCGGGGTCGAGGCGTGAGCGGTCAGGGTTGTTTGTGAGTGCCTCGATACGAGCGGCCACATCACTGCCCGACAGAGCGAGTTCCCGACCTGACGCATCGCTGCGAGCGAGTGCCGCTCGAGCGATCGCGCGGGCGACGATCGTGGCGTCGCCAATCTCACGCGCGGCGTCCTGATCGGCCCATCGTTCGGTGGCAAATCGAACACGGCGGGCGGGGAACCATAACGGCGGCAACATACTTGCGGCGACTTCGGTGGCGATGATCAACCGGTGGTGATGGTGGCGCAAGTGCGCGCGCTCGTGTGCGAGCATCGCCCGCTGTTCGTCGGCATCGAGGAGATCCAACATGCCCGTCGACACAACAACGTGAGGGTGCCGACCGGGCACCGCGAACGCAGTCGGGCTGTCAGACTGAACGACAAAGAGATCGCCCTCAGGAATCGGACCGCTGCGGGCTCGCCGTTGTCGTGCCAAGGACCTCACGACGGCGACAGCCCCGCACACGATGCTGGCCAGCGCGATAGCCCCGAGCCAATTGGGCACATGCACGTGGCCGTGGCCGTGAAGGCTTTCGCGGCACCATGCGAAATAGTCAAGGAGGAAGTCGACAGCGAGCAACGCGATGGACCAAATCGTTGTCGCGGTCACGGCCACGATTGCGCCGGTGAGTACGAACGCGGCCGCCCGTGGTGGCAGGTCGCGGCAGATCGACCCGGCGACGACCAACCCCA